>JADGIS010000063.1 GCA_015233825.1 Erysipelotrichaceae bacterium RD49
CGCGCAGAGAAAGCACGAAAGCAATCAATTGGCAGTTTACAGTAAATGACGCAAGAACCAAGCTTGATCATCTTTATCCCAAGTTAAGCCAGGATTGATATTTCAATTACCAGTTTGATTTACCAAACACCAATGGGATGAGTGTATCTACTTTTCGTAGAATTCATTCAACTATTGACAAAAAAGTACCCTGAACCAAGATATGGTACAGGGCAGATTTACGACTAAGAAATTATTCAAAATGTCATTGAGACGAAACACTAGAACATCCTCTAATATTAATTTTAGTCAATAAATTTGGAGTGGCTGATTGTCTACAATCTAATTTTTTCAGATTTATACATCCTTCGGCGTTTAAGTCTTCTAAATAAGGATTATCTTTAGACTCAACTTCTTTTAGATTTTTAAGACCGCTTAAATCCAGTTTTTTGATTAGTGTTTTAGAACAGTTCAACGTTTCTAATCTAGGATTCTTGCTGAAATCTAATGATGCCAAATGAGTGCCGTGACAATCTAATGATCTTAAATTTGATAGCTTTTCAAGATCAAGATTATTTAGAGACGGATTGTTCCAGCAACTGATTGCACTAAGAGTCCCATTTTCTACAAACATTAATGATTCAAGAACTGGATTATCGTTACAGTTTAGAGACCATAATGCTAAGTTCTGACTTAGATCGAGGCTTTTTAATAATTTATTTCCACTACACAACATCACCTGAAGTTTTGTGCATTCTTTAATATCAAGAGATGTTAGATTAGTATCATTAACATATAGTGTCTCTAGATTACTACATCCTTTTATAGCAAGTTGACCTTGTAAAGGTGATGAACAGTTAATAAGAGTCAGGATAGGATTATTTTCGATATTCAACGATGTTAGTTGGTTATCACTAGCGCAACTTAAGCTGTTAAGTGAATGATTATTCTTAACAGTTAAATTAGCTAATTTACAACATGAATCAAGATTGATTTTAGTCAATACTGGGCAATCAGTGATAGAGACTGTTGATAAAGTTTGATTGCTGTCAAATAAAAAATCTGCAAGTGATGTTAAACCAATACAGGAGATAGTTTTTAAATTTCCCAGGTATTCAATACCGCTTAAGTTTTTGATTAATTTCGCAGCAGGATGATCACTTGCTCCTCCAATAATTAGATTTTCATCAAAATTATTTAGATCATTAATAGGATTTTCGTGACGTTCTTCAAATTTATCGATTAGATAATTCCGGAAAGCTGGATCCGGAAACTTTTCTTTTGTAAATAACGTTGTTTCTTTATCAACATTCAGTACATATTCAGATGAACTATTATTATCTTGTTTATCGTCTTTGATAATCTGATCACCATCTTGATCATTTGATAGATTTTCATCTCCTAGTCCAATAACTTTAGCTTTAGTTGTAGCAGTCTCAGTTATGTCATCAAATTCATTACTTTCAAAGTCATCTGCCGCAATTGGACTAGCAAGCGATAAGCCCATAGATAAAGCCAGAGCCAACGCACTAAGTCTGTGTTTCATAATACTTTATCCTCCAATCTTAAAGCAATAAGAATTAGAAAAGTCATTGTCCACTCTACGAATAGCCTGTAGATGATTTGGATTGAGATGAACTGCTGGCTATTTTCATATAGATGAATAATAAATACTGGCGAGAATTTGTATTGATACCGGACCATTTTGATGGATTGTTGAATAATCTCAAGTGTATTCATAATTCTTAAAGGACAATGTGTAATTCTTATTTCGTAGTTATACTCTACAACAAATCCCCACTATAAAAAAACCGCTTTATGAGTTTTTTATGGGATTAGGTACAATTCATACGGAGATGACTTATATTTATGGAGATAAAAAATCCGCGTGATTCAGATAGAGAATCACGCGGATTGCTGGTTTATAGAACGAATATGCAAATCGTCAATAAATATAGAAAATCCATAGTTTTTGAATGGAAAAGGATGATTGGAATTTTATCTTCCAAAAACCGCTTTTTTAAAGAGGCGTTTGTCTAAGCGATTGGAAACTAAAATCATTCGATATTGGAATAGCCCATTAAGCTTTCATCGACTTCGCGGGCGCAGGTTCTGCCTTCCATCAGGCCCCAGACAACCAGGGACTGGCCGCGGCGGCAGTCACCACACGCAAAGAGCTTGCCATCGACATGCTTGGAATCGCCGTTGGTGCTGATGGTATTGCGGCCGGTCAAGGGCAGCTCGAAGCTGGAGGACAGTTCGTTGGGCACACCGATAAAGCCGGCTGCAATCAAAAGCAGGTCGCAGGGCAGGTATTCTTCGGTACCTTCAATCGGCTTGCGGTCGGATCCTAATTTGACGATCTGCACGCCAGTGATATGGCCGTCCTCTTCATAAACTTCGGAGATCGTCGTGGTAAACAAGCGCGGGTCTTTGCCAAAGCGCTCGATCGATTCGGTCTGGCCATAATCGACTTTGAGCACTTTCGGCCATTCGGGCCAGGGGTTGCTTTCAAGCCGTTCAACGGGTGGCTTGGGCATCATTTCCAAGGCAGTCACCGAGTTGCAGCCCTGGCGAAGGACGGTTCCGGTGCAGTCGTTTCCGGTATCGCCGCCCCCGACGATGATGACGTTTTTGTCTTTGGCATCGATGGACCAAGGACGCTTGGCCAGCAGGTCTTTGGTGGTCTGCTTGAGAAAATCGACCGCATAATAGATGCCGCTAAGCTGGTCGTTAACCCCGGCAAGGGATCTGGGAAGAGTAGAGCCGGTTGCCATGACGATAGCATCGTAATTGTCTTCGAGCTCCTGCCGGGAGATATCTTTGCCCGCTTCGGTATTGAGGATGAAGCGCACGCCTTCTTTTTCTAACAGATCAATGCGGCGGTCAACCACGGATTTGTCGAGCTTCATGTTGGGGATGCCATACATCAACAGGCCTCCCGGATGATCTTCGCGCTCATACACATCGATCTGGTGGCCGCGCTGGTTGAGAAAGTAAGCAGCACTCAAACCTGCCGGCCCACTACCGATGATGGCCACTTTCTTGCCGGTGCGTTCCTTAATGTCCTGGGGTTTCATCCAGCCTTGCTTAAAGCCGTTTTCAATGATGAAAAATTCATTGTCGTGAATGGTTGTCGGCTTGGAGTCAATGCCGTTGATGCAGGCCTTTTCGCAAAGCGCCGGGCAGACACGGCTGGTAAATTCGGGGAAGGGGTTGGTTTTTAACAGGCGGATCAGTGCGTACTGGTCGTTGCCTAAAAACAGTTCTTCATTCCATTCGGGGATGAGGTTGTGCAGCGGGCAGCCGGTCACCATGCCTTTGAGTTCGATGGCCGACTGGCAGAAAGGAACGCCGCAGTGCATGCAGCGCGCCGCTTGTTTGCGTCTGGCTTCGACATCGAGAGGGCGGTGGAATTCCTGGAATGATTTCAGGCGTTCTTCGGCCGGAACGATCGGGTCATCCTGGCGGTCGTACTGGAGAAATCCAAAGTTTTTATCCATGACGTTTTCCTTTCCTTTCTTCACTGCGGATGAACCATTCTGAAGGCTTTCAGAGTGGCTTCATCGTGATTGTAACCGCGGTCTTCAAGATACTTGATCTGGTCGCGGACTTTCTGGTAGTCGCGCGGCACGATTTTCTTGAAGTGCGAGAGGTTGTTCTGGTAGTCCTTCAGGATCTCTTTGGCAAGCGCGCTGTTCGTGGCTTTGACATGTTCCTGGAGAATATGCTGGAGGGTTTCGATATCCTGTTTGGATTCCACCATTTCGATATCCACCAGCTCCTGGTTGACGTTGAGATACAGATCGTGATCGACATCGAGCACGTAGGCAATGCCGCCGCTCATGCCGGCTGCAAAGTTTTTGCCAGTCTTGCCAAGCACGACTGCAATGCCGCCGGTCATATATTCCAGACCATGGTCGCCGCAGCCTTCAGCGACTGCGATGGCTCCCGAGTTGCGGACACAGAACCGCTCGCCGGCAATGCCGTTGATAAAGGCCTTGCCTTTGGTTGCCCCATAGAGAGCGACGTTGCCGATGATGACGTTGTCTTCAGCTTTAAAGCCATCCACTTTTGGCGGATAGATCGCCAGGGTTCCCCCAGACAGGCCCTTGCCAAAGTAGTCATTGGCATCGCCTTCGCATTCTAAGCGAAGACCTTTAGGAATGAAGGCTCCAAAAGACTGGCCGGCACCGCCATGGGCGCGGACGGTAATCAGATCGTCCTGAAGTTCTTCACCCGGCTTGAGCGATTTGGTGATTTCAGAGCCTAAGATCGTACCGAAGGTGCGGTTGGTGGAGCAGATATCGACATCCATCGAGGCGGGTTTGCGCCGTTTGAGGGCTCTGCCAAGTTTTGGCAGCAGTTCATCCACATCCAGTGACTTTTCCAGCTGGAAGTCATAAGACGCTTCGGGCTGGTGGTGGGCCGGCTGGATCTGTTCAAGCAGGGCATCCAGATGGGCTAAGCCGGCTCTTGGGGTGATGGTTTCATCGACTTCGAGCAGTTCGGCATGGCCGATCATTTCATCCAGGGTCCTGAAGCCCAGTTCGGCCATAATTTCGCGCAGTTCCATCGCGGTAAAGCGCATGAAGTTCATGACGTATTCGGGTTTGCCTTTAAAGCGTTTGCGCAGTTCTTCATTTTGCGTTGCCACGCCAAATGGGCAGGTATCCAGAGAGCAGACACGCATCATCCGACAGCCCATCGTGACTAATGGTGCGGTGGCAAAGCCATATTCTTCCGCTCCAAGCAATGCGGCAATGGCCACGTCGATGCCGCTCATCAGCTTGCCATCAGTTTCCAGGATGACCTGGTTGCGCAGGCCGTTGGCAACGAGCTCTTTATGGGACTGCATCAGGCCAAGTTCCCAAGGAAGGCCCGCATGGTGAATGGAAGACTGGCCGGCAGCGCCGGTTCCGCCATCATAGCCAGAGATCAAAATGACACTGGCACCTGCTTTGGCTACACCACATGCGACTGTGCCAACACCGTTTTCGGCGCACAGCTTAACAGAAATGCGGGCATCGCGGTTGGCGTTTTTCAAGTCGAAGATCAGCTGGGCTAAGTCTTCGATCGAATAAATATCATGATGAGGCGGTGGGGAAATCAGGGTCACACCCGGCGTGGAGCATCTGGTTTTGGCAATCCATGGATACACCTTGCCGCCTGGCAAATGGCCGCCTTCGCCTGGTTTTGCCCCCTGGGCCATCTTGATCTGGATCTCGTTGGCTGAGCAAAGGTAGGCGGAATCCACGCCAAACCGGCCGGAAGCAACCTGCTTGATGGCTGAGTTTTTATCGGTGCCATAGCGCTCGGGACGCTCACCGCCCTCACCGGAGTTGGAGCGGCCATGCAGCGCGTTCATGGCCTGGGCCATGCATTCATGCGCTTCCTGGGAGATCGAGCCATAGGACATCGCCCCTGTCTTGAAGCGGCGCAGGATATTTTCAATGGGTTCAACTTCTTCAAGCGGGATCGGATTGCCGCCTTTGAATTTGAACAGGTTTCGCAAGTTATGGGGACGTTTGGCATCATGAACCATCCTGGAATACTCTTTGAACAGTTCATAATCGCCTGCCTGGGTTGCTTTCTGGAGCATGACGATCGCTTTGGGATCGTAGAGGTGGTCTTCTTTGCCTTTGCCCGAACGCAGTTTATGAAAACCGGTGGAGTCTAAAGACGTGTTGACCGAAAGGCCGAGCGGATCAAAGGCGCGGGTATGGTGCCATAAGAGGTCTTCTTCGATTTCCTTCAAGCCGATGCCGCCCATTTCGTACTGGGTGTTGGTGAAGTAAGCATCGATCACCTCTTTGGAAATACCGATGGCTTCAAAGATCTGGGCGCCCTGATAGGATTGCAGCGTCGAGATACCCATCTTGGCGGCAATTTTGACAATGCCGGAAAGTATGGCGGCGTTATAATCTTCAATCGCTTTGGATGGTTCTTTATCGAGAATATCTTTCTCGATCAGCTCTTCGATGCATTCATGGGCCAGGTAAGGATAGATGGCACTGGCACCAAAGCCAAGGAGCGCTGCAAATTCATGAACCGTTTTGGGTTCGCCGGATTCCAGGAGAATGGACATCGCGGTTTTCTTTTTGGTACGGACTAAATGCTGTTCGAGGGCCGATACAGCAAGCAGGCTTGGAATGGCCATGTGGCTTTCATCCACGCCTTTATCCGACAGGATCAAAATCGAGCAGCCATCCCGGTATGCGCGGTCGCATTCGATAAAGAGCTGGTCCAAAGCGTCCTTGAGCGGCATGCCTTTATAGAACAGCAGGGAAATGACGCGGCTTTTTAAGCCGGGTTTATCGAGGTGGCGGATCTTATCCATATCCCTGGCATCGAGAATCGGATGATTGATCTCCAGCATCGCGCAGTTGTTGGCTTTTTCTTCTAGCAGATTGCCGGAAGAGCCGATATAGATGGTCGTATCCGTGACGACTTTTTCACGCAGCGAGTCGATTGGCGGGTTGGTGACCTGGGCAAAGAGCTGCTTGAAGTAGTGGAACAAGGAAGGATGCAGCTTGGACAGCAAAGCCAGTGGAACATCCGTGCCCATCGAAGCGACGGGTTCTTTGTGGTCTTTGGCCATGGGCAGAATCTGGTCGTTGACATCTTCATACGTGTAGCCAAAGACGCGGTACAACTGGTCGCGTAGCTCCTGGGAGTGCATGCGCGGCTTTTTATCGGGCGCTTTTAAATCCTCTAAGTGCAGCAGCTTCAAATTGAGCCATTCCCCATACGGATTTTTGGAAGCGTACATTTTCTTGAGTTCTTCATCCGGAATCATGCGGCCCTGCTTGGTATCGATCAACAGCATTTTGCCTGGCATCAGGCGGGATTTGACTTTGATCTTTTCAGGAGGAAGATCCAGGACGCCCACTTCAGAAGAAAGGATGAACAAGCCATCATCGGTGATGTAATAACGGGCTGGACGCAAGCCGTTGCGATCAAGCACCGCCCCGCACACTTCGCCATCGCTGAACAAGATGGCAGCCGGGCCATCCCACGGTTCCATCATCGTGGCGTAATAGTGGTAGAAATCTTTTTTGGCCTGGTCCATGGGGACATGTTTCCAAGGTTCAGGAATCGAGATGGCAACGGCTTTGGCCAAATCCATGCCGTTCATCATCAAGAATTCAAGGGTGTTGTCTAACATCGAAGAGTCCGAGCCATCCGGGTTGATGACCGGCAGAACTTTTTTGTACTGTTCATCGATCAGCGGCGAAGCCATGGATTCTTCACGGGCTAACATCCGGTTGGCATTGCCGCGGATGGTGTTGATTTCCCCATTGTGGGCGATCAAGCGGTTAGGATGGGCGCGTTTCCACGATGGGGTGGTATTGGTGGAGAAACGGGAATGGACGATCGCAATGGCGCTCTTGTAATCGGGATCCTGCAAATCTTCATAAAAGCGGCGCAGCTGGTCGACTAAAAACATGCCTTTGTAGACGATGGTCCGGCAGGAGAGGGAAGCAACATAGGTATTGGGGCAGCTTTTTTCAAATTCGCGGCGGATCACGTAGAGCAGCCGGTCAAATTCGCGCTTGGTTTGAATGTCCTCTGGAGCGGTCAGAAAAGCCTGCCAGATGCTTGGTTCGCAATCTCTTGCTTTCTGGCCGAGGATTTCTTCTTGCACGGGGACTTTGCGCCAGCCATCAAAGGTGCAGCCTTCTTTGCGGGCGATGGTTTCAAACAAGCGCTTGGCCTGGTTTCTTTCCAGCGGATCCTGGGGGAAGAAAAACATGCCGACTCCGGATTTGCCTTCGGGATGATAGGGAATGCCCTCTTCTTTGGTTACTTTTTCAAAGAAGTCATCGGAAATCTGCAGCAGGATGCCGACACCATCCCCGACTGTGCCGCTGGCATCTTTGCCGGCACGGTGTTCGAGTTTTTCAACGATATGCAAAGCCTGGTCGACTACGTCATGGGATTGGGAGCCATCGATCTGGCAGACGGTGCCGATCCCGCAGGCGTCATGTTCTTTTAAAAATTCGTTCATACACTTTCCTTTCTAGTTTCCACTCTGATCATAGTTGGAAAGCACACGGGCCGATGGGTCATTGACGTTGCAGCCTTCCCATGCAGCGTTTGGCATCCAGAAGCCGGCGATCATTTCACCCTGGCCTGGATAGCACTTTTCAAAAATTTCACGGTATAACAAAGATTCTTTGGTAAACGGGGCAGACCAGGTATACTGGCTGGCTTTCTGGGCAAATTCTTCATCGGTATATTTCGCTTCGGCGTAGGCCTTGAGATCATCCGCCATACTGTGGCCGACCGCATCGGAGAAGGCCGCTTTCTGGCGGAATAAGATGCTTTCGGGCAGCAGATGGTCTTGTTCAAAGGCATGGCGCAGCAGGTATTTGCCCATGTTGTAGGTGTTCATCTTCATGGCTGGATCAATCGCCATGACGTATTGGACAAAGTCAAGATCGCCAAAAGGAACGCGGGCTTCCATTGAATGAGTCGAAATGCAGCGGTCAGCCCGCAGCACATCGTACATGTGGAGTTCATGGATACGCTTTTCGCTTTCTTTCTGGAATTCTTCGGCGTTTGGAGCAAAGTCGGTGTATTTGTAGCCAAATAACTCATCGGAAATTTCACCAGTCATCAGCACGCGCACATCGGAGATTTCATGAATCTTCTTGCAGATCAAATACATTCCCATCGAGGCGCGGATGGTGGTGATATCGAAGGTCGCCAGTTCAGCGATGACTTCTTCCAGGGCATCGAGCACTTCTTGTTCGGTCATGATCAGCTCATGGTGGTTGGAACCAATAAATTCAGCGACTTGTCTTGCATATTTTAAGTCAATCGCATCGGTATCCATGCCAATCGCAAAGGTTTCAATCGGTTTGTCGGATTTAGCGGCGCCAATTGCGCAGACCAGCGAAGAGTCCAAGCCTCCCGACAGCAGGTAGCCAACCGGCATATCGGAGTCTAAACGCTTGAGCACGCCATCGACCAGGCGGTCATGGATGCCCTGGCAGACGGTTTCGAGATCTGCATGGATCACTTCATCGACTTTCGTCATATCACGATAACAGATAAACTGGCCGTCTTTGTAATAGTGGCCGGGCGGGAAAGGAAGAATCTTTTCCACAAGACCAGTAAGGTTTTTTGCTTCGGAAGCAAAGACAATTTCGTTTTTTGGGGTATAGCCATAGTAGAGCGGACGGATGCCGATCGGATCGCGGGCGGCGATTAAATGGCCGCTTTTGCCATCGTAGATCACGCAGGCATATTCCGCGTCCAGCATCTTGAACATCTGCATTCCATATTCCTCATACAAAGGCAGCAGGATTTCACAGTCCGATTCGGAAAGGAATGAGTATCCTTTGGCCTGCAGGTGTTCTTTGATCGGGCGGAACCCATAAATTTCACCATTGCAGATGGCTGCATTTTCATTGAGGAAGAAGGGCTGCATGCCGGTAGAGGCAACGCCCATGATGGATAATCGCTGAAAGCCGAGCACAGCATTGTCCAGAACGGCAATCCGCTGATCATCCGGGCCGCGGCTTTCTGTTTTTTGGAGTGCGGCTTCGATTTTAGAAAGGTCCGGTCGATCGGTTTCAATCGCAAATACAGTACACATACAGGTTCTCCTTTTGACTGGTGTCACTCTTGATTCAAGGCATCCAGAACGGGTGGCAGGCCGTTTTGGATCTACTCAAGAATCGAAATCAAAGACTGGCGCAGTCAGCAAATTCTGACGGGTCCAGAGCGCAGATCTTTGAACAGATGCCCGAACTTTCATTTTCTTTTCTGAAAATATATGAAAACTGACAAAAAAGCCAATGCGTACAGCGTCCGGGTCCAGAGACGTTCTTGAAAAACCAGAAACACAATCCTGTCCTCCAGGCCTGAGCTTTGATCGCTTTTGAAGCTGGCAGCCAGGGCTGTCAGTTTGTGTTTTGCTTGGGCAGGCAGATGAGGTTTGGCTCAGATTTGTGCTGGGAGTCTGGTTTTTCAAGAACACCTCTGAAAGGTGTCCTTTAAAGTTTGAAAAGCGAAACAGGCAGATCTTTCCTTTCGCCAGGTGGATCTAAACAGATCTTTATGAAAGGGGTTTTTGAAATGAAGATCTACTAAAAAATTTGGCTGTATGGGGTAAAAAACAAGCGGCTTCAAGCCGCTTGAAATTTTTAAAGACCGAACAGCAGTTTTCCGTAGGTTGGGAATGGCCAGTCTTTGGAATCCGTGATGATCTCCAGTTCATCACAAGGTGCACGCAGGGCATCCATTTCCGGAATGATGACATCCTTAACGAATGCTGCTTTTTCTTCCACAGTTGGCAGGGCGAGAACTTCGTCTTTGGCAACGGCTAACGCTTCGCAAGCGTTGTAGGCAGCATTCAAGAGCACGGAAGATTTTTCCAGAGTTGCTTTTTCGTAGCTTTCTGGAAGAACCAGGCCCGCTTCTTTCTTAGCGATCAAGGTATCTGCAAGCTGTTTTTGGGATTTGGAAACAGCCGGCAGGATTTCCTTGCGCGCCATGGAAACCATGGTGCAGGCTTCGATATGAAGCAGATTGACGTATTCTTCCATCAGGATTTCATAGCGGGATTCCACTTCTTCACGGGTTAATACATGCTGGTGCTCAAAGAGTTCGATGTTCTTTTCCAGCTTGATATAAGGAACAGCATCCGCGGTTGTCTTCAAGTTGAGCAAGCCGCGGCGCTCTGCTTCTTCAACCCATTCATCGCTGTATCCATTGCCGTTGAAGATAATGCGGGAATGCTTGATGAAGGTTTCGCGAAGCAGCTGATGCAAGGCAGCATCGAAATCTTCAGCGTTTTCCAGAACATCAGCCAGTTCTTCTAAAGACTGGGCGATGACGGCATTTAAAGTGGTGTTGATGCCGGCAATGGATTGGGCAGAGCCAGGCATTCTGAATTCGAACTTGTTGCCGGTAAACGCAAATGGGCTGGTGCGGTTGCGGTCGGTGGTGTCCATGGGCAGGTTTGGCAACACGGCTGCGCCAATGTTCATAAAGGCTTTATCTTTGGATCCATAGTTTTCATCGTGCATGATCGCTTCGATGACTTCAGCCAGTTCGTCGCCGGTGAAGATGGAGATGATTGCGGGAGGTGCTTCGTTGGCGCCAAGACGGTGATCGTTGCCAGCCGTGGCGACAGAAAGCCTTAACAGATCCTGGTGTTCGTCAACAGCTTTGACAATAGCGGCTAAAAATAAAAGGAACTGCAGGTTTTCGTACGGCGTGTCGCCTGGTTCTAACAGGTTGACCCCCGTGTTGGTTGAAATAGACCAGTTGTTGTGCTTGCCGCTTCCGTTGATGCCATCGAATGGTTTTTCGTGAAGCAGGGCAGCCATGCCATGACGGTGTGCAACACGCTGGATGTATTCCATGGTCAGCTGGTTCTGGTCAGTGGACAAGTTGGTTGTGGTAAAGATTGGCGCAATTTCAAACTGGGCTGGAGCCACTTCGTTGTGCTGGGTTTTGGCCATGACACCAAGTTTCCAGAGTTCCTTGTTGAGATCGTCCATGAAATCTTTGACGCGGGTTTTGATAGTGCCGAAGTAATGGTCTTCCATTTCCTGGCCTTTTGGCGCCATGGCGCCAAACAAAGTCCGACCGGCATAGATCAAGTCACGGCGCTGGTTGTACAGATCGCGGTCAATCAGGAAATATTCCTGTTCAGGACCAACGGTTGTTTTTACGTTGGTGACGTCATCGTTACCAAACAGGTGCACAATGCGCAGGGCTTGCTTGTTGATGGCTTCCATGGAACGAAGAAGCGGTGTCTTCTTGTCCAGGGCATGGCCTGTATAGGAGCAGAAAGCAGTTGGAATGCACAGAACGCCTTCTTTGATGAATGCATTGCTTGTGGGATCCCATGCGGTATAGCCGCGGGCTTCGAAAGTGGCGCGCAGGCCGCCGCTTGGGAAGGAAGAAGCATCCGGTTCCCCTTTGATTAACTCTTTTCCCTGGAAAGCCATGATGACTTTTCCGGGGCCATCAGGGGTGATGAAGGAATCGTGTTTTTCAGCAGTGATGCCGGTCATTGGCTGGAACCAGTGCGTGAAGTGAGTCGCGCCTTTTTCAAGAGCCCAGACTTTCATCGCGTGCGCTACAGCATTGGCGATTTTGCGGTTTAAAGGCAGGCCCTGGTCAATCGTTTTTTTCAGTTCTTTGTATGTTTCTTTAGGAAGACGCTCACGCATCGTGGCATCGTCAAAGACATATTCACCGAAAATTTCTGTGACGTTCGTGTTCATAATCCATCTCCTTAGTTGTCAATAAAAAAAGGCAATAACTGACCGGCTGCACCCATACACCCGATCCAGAATCGAAAGCAGCGAACTGCTTGGGTGTTCAAGAGTGAAGCATTGCGGCGTCATTGCCTTTGACTGGTGAAAGATTACAAAATTTTGCCTGCCCCTGTCAAGGAAACGCCTGAAAAAATGAAAAAATATTCAAGGAAGACCTTGAAAATACGTGAAAGCAGGAAAAAATAGGTGAATTTCGCAGGATTTAGTAGCTGGCTTTACTTGTTTGCGGATATTTTCGATGCCTGGCCTTGGATTTTGGAAACATTGTGGTTTTTGGTGCAAGACTTTGATACGGTCTTTTCACCATAACAATTGGCCAGATTGCTGTGGGTGTCTAAGAAGAAATGCCATTGCCTTGACGATTTGCAAGAAAAGACGACCAGCAGCAATTGGAAAGAAAGACATTGAAAGCCTGCTGGAGGCTTTACAAGCAAACGATCACTGCGGATTCCAAATCTTTCTTATTGAATGGAACGAGCCTTTGAGAAGATCAATGCGAAAAGCGTATGAAAGCAGGCGAAAACCCGGCAAAAATCAAGCTGGATGCTTTTCTTGCCGGGTTCAGGCTCAACGAACACGCTTTAAATTGTCTATACTTATAAAGATGGGCCTGACAAAAGTCTTCTTCTTAGTGAATTTGACCAAAATCATTCACAATGAGAAGACAAAAGATAATCTAAAACATCGATTACAAATCTAATTGTTCACGTTAAACAAACATACATTTACCTGTGATCCTTTTGTCGGTCGCATCTTATAAAAATAAAAACAAAATTCAACGAACCTGGATTTGTCCTCATTTAAAGACGAAAAGGAGAGGATTGAAAAAGCAAGGCCGAAGAAAAGAGGGCAATTGAAAGATCGCCTGTTGTTCTGGACACTCACTGACCCCATGGCAAGCCATGGGGGTTGAAAGACACCCTCATTGTTTGGCAGGACAGCTTTGGCCGTTGTCAGTGAGTAGCCTTGGTGAATATTGTCCTCGGACAATACGAACTCCGTTGTTGATGTCATCATACCTTAGGATATCGTTCTAGTCCTAAGCTCTGTGGTTCTGCTTTAAAAGCTTGCTCGGGATAACAGGCGGTGAGCAGGACGTAAAAAGCATTTACAACATTGGTGAAGGATACCTTACAGCCTTCTGGCTGGTTTATTGACAGATAGGAGGCATCAGGAATGCCGGAAGCTTTGACCTATGTACTGGATATTGATGGCAATCCATTGATGCCCACCAGACGATGCGGAAAAGTCCGCAGACTTTTAAAAGCAAAGAAAGCTAAGATCGTAAAGAGAACTCCCTTTACCATCCCATCCAGCTTTTGTATGAACCCGATACCCATGTGGTCCAGCCGGTCGCATTGGGCGTAGATGCAGGATCGAAGCATATTGGATTGTCTGCATGTACAGACACAAAAGAACTCTATGCGGAAGATGCACAGTTAAGAACGGATGGATCTAAAAAACTGATCGCAAGAAGAGAAGCAAGAAGAACAAGAAGAAACCGCAAGACAAGATACAGAAAGCCAAAATTTAACAACCGGGTGCATTCAAAGCACAAAGGACGGCTGGCGCCTTCTGTGGAACAGAAGATTACGTGCCATTTAAATGTCATCCGGAAAGTGGCAAAGATCCTGCCTGTTTCAAAGATCGTGATTGAGACAGCCTCTTTTGATACACAGAAACTGAAAGCCCAGCTTGCAGGAGACAAACTTCCCGAAGGCAAAAACTACCAGAATGGCGAAATGAAAGACTGGCTTAACGTCAGGGACTATGTGCTGTTCAGGGACAGATACATCTGCCAGTGCTGTAAAGGAAAATCAAAAGACAAGGAACTGCAGGTCCATCCTATCCACCAAAGAAAAGATGGCGGAAGCAGCCGTCCGGAAAACCTGGTTACGCTCTGCAAGCACTGCCACCAGGAATACCATAAGGGAAACGTTGAGCTTCCAGACAGGATTTTGAAGCCGGCTTCATTTGCAGATGCGGCTTTTATGGGAATCATG
>JADGIS010000064.1 GCA_015233825.1 Erysipelotrichaceae bacterium RD49
AAGAAACATTTGGATATCTTACCAGGGCAGAACGTATTAAGCATGGTCTTCCTAAAGAACACTATATTGATGCGAGATGCATTTCTGGACATCCAGAAGCAAGATCAGTCCAGACCGTCTTTTTCAGCAGGAAAGTAAGATGCCATAACCGGCAGATCCATAAATTCAATCCTTCCAAAGGCGGAACCAGGAAACTGAACCAGTCAGCGAAGGTTGTTAAAGGATTCCGGCTTTTCGACAAGATCAGGTACCAGAAAACGGAGTGTTTTATCTTTGGAAAACGAACATCCGGGAGCTTCAATATCAGGATGTTTGATGGGACTACGGTATCTGCATCTGTTTCATGGAAGAAATTAAGAAGACTTGAGTCATCGAATGGATGGCTTATTGATAAACAAAAGGCAGCAGTATAAATATCGAACAGGAGGTGAGAGCGGCAATTCCTCCCCACAGCAAGCTATGGGGTTTCCTTGCCGCATTAGATGACAGGTTCTCCTCGAGACTCACTGAAGCAGCTAAATCATCTGTTTTACTTGAAGCGGAGTCTGAAGTCAGCTCGTCAGCCATTTGAAGGGCGGTGATTTTCTTACGCAGCACGCTTAAGACCACCAGAATGGAAATCATCGAAGGAATCATAAATTGGTCTGGCCCAAATATCGCCAGGCAGGCTGCTGCCAGACCAAGGCCGACCAAAGAACTGAGATGCTGCTTTTCTTTCATCCACTGGTCCATGAAGATCATCACAAACATCGCAAGCATCGCAAACATCGCAAAATCAAGCCCTTCGGTGCTGAATGTGATCAACGATCCAACAAGACCGCCAATTGTAGCGCCTGAAACCCAGTAAAACTGGCTGAGCAGCGTGACGAAAAACATGAACCGGCCCCGATCTACATTCTCGGGAATATTGGCTGTATAGTTGATCGAAAACGTCTCATCGCACATGCCAAAAATCAAATACGGCTTTTTCCAGCCCACTCCTCGATATTGATCGAGCATTGAAATGCCATAAAAAAGATGTCGGGCATTGATCATCAACGTCATCAGCAGTGCTGAAAGCGGATCGAAAGGGCCCAGCAGCATGCTGACCGTTGCAAATTCAATCGAGCCAGCAAAGATCGTCAAGCTCATCAAAGCCGGATACCAGAAGCAAAATCCGCTTGAGCGCATGAGAATGCCATAGGTCAAAGCCAGAAACCAGAATCCCGCAAAAATAGGGATCGTATACGGAAAGGCAGCCTTGAAAGCTTCAAGATCTTATGATCGCTTGAATCCGTTGTCTTAACTTCCATTGATCATCTTCCTTTCTCACATCGGTTCTCACGTCGGTACGAATTTTAACAGATTTGAAACAATGGATTGCCTGCTGGCCAAAGACCAGGTTCAATTGCCGGAAAATCATTCTTTTTCTGGTTGTTGGGCGGCGGTTTTAAACCGCTCCTTGAGTTCATCGATTAAAAGCCCGGCGATTGGGGTAAAGACCTGGTATTTTTTCCAGATCACATACATCGGTGAACACAATTCAGACTCTAAAGGTCGAAAGCATAAAAAACTCGTTTCACTCGTATCAGCTAAGCCCTCAAACGTAAGGGCATAACCAAAGCCTTCTTCGACCATAATTGACGCGTTGAAAAACAAATTATAAGTCGCCACAATGTCCAGATCGGCAGTGGCATCGCCAAACCAGGAAGGGATTTCCGACTCAAGTGACTGTCTGGAGGTCATCAGCGGCAGGTCTTTGAGATCCTCAAGATGAATCGACTCTTTTTGGGCCAAAGGGCTGTCTTTGGGCATCAACAGTCCCCATCGGTCCTGATAGGGCACTTCCAGAATGTTGTATTTCGTCGCATCCGCTGGCGAAACAACAATCGCAAAGTCGATCAACCCTTTATCTAAGCGATCCAATACGGCCTCTGATCCCCCGCTGTACAAGTGGGTGCGAATGTTGGGGTATTGCTCTTTTAAAGAGGAAATCGCCGCTAAAAAATGCCGGATGCCCTGGGATTCAGCACAGCCGATCTGAATGTCACCGCCGTTGATTTCGTCCAAAGCTTTAAACTCGTCCGTGGTCTTATCGACCATCTCGATAATCTCCTGGGCTCGCCGCCGAAGCAGCATCCCTTCATCGGTCAGCTTGATGCTGTAGCTGCCGCGGTTAAACAGCTTTTTGCCCAGTTCATCTTCCAGATCTTTCAATTGCCTGGATAAAGTTGGCTGCGAAATATGCAGGCGCTGGGCTGCATGGGTAATGTTTTCTTCCCTGGCTACCGCAAGAAAATAGCGCAGAACACGAATTTCCATGGTTTCTTTCCTTTCCTTTTTGCTTTATGTCTGTTTCTTTTCGTCTTTTTTCTTTTTCAAATTCTTCCTGGCGAACTTTTTGGTTCAGTCTGGAATTCTGGATTGTGGATTCAGTTATTCAGAATTTGAATAATCCGAAATCAACATAAAGTCTTTTCTATTTCTATTTTCTTTTTTTACCATAAAAGCAACACCAAGGAGAAAGCTGACCATGCAAAATCAAACCTCATATCAAGAAACAATGAATGCCATTCAAGAAATCGAAACCGCCATCCAGCAAACTTCCGACCAGGATCCTTACCAGCGCCATGTCCGCTATGAAATGGAAATGAATACCCGCTATCACACGCCCGAAGAAATCAGGCTGCTGATGTCGGCTTTGATTGGGAAAGAAGTCGACGAAACCTTCCGCTTGTTTCCGCCATTTTATACCGACTATGGCCGCAGTATCACATTTGGCAAAGATGTGTTCGTCAATGCCGGCTGCCACTTCCAGGACCAGGGCGGCATTACGATTGGCGATGGCACCATGATCGGCCATAACGTCGTGCTGGCCACCATCAATCACGATTTAGACCCCTCCCAAAACCGGAAAAACCATTATGCCCCGATCACAATCGGCAATCATGTCTGGATCGGATCCAATGCGGTCATTTTGCCTGGCATAACCATTGGCGATTGGGCAGTCGTGGCCGCCGGTGCCGTGGTCAATCACGATGTCCCTGCCAGAACTGTAGTAGGCGGCGTTCCGGCCAAAGTTTTGAAAACGATTGACTAGGATTTTGAATCCATGCTGGTGACGGTACGGATTTTAAAAAATTCGTACTCGAAAGACTGTACAAGTATGGTACGATCACCTCAGAAAAGGAAAGGCCAAAGATCGACTGGAAAATAAGGATCTTTGATGAAAAGTTCCACAGATTTGATGGCTGTTCCCTTCCCATATATTAAGAGGAAAGAAGAAAGAGGAATCTATATGTACAAACTTGTTGTCAGCGATCTGGATGAAACCTTGTTGACCAGCCAGAAACATGTCAGCCCCAAAAACCAGGCCGCCATTCAAGAAGCCCGCAAGCAAGGGGTAAAATTTGTCTGCTCAACCGGACGCGGTATTGAATCCATCCAAAATACCCTCAAAGAAATCGGCACCTGGAACGAACCTGGTGAATACTCAATTTCGTTTAACGGCGGCATGATCACCGAAAATAAAGGCAATACCGTGCTGGCTTTTCATCCCCTGGATTTCGAACTGGTCAAAGCTTTGTTTACAGAAGGCCAGAAACTGGGGCTATGTATCCATGTCTATACCCCCGATACCGTTTATATCAACCACATCAATCCGGGTGAAATGGAGTTTTTAAAGGGACGGATGGAGTATGTGGATCTAGCAGATGATGGCCTGGACGACTTAAAAGACCAGCCATTTTTAAAGATTTTGTTTGAAAGCGGCGATTTTGAAAGCCTCAAGCCGATTCCCCAACTGCTCAAGCCCTTGGCCAGCCAGTGTGAAGTCTCCTTTTCTTCCAACCGCTATGTAGAGTTCAATCCCAAAGGTGTCAATAAAGGCGCCGGGTTAAAACAGCTGGCTGCCATTTTAAACATTCCAATCGAGGAAACGGTCGCGGTCGGCGATCATCTTAACGATGCGGCCATGCTCATAGCAGCCGGCTTAGGTGTGGGCGTGGCCAATGTCTATCAGGAGGTCCGGCCGCTTTGTGATGTCGTGACCAAAGCGGATCACAATCATAGTGCAATTGCCGAACTGATCGATACCTATGTGCTCAACCAAGACGCCTCTGTCTCATAAAGATTGACTTTCAGTCCCCACCTGCTGCTCTTTTCGCTGATTCAAATCAAGCCGCCAGTTGGCGGCTTTTGTGTGTTTTAGAGGATTGAAAAACTGGCTGGAATCTTTTTTAAAGAGAAGTCCACACTGTTTTCTCGTCCATCTGTTAGGCAAGGGTACCCCCATCCAAATTGCAAGGCGTTTTTTTTTTGGGGGGGGATCATTGACGCTTGTTCTTGCTTCGAATTACTTCTCCTGAAGCTTGGTATGGGATCTGCCATACGATTCTTTATCCGAAAACTCGCGGACCACCTCAATATCTTCCAAAATATAGGGCGTCGTCTGGTAGACAATATAGTTAATCCAGTTGGCAAAAAACAAATTTGCAGACGAACGCCACGAAACTTCCGGTGCTTTGGTGTCATCATCGTCTGGATAGTAGTTTTCAGGAACGGCGATCGGCAGACCTGCCTGTTTATCCCGCAGATATTCTTTTTCCAGGGTGCGCTGGTCATATTCAGAATGGCCGGTAATAAAAATCTGCCGGCCGCCTTCGGTGGACATGGCATAGAGTCCGGCCTGGGGAGAAGAGGCTAAAATCTTCAGCTGGTCAATGGCTTCAACGTCTTTGCGATCCAGGGTGATATGGCGGGAATGCGGAACCATGAAGGTATCATCAAAGCCCCGAAATAAAATCGAGGACTTGCGTTCAACATGATGCGGGAATACGCCGAATAATTTGGCAGGAAGCGGCTTTTTATCGATGCCATAATGGTAGTACAGACCAGCAAAGGCACCCCAGCAGATATGGAGCGTCGAATAGACATGCGTTAACGACCAGTCCATGATCTGGCAGAGTTCTTCCCAGTATTCCACTTCTTCATAGCGCAGATGTTCAAGCGGCGCCCCAGTAATGATTAAGCCATCATAATATTGGTCTTTAATCTGATCGAAGGTCGTATAAAAATGGGCCATATGCTCTTGGGAAACGTGCGACGAGGTATGGGAGTCCATCTTGAGCAGATCCAGTTCAATCTGCAAGGGGGTATTGCCAATCAAGCGAACGATCTGCGTTTCGGTTTCGATTTTGGTCGGCATTAAATTCAGCAGCAAAATATGCAGCGGCCGGATATCTTGGGAAAGCGCCCGTTTTTCGGTCATGACAAAAATATTCTCATCGATCAAGGTCTGGGTGGCGGGCAGCTGTTCTGGAATTTTAATGGGCATAATCTCAATCCTTTCTTTTTGAAACGGTTAACGGATAAAACCTCAATTGTTCAAAAACCCCGTCCACAGCGAACGGGGTAAATTTTCAATGGAAAAACAAAAGCCAAATGAAAGCAGGTTAGAAGTCCAGGATCAACATCGGCCTTCTTTTCCTGTGCTTCATTGCCTTCTGGCCGGCTGTTCTGATCTGGAGAGATTTCGCTAGTCTTCAATTGCATCTAAAGCCTGGGCGATATCGGCAATCAGATCGTTGGCATCTTCCAGACCGCACGAGAAACGGACCAGGTCCGGATAGATGCCGGCTGCGGTTAATTCTTCTTCGCTCATCTGGCGGTGCGTTGTGCTGGCCGGATGGAGCGTGCAGGTTCTGGCATCCGCGACGTGGGTTTCAATAGCCGCCAGCTTCAAGGCACCCATGAACTGTTCTGCTGCTTTGCGGCCGCCTTTCAAGCGGAAAGAGACCACGCCGCATCCGCCATTGGGCAGATATTTCTGGGCCAGTTTATAGTAGCGGTCTTTGGGAAGTCCTGAGTAGAACACTTCCAGGACGCGGGGATCTTTTTCTAAAAATTCGGCAACTGCCTGGCCATTGGCTACATGTCTTGGCATGCGCACGTGCAAGGATTCCAGGCCCAGATTGAGGTAGTAGGCGTTTTGCGGAGATTGGATGCAGCCAAAATCCCGCATCAGCTGGGCTGTTGCCTTGGTGATAAAAGCCCCTTCCTTGCCAAATTTTTCGGCATAGGTAATGCCGTGATAGCTGTCATCGGGTGTGGTCAGACCCGGGAATTTTTCTTTATGGGCCATCCAGTCAAACTTGCCAGAATCCACAATGGCCCCGCCTACCGCTGCGCCATGGCCATCCATATATTTGGTGGTGGAATGGGTGACGATATCTGCACCCCATTCAAACGGCCTGCAGTTGATTGGGGTAGCAAAGGTATTGTCTACAATCAGCGGGAGACCATTGGCATGGGCAACTTTGGCAAACTTTTCAATATCCAGAACCGTTAAAGCCGGATTGGCAATCGTTTCACCAAAAATGGCTTTGGTATTGGGTTGAATGGCCGCCTGGATTTCTTCTTCAGAGGCGTCCGGATCAATAAAGGTAAAATCGGTCCCCATCTTTTTCATCGTCACCGCAAATAAGTTGAATGTTCCACCATAAATGGAAGATGAGCAGACAATATGATCCCCCGCATTGGCAAGATTGAAAACGGCCAGCAGGTTGGCTGCCTGGCCGCTGCTCGTTAACATTGCGGCCGTACCGCCTTCTAATTCGCAGATTTTGGCTGCAACTGCATCATTGGTTGGATTTTGAAGGCGGGTATAAAAGTAACCGGAATCCTCCAGGTCAAAAAGCCTTCCCATTGCTTCACCGGTATCGTATTTAAATGTGGTTGACTGGATAATCGGGACCTGTCTGGGCTCTCCGGATCCAGGCCGATATCCGCCCTGGACAGCCTGGGTTCCTTTTCCATATGTTTTCATCATCAAATTCCTCGCTTTTTTATTTCACACCTCATGGGTAATTGTTCCAAGTCTATCAGTATTGAAAAATTTTACAAAAATTAGATCGTCTATTGAAAGTTTTTTTCAATTTTTGTATGTTCGTTGTGATTTTTCGTTCGAATTTCCGACAGAAATCCAGATGAAAGCCGAACTGGTTCTTCAGGACGCAAGCCATTTATCTTATCCTTTTGTATCTTCCTCAATTGAATCTGTCTCTGTCTCCAAGCTTCTGGAAGGTCAGCGACAAAAAAGCCGGCAGCCTGATTATTCATGGCTGCCGGCCTGGCAAGGCATCGACAAATCTGTCCAAACAAGGAAAACAAGACCAGAAACGGGTTCTTGAAAGAAAGGGTATGTTTTTTGCTCCAAAGCGGAGGGATTTTGCGCATTATCCTTTAAAAGAGGAATTACAAGAGGAGTCTGGCTTTGACTGCTGGTCTTCACAAGTCTGTTTAAACTGGCTTGAATGGGGATTAGCCGTCTGAAAATCAGCGGATTTTGGCGACTGTTGTCTTGCCGGCTGAAAGTCATTGTCTAACACTTCAATCGGCCCCATCCTGACTTGGTCTTGCAGATTGTCGGATTCATCCTGCAAGGTCGTATCGAAATCCGGCGTTTTGGTTTCCTGCACCCGCTGCTTGCGGTATTTTTTACGCCGTGACAATCTGTTTCGAGCTGGCGCAGCTGGCTCAGCCGGGATATTTCCAAAAAAGGAAATGACACTGCCGTCTCCATTATTTTGGAACATATTAACCGCACCATGGGCAATTTTTCTGGTGGTTTTGCTCGCTCCATGCTCCAAAAAGAGGATCAGCTTTAATCCGGCACTGACCACCATCATGCCAAAGACAAGCATGCCGGCAATCGCCATCGCATCCAGGAATTTTCCCAGCCCCAGATATAACTGTCCATCCAGAAAAGCGGTCATCATCTGGAATACTGTGCCCCCAGGCACCAGCGGAATCAGGGCCGGTACAAGATACATCGTATCCGGCTCATGGCGCAGATGGGCAAACAGACTGGCAGCCAGTGTAAAGCTGGCCGCCCCATAGAAGCTGGCCGACATGACCGTCATGCCCACTTCGATGCAAAGCTGATAAATAAACGATCCAATGCCTCCGGTTACCCCGGCTAAAGCCAAGGTTGTCTTGGAGGTGATGTTGTATAAGACGCCAAAGCCAATCGCTGCCAAGGCGCCGCCAAAAAAGGCCTGCAATAAGATCATCGTCATCGTGATCACCGGATAAAGGCCAGGGCTATAGCGGATCCCATGGCAATGCTTACGCCGACAAGCAGCGCTTCGGTCAGGCGGCTCATGCCGGAAACATAGTTGCCGGAAACCGTATCCCGCAAAGAGTTGGTCAGCGTCATTCCCGGAACCAGAAGCATCAAGACAGAAAGAAGCATTTTGTCAAAATGGGTTCCCGGCAGCCAGCGGGCTGCCATCTGGCAGGCAAAAGTAGCCACAAAAGCTTCGCAAAGTATTTTTAAAAAACGGTTGATCTGGTAATTATCAAACCAGAGGCCGATGAGCTGAACCAAAGCGCCAATCACAAAGATGGCTGCAATCCCCGGCAGCGTTTCATAAAAGAAAAAACCAAAACCGCCAGCGCCAATCGAGGCAAACAAGACCGTCTGCCATGGCTTGTATCTTGGTTCCTCCACGATTTTTTGCAGCTCGTCTGCGACCACATCGGGAGAACGGGGATGCTTGGAAAGATCTCTTGCCAAAGCACTGATCTGCCGCAGCCGGGATAAGTTATTTTGAATGCCATAGATGCGGACAATCTTGGTTGCAAACTGACTGCCGCTCGAGACAGTGACCATAATTCCCGTCAGGATGGCAAAAGGCGTGACCTGGTCAATGTGATCAAAGGAGCGGCCGATTTTCTGCATCAAGTACTCTACCCGCTCGACTTCGCCGCCGCATTCCAGCAGAAGTTTTCCCGTATAGGCAATGACCCCGCAGCACTCATCCAAATAGAGCCGCAAAGCAGCATCTTCTGACTTTGAATTTGGCCATGCTGAACTTTCAGCGATGTTTTGAAGGATCGATTCTTCCATACCATCCACCTCACTTGTATCTACTTTCAATGGTTTTGTGTCTTCATTATTCTTATTTTAAAATCCGAATGGGAATATTTCGGACTTAATACCCTCTCGATCTTCGAAACTTTGCAACCAAAGCCGATCCTTTTATGTTCAGATCTTCAAACGTCCGGGCTTTTCTTGCGGCCGTTTTTGATTGATGGGCGATGGTCTTCTTTTGGGCAAAGAAAAACAAGGAAATCCACTTCGGAGTCCCTTGTCTGGATTCAAATTTCAATTGTCTGCTGGCCAATGACTGAATTCAAGATGAAACTGTTTTTTACTTTCTCATTGTTCGGGCCTTTAAGCGATTTTTGCAGTATTCATATAGGTTTCAATCATCGTTCGAAACTGCTGGGCCAGAACGCCCAGCATGAACATGCAGATTAAAGTGCCCGCCCCAATCATTGCAAAACTGCCGGTGCCGCTGATCAGCACGAATCCCACTGCCATAACAATGCAAAGGCCATCCGTGAGAGTGCGGCACACGCGGTAAGAGAATCGGCCCTGGCTTCTTTTTTCCATGATCACAGCCAGTGCATCATAAGGAGCCACCCCGCCTTCAGGAATCATATACATCGCAAGGCCAAAGGATACGATGATCACCCCGGCGGCCAAGCCAATCATCCGGGTGGCAAACGTTGATGGTCCAAAAGCATCGAGAACACTCAGCATAAAATCAGAGATATAGCCGCAAAAGCACATATTAAAAATTGTTCCCAGTCCGATCTGACGGCGGTCTAAAAACCAGACAGGGATAAACAGCATCGCATTCCAAAGCATCGTGCAAGTGCCAAACGGCAGACCGGTCAGCGACTGAAATCCTAAAGCCATGGCTGAAAACGGATCAGAACCTGCGCTCGAATAGCGAAACAAACCCACGCCAACTCCTAAACATAAAACCCCAAACGCCAGCATGATCACCTTGCGTTTATTCATATCTTCCCTGTTCTCCTTTTCTTCACTTGTTCTATGACCATTTTAAGGAATTCAAATTGGGGAACAAGAGACCATTTTACCGTTATTTACAGGCTGTTTTTAGAAATGCCGGCAATCGGCTGTCTGGCTGGCTTCCTGTTTTTAGAATGCGTTTTCATTTTTGAAACCGATCAAAAATAAACTGGATCTTCCTTCATTCGATCACCATTCTATTTACAAATCTGACTTTCTTCTTCTTGAAATTTCGATCCCCTTCCAAGTTTTTACCAGAAGTTTTACCCATGCTATCCGCTTACATTTACTAAATTATTGCTGTCATTGTCCAGTTTTCTTCAGGCGCCTGCCTTTTTTCATGTTTTGGAAGGATGGATTCCTTTTTAAGGATCCGTACTGGATCCCATCTTAGGAGCTAAAAATTTGACAGTATTTCTTCAAAAAATGACATTTATCCTGCCCTCAACCTGCGTTACTATAAAGGCAAGTAAGCGATTGCAATAACAATCTGTATTACAATCGCTCTTTTGAATAAGAGTAAGAAAGAAGAAGACTATGGTTAATCGTTTTGTACTGAACGGGATTTCCTATCACGGCAAAGGTGCCATCCAAGAAATTCCCGGCATCATTAAATCCAAAGGATTTAAAACGATCTTTATCGCCTCCGACCCGGATCTGGTTAAATTTGGTATTACCAAGAAAGTAACCGATCTGCTCGATGCGAACGGATTAGATTACGTAATCTAATCCGATATTAAACCCAATCCAACCATCGAAAATGTAAAAGACGGCGTTCAAGCTTATAAAGACTCCGGCGCAGACTATATGGATACTGGCAAAGCTATCGGCATTATCATCAACAACTCCGAATTTGGAGATGTCCGCTCGCTCGAAGGCGTCGCTCCAACGAAAAATCCAACCGTCTTCACGATTGCCGTCCCGACAACAGCGGGCACTGCCGCCGAAGCGACCATCAACTACGTCATTACGGATACCGAAAAGAAACGCAAATTCGTCTGCGTCGATACCAACGACATTCCTAATGGCGCAATTGCCGATCCAGACATGATGTCGACTATGCCAAAAGGCTTGACGGCAGCGACTGGTATGGATGCTTTAACCCATGCAATCGAAGGCTATACCACAGCGGCCGCTTGGGAGCTGGCTGACTGCCTGAATCTGGAAGCCATCAAACTGATCGCGGCCAATCTGCGCAAAGCCGTAGAAAACGATCCCGAAGGCCGTGAAGGCATGGCTTTGGGCCAGTTTGTCACTGGTATGGCTTTCTCCAATGTCGGTCTTGGCATTGCCCACTCCATGGCCCACACTTTAGGGGCTGTCTATGATACGCCGCATGGCGTAGCCTGTGCGATGATGCTGCCTATTATCATGGAATACAACCAGGAAGCCACTGGCGATAAATTCAAATCTATTGTCGAGGCGATGGCCGTCGATACAACTGGCACGTCTGTTGAAGAATATCGCAAAGCAGCCATCGATGCGGTTAAAACCTTGTCCAAGGACGTCGGGATTCCGGAAAAACTGCCCGCTTTAAAAGAAGAAGATCTTGACTTCCTGGCTGCTTCGGCCTATGCGGATGCCTGCCGCCCAGGAAATCCGAAAGAAACAAGCGAAGAGGATATGAAAGAACTCTTCTGCAAGCTGATGTAATTCAATCGTTTTGTAAAGAACCAAAAGCGAATGCTGACAAGGTTGAAGAAGAACTTCTTCAACCTTTTTGAATGCACATTGAAAAAGCCCTGTCTCAAACAGACAAGGCTTCATCTTTCGATTTAATTTTGGCTGCAGCGAATTGAGGCATGCTCAAGCTGCTGTCGATTGATGATGGATTTAGAGTGGGCCTTGAGCCATTTTATTTATTGGATTGAACCGTCAAGCTTGCCCAGCTTCTCAATGCGGCGGATATGGTTAGCACCCTGGGAGAATGGGGTCGTTAAAAAGGTGTTGACGATATCTTTGGCGGTCTCAAGTCCAGTGGTACGGGCTCCCATGGATAACATGTTGGCATCATTATGTTCGCGGGTCAGCCTGGCGTCGGTGACATCTTTGCATAAGCCGCAGCGAATGCCCGGTACTTTATTGGCGGCGATGCTGATGCCAATTCCTGTACCGCAGATGACGATACCACAGTCAGCTTCCTTGTTGACAACCGCATCGGCACATTTTTTGGCATAGTCGGGATAGTCTACGCTGGCATCGGTATCGGTTCCAAAATTGACAACGTCATATCCTTCTTCCTCAAGCATTTTGACGATTTCCTTTTTCATTTCCGTTGCTGCATGATCGTTTGCGATGGCAATCTTTTTCATAACTCTCTCCTTTTATCCTCAGTTTTGCTTCTCGATTTATTTTCGCACAGAATGCCTGGATCGTCAGGCAAGAAACAGATCAGGCTTTCTTTTTTGTTTTTTCAGCCACTTTGTGTGCGGAAGAAGAATTGCGTCAATCAGGGCAAGACAAATCGGTGTTTTTTCGGGATTTACTGCTTGTGCAATACGTGAAAATATCTGTTTTTGGTCTGTTTTTTCACGCATTTTCAAAAAAATCTGAAAGTCATTTACAACATTTCTTTCCATCCTTTTTGCGGATGCCTATACTATTGAAGTCACGATTTTAGAAATTTTAGAAATGAAGGAGGACTTATGGCAGACCTTAACGTACTGTACGAAACTGTCAAGAAAAGAAATCCCAATGATCCTGAGTTCTTGCAGGCTGTAGAAGAAGTCTTTGAATCCCTGCAGGTCATTGCGGAGAAAAAACCTGAACTGCTCGATGATGGTGTTCTGGAAAGAATGGTAGAACCTGATCGCCAGATCATGTTCCGTGTTCCCTGGGTAGATGACCAGGGGAAAACCCAGGTTAACCGCGGTTACCGTGTTCAGTTCAACAACGCAATTGGTCCTTATAAAGGCGGCCTGCGTTTCCATCCAAGCGTAAATATTTCGATCATCAAATTCCTCGGTTTTGAACAGGTATTCAAAAACTCCCTGACTACCCTGCCAATGGGCGGCGGTAAAGGTGGATCGGATTTCGATCCAAAAGGAAAATCCGATGGTGAAGTGATGCGTTTCTGTCAGTCATTCATGACAGAACTGTATAAATATATTGGTCCAAACACAGATGTTCCAGCCGGCGACATTGGCGTTGGCGGCCGCGAAATCGGCTATATGTTTGGCCAGTATAAGAAAATCACCAACGAATGGTCTGGTGTTTTGACTGGCAAGGGTCTCTCCTATGGCGGCTCTTTAGTGCGCACGGAAGCGACCGGCTATGGCTTATGCTACTTCACAGAAGCCCTGCTTAACGATAAAGGCACAAGCTTTGAAGGCAAAACAGTTGCTCTGTCTGGTTCTGGAAACGTTGCAATCTACGCCTGCCAGAAAGCGCAGCAGCTTGGTGCCCTGGTTGTCACCATGTCCGACTCCAATGGTTCGATCTATGATCCAAACGGAATCGACCTTGCCACAGTGAAAGAAATCAAAGAAGTCCGCCGCGGCCGCATCAAAGAATATTGCGACACCCACCCGGATGCTGTGTATATGGAAGGCAAACGTCCATGGTCTGTTCCCTGCGACATTGCCCTGCCTTGCGCAACCCAGAACGAACTGGATCTTGAAGATGCCAAACAGCTCGTTGAACATAAAGTCTTCTGTGTCTGCGAAGGGGCCAATATGCCGACGACACCTGATGCGATCCACTATCTGATGAGCCATGGTGTGTACTATGCCCCAGGTAAGGCTTCCAATGCCGGCGGTGTTGCCTGCTCCGGTCTGGAAATGAGCCAGAACGCTGAACACTTGAGCTGGACTTTCGAAGAAGTTGACAAAAGGCTAAAAGATATCATGGTGGGTATCTTCAACAACTGCAAAAACACAGCTGCTGAATTCGGCCATCCAGATGAATATGTCATTGGTGCCAACATTGCCGGCTTCTTAAAAGTAGCTGAAGCCATGAAAGCTCAGGGCTGCTGCTAATTTTTCCATTCAAACAAAGCGGTTTCGACCGCTTTTTTATTCTGTAAATTACTCCCAGGTCTAACACAAAATTGCGTATAGGCCCCCCTCCCCACAATTTCGGCGTTTCTAGGCGCCTAATTCTGGGCTGGTTTTTGTAGAGTGTTTCTGTATAATGCTAT
>JADGIS010000065.1 GCA_015233825.1 Erysipelotrichaceae bacterium RD49
ATAAAAAGTTAATGTTTATCCAAATAAAAAATACCATTTTTCGCTTCGAAATGTAGGAGAAACGAAAAATGGTAAATATAAAACTCACGACACCTAAAGGTGTTTCGAATTTATGAGAGTCCTCAATATAGTCAATAGCATTTATTCAAACCAATTCTGGCCAATGGATGCTGCAGGTTCCTATGGTACCGATGGACATGATTTAAAGTTTGGAAAGGCTGCAAAGCCGGGTAATTATGGTTCGGGACAATCCAATAAAAATAACTTTGTTGGACAAAGTACCCCAGCTGGAACTATAAACATCGGAACTAAAATTAAAGGCTATGAAGCATTAGATGCGAGCGGTACATTTCCCAGATCCGATGATGCTCATGATCATAACGCTTATTTTGGCATGACCTTCTCAACAGATTTCTATGTTGACCCAGGGTACGCCGGCCCCCTTCGTTATTACTTCTATGGAGACGATGATCTATTTGTCTTCTTGTCTAAAGTAGAAGGGGAAGGTGAAAACGAAAGACTTGTTGCTACACAACTTGTAGCAGATCTTGGTGGAGTTCATTCTTCAGTAGGAATGTATGTTAACTTATGGAAATATGTTAATGGGGGAAATGGTCCAATTGAGTATACAGATTCTTCAGGAACTCAACGTTACCGCCTGACCTATTATTATACAGAGCGTGGTTCTTCTGGTTCCACCTGTTATATGCGTTTTACCCTCCCATTCGAGTCAATGGATACAACTCCACGCGTTTATAATGGCTCTTTGCAAGTTGAAAAAGAAGTGAAAGCCCAGCCCGGAAGTACCGCGGATGACGAAAAGGATTATACCTTTAGACTTGAGCTTCGAAACAATGATAATAACGGGGCCTTTGTAGGAGCTTCTCCATTACTGAACCGTTATGGTTATGAAATCATAAATGCTGATGGAAGCGTAGCTAAAGAAGCTACTGAAGATCCATATGCGTATAATGGTTCAACGTTCAAACTAAAACACGGACAAAAATTCCGCTTAACTGAACAATTACCAAAAGGAACACTCTATAAGGTAACCGAGCTTAATGAAAATGAAGATGTAATTACTACATTTGCATCTGGCGCGATTTCTAGTTCGAATCCAGACGGTGAAATATTCACAGATTATACGGAAGGTAAAGAAATAAATGGCTCCACTGAAGTCAATGAGCAGACAGGAGAAGGCGATAACTATGTTAAGTTTATTAATGCTACCGCTCCTGCCTCGTTAGCTCTCTCAAAAATAGTGAATGCTGATGGTGACCGTACTACAGACAGTTTCAATTTCATTGTTACTTTGATAAGTGAGAAAAATGAGCCAATTACACAAATTAGCGTGATAAAAAACGGTCAAGAAGAAAAAGACTTGAAAGCAGAAAATGGAGTCTATAATCTTACTCTACTAGATAAAGATAGCTATATTTTGTATAACTTACCTCAAGATACAAAATTTAAAATTGAGGAAGCATCGAATAGTCAATATGTGGTAGATGGAATTCAGGTTACTGGAAGCTCTACAGCTCAAGTATTAACCGAGATGAGAACGGTGACTGGAGTTTTAACTGCTCCAGGACAGATTACTGATCAAAATCGTCCTAAAGTTGAAGTGACCTATACCAATAAGGTCGAATTGAATACGACAGCACAGATCCATGCCCAAAAAACAATAACTGGTAGACCTGTTCTTGAAAATGAAAACTATACATTTGAAATGCGGGCTGATCCAGATGATCAAGACGCTCCAGCTAAGCTTGCTGAAAGTGTATATGCAACTGCAACCTTTAAAAATGATCAGCCAACTGCAATTGCAGATTTCAGTCCAATTACCTTCACGAAAGATGATGTTGGAAAGAAATTTGATTTCCTAGTAAGTGAAGTAAATGGTGGCAAAATTCTAGACCATCTCGAATATGATAATACCGTTTATCGTGTTTCGATTGCGGTAACTCAGGAAAATGAAGCAGCCGATCTGTCAACGGAAACCAAATGGACAAAGGTAGGTGCTGATCCAACTGATTCGGGTGAAGGAGATACTGTCAAATTTAATAACCGTTATCGCCCGGAAACTGAATTACCAATCAGTTTTACCAAACTAATTGAAGGACCAGTTAAAGCTGGCGATAAATATGAATTCACAATTTCAGCAGAAGAGGGTACTCCGTTACCAGAGAATAATGTAGTTGAATTAATTGCGAGCGCCGATTTAGCTAGCTCATCTGCCATTGAAGAAAAGAAAATCAGTGGTACATTTGATCCAATTACCTATACAGAGAAGGATAAAACCTATACTTATACGATTTCTGAAATTGTTAAATCTTCAGAGGATAATTTAATTGAAGATGACACTCAGTATAAGGTAACTGTGAATGTAACAGAAGACAAAGGTGAAAATGGCTTTAATATTCTTAAGGCTGAAATTACAAAGGTTGAGCCAACTACTGCTCAAAATACAATTGTTTTTACAAATGTTTATCAGTATACAGAACTGTCCATTCCAGTTACAAAATACCTAGATGGACGTTTGATCAATGCAAATGACTTATTCCAGTTCGAATTATATGAGGGAGATAATCTTCTCCAGAGTATTAGTCTTGGTGGTAGTCAGTATATAGATAAAAAAGAAATGCAGGGGACGTTTGCTCCAATTCCTTATGAAGCGCCAGGAATGCACTCCTACACGGTTAAAGAAAAGCAAGGTAATGCTGAAAATATCTTTTATGATAAGACGGAATATCAAGTTACAGTCAATGTAGTAGAAGGTAAGGATAAGCATTTAAATGCTGAGATGACTATAGATGGTGATCAGCAGCAAATTGCATTTAGAAATATCTATATAACAAGTAAATCTTGGGCACCAACACCAACTAAACTGGTCAAAGGTGGATCAAATGCTGGTCATTCCTTTACTGCTTCCATTACCAAAGAAAATGGTGATCCTATAGAGGATGCGGATGGTGTGTCTGATATTCCTGATAACGTTTCGGTAATGAGTAAAGAAGATGGTACGATTCCATTTGCACCCTATGTCTTTACAAAACAAGGTAAATTCAAAGTTGAAGTTACTGAAAATAAACCAGAAGATGGAATTCTTGTAGATGGAATTCTGTACGATACTCATACTCTCACCTATTCTTTAGATGTCGCGTTAAATGAAGCAAATGGAGAACTCACCGTAAATCCGACATTGTCAGGATCGGATCAATTTGTTAATGATGCGGGTCTAACAATTGAAAAGCAACTGATTGCTGGCACAGATACAGTACTAAGTGAAACTGATATTGAGACATCATTTGAATTTGACTTATCTTTCGCAGATAGTGATGGTAATCCTCTGACAGGCGATTATCCATTACTGATCAATGGCGAAAATGTTGGAAGTCTTGCTGTTATAAACGGTAATGGTACGATTTATTTGAAAAAAGATGATGTAGCACGTATCTATGATCTGCCTATTGGTGCTCATTATGAAGTCAATGAGGTTTCCAAAGATGGTTATCTTCTGATGAGTTCTCAAAATACAAAAGGCCAAATTGGTACAGGTATTGGCAGTGGACAAAGAGTACTATTTATCAATATCAAACCAAGCACAATCGAGGGTGAAATTCACGGAAATAAACAACTCATCAATACTGAAGGTTCGAACATTGAGGGCGCTACTCGTGTTATGAAAGAAGGAGAATTTAGTTTCTCCATTGAGCCAGTAGGTGCTGAATTAGAAAAATGGACTGGCAAAATATCCGATGATTCGCAGGTAATTCTCAAGGAGAATAATCCAGACAGTCAAGAAAATGAAAATACTCATTCTGGAGAGAATGATTGGACTTCAGACGACGTCAGCAATTCTGAGTCCGAAGAGCAAAAGGCCGAAAAAACGGTTGTAGTAAGGGAGACGGCAGATGTGACTGAGATTCCAATGCCTCAGGATCGTACTGTTTCCAATAACACCAATGGTGAATTCTTCTTCGATCCAATTCGTTTCGAACATGCTGGTACATATATTTATCGTATCAGTGAAGATAAAGGTAAGGATGATGAAATCAGATATGATTCTAACTCTTATCTTGCAATTGTAGAAGTAGAAAATGTACTTCTTAATGATGAAATTAAGACCGGTGTCAAAATCAAAGAAATCCGTTACCAAACGGAGAATAACCAACCGATTAATAACTTGAGCTTTATCAATGAATTCATCGGTACTCCTGATCTAAATATTCATAAGTATCAATCTTTAAACAATGGCGATCGTACACAAGACCTCCTTATAGGTAAGTCAGGCGATCTAGTTAGGTATGATTTAGTCGTGAGTGTGCCAGTATCTGCAACTGCTCCTGCCAGAGAAGTAAAAGTATCTGACTTTATTCCTCAGCCAAATCGTGGTTCTGATATTGACGCTGAATTAATCTTCATTGATGGATCACAAGGTATTGGTACTTATAATAAACAGACGCGTGAAATCACATGGAATCTTGGAATGATTACTCCTGGAAACAGTGTTACAGTCTCCTATATTGTTCAGATTCCTGGTGTAACTAAACAGGCAAGCTGGACCAATATTGCAACTGCTCGCTATGAAAATAACCCTGCTGGTTCTAATACACCTATCCCTTCGGAAGATGTAACCGTAGAAACCAACCAGCTTGATCCAGCAATAGGTATTACAAAATGGCAGGCCAAAGGTACTGGTGCTTTCCAAAAAGAACAATTAAATGTTCTTGCTAAAGATATCGTGACTTATGAACTCCGTGTATCAAACACTGGATTAGCTACAGCGGAAAATGTTGTCGTTACGGATACAGTTCCTGATGGTCTCAAATTAGTTGAAAATTCTATTTCTAATGAGGGAACAGTAGACCAGAATGGCTTGATTACTTGGAATTTAGGAAGTCTAGCTCCTGGAGGAAGAACAAGTGTGTCTTTCAGAGTTGAAGTTCCAGTGGTCAAAGAAGCTACGAATTGGACCAATACCGGTTATGTGCATTATGATGATCCGAATAATCCGGATAACAAAACTCCATCAAATGATGTAGAAATTGAAACGGATGTTCCAGACCTTACAATTGAAAAGCTGCAGCAAATCAATGAAGGTGAATTTGTAAAAGGTGATGATCCAATTCGCGTAAGTGCGAAGGATATCGTTACTTATAAACTTATTGTGGCAAACCCAAGTAATGTAGATACCATTAATTCTATTCTTGTAGACGAGATTCCAGAAGGATTGGTCTATGTTGAGAATTCAGCTCAAGGTGCAAATATTGTCAATGGAAAACTTGTGTGGGCTCTTGGAACAATTAAAGCTGGTGAATCAGTTGAAAAGACCTTCCAAGTAAAAGTTCCAAAAGTTAAAGAGTATACACTCTGGCAAAACCAAGGTACTGTAACTTATGAGAACAACCCAAACAATCCAGAAGATCCAGATAAACCAAGAACACCAATTGATTCGAACATAGTTAAGATCGATACAATTGTTCCGATCATTAAGATTCGCAAAGAACAAGCTCTAAATAGTGGAGAACGTCAAGAAGCTATTCTTCATGGTAAGAGTGGCGATGAAGTAACTTACTATTTACGAGTTACAAATTCTGGTGACGCCACCGCTCAAAGTGTTCAGGTAAGTGACGAAATTCCAGAAGGACTCATTCTGAAAGATGGAACAATTAGTAATAGCGGAAAGCTTAACGGAAATACGATTGAATGGTCTTTAGGAGATTTAGACGCTGGCCAAGAAAAGACAGTTTCTTTTACAGTAACGATTCCTGAAGTTAAAAAATCTACTTCATGGCTGAATGTTGCAGCTGCTGTCTTTGGTAACAATCCGGATAATCCTGAAGATCCAGATGAACCAAAAACAGAAATCCCATCCAATGAAGTTGAGGTTGATACCCAAACCCCATCACTTATCATTGAGAAACTTCAAAAAACTGGTGAAGGTGAATTTCAGAAAGAAAGCTTAGCTGTAAACTCTGGTGATACAGTTACTTATAAGTTAATTGTTACTAATGATGGTACAGCTACTGCTCAAGATATTACTATTACGGATACTATTCCTGAAGGATTGGTCTATCAATCCGCAAGCGATGATGGAGTCTTTAATAGTGAAAATGCGACGATCACTTGGAACGTTGACAGCCTTGAAGCTGGAGAGTCAGTAGAACGGACATTTAATGTTCAGGTTCCACAAGCCGAGGGAACAAGAATCTGGACCAATATTGGATATACGTCTTTTGGAAATAATCCTAATAATCCAGAAGATTCAAATGAACCAGATACACCAATCCCGAGTAATAAAGTTGAAATCTATACTCCAACTCCGGACCATCCACATATCATCCTCCGTAAAGAACAACAGCTCAATGATGGTAAACCTACACTATTGCCATTGATTGGTAATGTAGGCGATAAAGTCACCTACTATCTGACAGTAACCAATACTGGAGAGAAAACGGCTGATGATGTGGTTGTTAAGGACGATATTCCATCTGGATTAGAGTTCATTGAAAATTCTATTTCTGATGAAGGCGTTCTTGAAGGACGTAAAGTGATTTGGTCACTTGGTTTCTTAGAACCTGGACAAAGTAAGACAGTTTCCTTCCAGGCAGTCTTACCAAAAGTTACTCAAAATACAACTTGGAAGAACATTGGTATTGTTACCTACAGTAATAATCCAGAAGGACCAGATAAAGAAACTCCATCCAATGAAGTTGTCATTGAAACAGAACTTCCAGAAGTAACGATCGAGAAGTTGCAATCTCTCAACGGATCTGCATTTACAAAAGATCCGTACTCTGTGAAAGACAGAGATATTGTTACCTATAAGTTGATTATTAAGAATATTGGTAAAACAACTGCCAATAAAGTTGTGATTAGAGATGCAATTCCTGAAGGACTAACCTATGTTGATAAGTCAGTTTCTGATAATGGAAAATACGTATCTGGTATTCTGACTTGGGAAATTGGCGATCTAAAAGTTGGCGAAAGCAAAGAAGTAACCTTCCGAGTCAAGGTGCCTGCCGTTACTAAAGCTACGGTATGGAAGAACGTTGGATCAGTTGTTTACGAAAACAATCCAAATGGACCAGATAGTGAAACACCTTCTAATGAAGTCATTATTACTAACCTGAATTGTCCTGATTGTGAAAAGTGCCCAGATGATACTGTCTGCCCACCACCTACAAGACCAACTTATCCAGTAGTACCAAATAACCCTAACAATTCTGGAAACACTACAAACAACAATAACAATTCCGATACACGCAATCCAAGCGTGAAGACAACGAAGAAGAGTACTAATACTTCTGTTGAAACAGGAATGCTCGGATGGAGTTTGATGGCTGCAGGTGGCTTGGTTGCTGCGACTGGTTTCTGGACATTGGATAGAAAGAAACAAAAGAAAGACAAGCAAAAATAAGAATAGATGTATCCATCTCCAATGATAGATAAGCATCAATTCTGAATTTTAGAGGTTTTAGCCCCTTTAGCCAGATGGCTGAGGCTGGTTGAAGCCTCTTTTTGCATTTTCGATCCATCCTGCATACCATCATAGATAAGCAAGAGAAGGTGACAAATATGAATGTATCCAAAGTAATGAAGAAGATGATCGACTATTCGCAAGGAAACCACCATGATATCAATCACTTCATGAAGGTTCATGGCTTTGCTCAAACAATCGCAAAAGAAGAAAACTGCACTCCGCAAGAACAGGAAATCATTGAAGCAGCTGCAATCATTCACGATATTGCCTGTCCATTATGTCGAGTGAAGTATGGCAATACCAATGGCAAACATCAGGAAGAAGAAGGAATCATTCTTGCAAAAGAATTTTTGGCTGATCTGGATCTTGCTCCTGAAGCTAAAGATCGGATTGTCTATCTGGTTGGGCATCATCATACCTTAACTGAAATTGATGGGATCGATTACCAGATTCTGATCGAGGCGGATTATCTGGTGAACGCAGATGAAAGCGGCTATTCGTGTGAGAATATCCAGAATATGCATGACCAGGTCTTTAAAACCAAGACTGGCAAGGAATTGCTGGAAAGCATTTATTTGCGATAGAAATCATGGATTGGGAAGGTTTCTTGAAAATTCGAGAGAGTGGAGAGTTGATGAAGTCTTGGAATTGATGACAGTTGTTCGATAAAGAGGGGGTGATCAGAACATGGATGAAAAACAAGCAAGATATTTTGCGCTACTGTTAAAAGCAAGACGCAAACAAAAAGGATGGTCACAAGAATCCGTATGCAAAGGGGTCTGTGCTATCTCTTACTACTCCAAGATTGAATCCGGGATTGTTATTCCCAATGTTCAGATTTTGGAAGAACTGGCAAAACATTTGCAGATGGAACTGCCAATTTTGATGGATGAAAGACAAATGCGAATCCATGATCGGGGGAATGGCAAAGCCTCCAATGGCTTGGATGATGTGAATCCAGAAAATTCTGGGGCGAAGGGGTTCGATCAAGCGACAAAGAACGACAAAATGATCGCCTTAGTCATGCAATTCCTTCGCAGCGGCCATTTGGATGAAGCTTATATTCTGTTCAAAAAGTCGCTGGAATCAGGAAACTCGATCAGTTCGAATCCATTCAGTGGAGCTGATCAAGCGGATGATTCTGTTTACACCAGGCCGAGTTCTATGACTCCCGATGCCAGCTTACCTGACAACTATGGTGGATCTGGAGATCATGAGACTGGCTTGTCGGAGAATGGCAGTGGAAGAGAGGATGGCGAGAGTAGCCACGATGGCTTCTCTAATTCCTGGGAAAGAAATTCAGCGCCTGATGATGAAGCGGATTCGTATATGTTTGATCTTGGTCACCCTTGTTCATTGGATACGCTTTTGCTTTTGGGGTTATACCAGAAAGTGGATCTGTCTTCTTTGTTTGAACCAGAAGAACTGCTGCCTTGCTTGAATCAAGAACAGAAGGCTGTGTTTTTCCTGGATTGCAACGAATACCAGCGGGCAGCAGACTATTGTGAGGATGGCTGGGTATTGCTGCTGAGTGCTTTTGGATTGTACCGGGAAAGAAAGACTTCGGATTCAAAGGTTTTGGTTCAACTGGAGCAAGCCTATTTAAAAGCGGCAAAAGAAGGGTATGCCTGCCTGATGGCACAGATCAGCCATATCACTGGGATGGTCTATTCTAATATTCCGGATTATGCCAGTGCAATGGAGTATTTTACCCGTACCGAAAGGCTGTTGGAAGAGTTAAAAGACCAGAAAGCTTTAGACGAACTGTATTACAATATCGGCTGTACCTTGCTTGAAGAAGGAAATTACAAGCAGGCTTTAGAAAAACTGGAATCTGTCCAGCGTTATTCAGTGATGGATATCCAAAAGCAGGTGATCTGCCTGGAACTGATGAACCGCAAAGAAGAAGCCCTGGAGCGAATGAGCCAATATAAGCGGGCCGATCTTGTGGGCTGGGATCCGGATTTTGTAGAGCGATTGTTTGAACTCATTCGACTACGGTTAGTGGAAGAAGACTGGCTTCATAATCCGTACTATGGGGAGTTGTTGATGGGGATTTATGAAGAACTGTACAATACAGCCGATTCTCATAAAGGATTTGCCCAATTTCATCTGCCATGGGTGATCCAGTACCTGAAAGCAAACCGTCAATACGCCAAAGCGGAATCCATTTTAGAAAATTTTCCTGGAAAGCTGCCATTTACCTTGTCTTAAGCAGGGAAAATGGCAGCTTTTTTCCCAATAAGGAAAGGTAGAGTCTCTTTCGAATTCAGATTACGATTACATCATGAAAAACACAAAGAATATCAAATGGGTTTCCGATGAAAATCGTGAAGTCTGGAATCGAAATTTTACGCTGCTGATGGGATCCACCATTCTTGGCAGCATCGGAGCAATTGCGGGGACATACGCTTTATCATTTGTCGTTTATGAAGAAACCGGATCTGTTTTTGCTTCCGCCATCTCCCTGGCAATCCGCTTGGTCCCTTCCTTGTTTTTACCACTGATTGCCGGACCGTTATTTGACCGCCTGCCACGTAAACCGGTCTTGGTGGCGGGAGATTGTATCAATGGCATCCTGTATTTGACCATGGGATGCTGGATGGCTTTCCACCAGTTCTCCTATATTGGCTATCTGTTCTACTCGTTGCTTTTAGCTTGCTCATCAAGCGTGGATGAACTGGCCTTTGACTCTATTTTGCCGATGGCCATTACACCCCATAAAGAACAGAAAAGCTATGCGGCTGCGGGTATGGTCTATCCCTTATTGAACCTGATTATGATGCCCATTGCAGCGGTATTGATGGAGTGGATTGGAGTGCCAATGATCTTGATGGGCCAGGGTGTGCTTTCCTTATTGGCCTCCTTGATTGAAAACAAGATGTGCTTAGAACATGACTTAAAAGGACAAGTCCATGAAATGAGCTTCAAAACCTGGTTTACGGATGTGAAAAACGCTTTAGCTTACTTGAGACATGAACCTGGCTTAATGGCTTTCTTTATCTATTCCGCTTTTTCCAATGGAATTGCCAATGCCTGCTCACCGGTTCTCATTGCTTTCTTCTCTTCAACACCACGACTTGGAACGGTAGCTTTTTCCTTCTTTTCCGTTGCTGAAAGCTTAGGTCGGTTACTTGGTGGAGCCAGCCAATACTTGAAAGAGATGCAAGCCAAGCATAAGTATGGCTTTAGCTTAATGGTCATGATTGTATACAACGCGTTGGATGGAATTTTGCTACTTAGCCCTTACCCCATGATGTTAGCCAACCGCTTCTGTGTCGGGACATTAGGTTCAATCTCCTATGCGATCCGTACTCCAGCCATTCAAAGCTATATTCCTGAATCCATGCGGGCTCGTATCAACAGCTTTCAAACCCTTTTACTTTACGGAACGTCTTCAGTTCTCATCCTGGTCTTTGGCTGGATTGGCGATTATCTGTCCGCTCCTGTCGTCATGCTGATCGGAGCCGGATTTGGAATGATTATTTTGTTGCTGACATGGGTTGCAAAACAGAAAAGCTGCGAAAAAATCTTTCTGGCCTCCTCAGCATCTGCCTAATCTGCAGACGCAGATTAACAGACCAACAGAAACGATTGAGTTCATGCAGACAACCATCTTTTATGCCTGCAATCCATTATGCAAAGACCTGCTTCCCTTCAACGAATCCATCTATTGAAGGATAAGCAGGTTTTTACCGATTAATCACTTTACTTCAGTTTTAAATAACGAGGTTTAATCCTCTCTAAAAATTCAGTTTCTTCTTCTTCTTCAACGCTCAACACTGTTGCATCAATGATAATGCCGGTCTCTTTTTCTAATTCGTTTATAAATATTCCTAAATCATCCATTATCTTATATGAATATTCTTCATATATAACCAACACATCAATATCGTTACTGACTCTATTTGATTCTAATATAGATCCAAATAAGAATACATGCTTAAATCTATTGAAAAACTCGGCATACTCTCTTATTCGATAGACAATGCTATTGTCTAAGTCGTCTAATTTTGTTGACATATCCATAAAAATCATCCATAGTCAATAATTGAACATTCATTTGCTTTGCTAAAATATAGGCTTCGCTAGATATGCAGCTTCGCCCATTCCAATTATGTAAATTGACAATGACACTATTTTCTGCCGGAGCAAGATGCATTAAATCTATTTTGCTTAAACAGTATTCATAAACAAAAACGATCTTTTTATTATATATAGTTATTTCTCTTAAATTGCTATCATTCAAAAAACTAAATCTAATATTTCTGGAACGGATATACTTCAATGCAAAATTTAGACTTTGCAAGCGTACTTTTGCTCCTCTTAAGCAACCGTAATCGTAATATAATTGTCTGATTCTAGGTGTATCATCCAAAAAAAACTGTACTGATTGCTCTCCGTCATTCATCTGAATATATGGATGTTCAATCCCAAGCGCTATTGTTTCGTATTTACCTTGTTTTTTTAGCTTTTTAATTAAGCATTCCAATGATTCTGTAGAGGGAAGAATAGAATCTTGCACGGGAGCAATTCCAAACATTGAATTTATTTCTGGTGGAAAAAGAATTTCTCTACTTTTTTCTGCTTCTATACGGGTAGCCTCGAATTCATCAATATGTGCTATAAAGGTTTGGATACAAGCTAGGTTTGAGTAGGATGGTTCCGGATTCCGTTGAAATAAGTCCATGTTTGATGATAGCAACTCTTTTATTTTTCTGTTGTTTATTAATATCTTCCCTTCGAATTTATCCCAAAGGAATTTATTATCATTTAAATAATAACTTTTGTAAAGGGTTTGGTTTTCCGTCAGTAGTGGGACAATTTTCTTTTTTAGTTCCTCAAATGTAGCGTATTTCTTTCTAAAAAGTTCTTCTATCTCTTGTTTTCTGGTCTCTTTCCAAGATAAAACTTCTTCTGCAGTAAAAGCATGATTTTTATCAAAATTTGTATGGCAACTCGGGCAAAGTAAAACTAAGTTTTGAAATGAGTTATCAGCGGTTTCACAATGAGGAATAATATGAGCCATTTCAATTATATTTCCGTTTTTAAAAATCAATTCTTTCTGGCAACTTGGATTCATGCACCGTCCCATAGATTCTATATATAGTTGCCTTTTTACATCTTCGCTTATATATCTACTCGCCATTATGTATTCTCCTCGTAGAGACTCCAAAAAGATATATGTATTAACAATAGATAGGAATTAAAAATCATTATCATTTAAACAAATATAAAATGGTCTTTTTATATTGCCGGAGCAAAACTAATCAGGACTATTCTACTACATCGTATCTTTTTGAATATTCCTACTATCCATTATATCCAACTATCTTTATGAGTTTTAAGTGAAATGGAAAAAGACACTTCTCTATATAAAAGTGTCTCTTAATATGTAGTTTCTTTTCTGGATTTGTATAAGGACCACAATCCAACCAAGATACTTCCCACCGCAAGTAAGACGAATAGGTAAAGAGAAGTTTCGGTTGCAGTGTTGGGTAGGTTGAATCCTCCTTGCTTACTAGAAGTTGTTGTATCGTTTGTTACGGTAGATGTGTTGGTGGTATTCGTTCTATTGATAGTATCTGTTGTATTGGTATTTGTCTGGTTTGTATTTGTTCCAGGCAAGTTGAATCCAGGTCTATTTGGAGTTGGTGTAGGGTCCGGAGTAGGTGATGGTGTTGGAGTGTCGGGGTCTGGTGTGGTTGGATGAGAAGGGTCTGTCTTTGCATTAGACGTTACATTATAATAACCCTCGGATAATAACCCTCGGATTCTGGATCTTCCTGGCCATTTGGAATCGTTGCTAAATACGAAGTCATGACATAACCGCCAGGACCAGTTGCAGTCTGTCGAACATAATAAACCTGAGATGAGACAAAAAGTGGTACTACATTATTGATATGTCAACAATTGGCTTCGGAATGCATTGACATCTAATGTCCCCGGAATTTCTATTCCGAGTAGTTTCGCAAACTCTTTGACTTTCTTCGTTGGTGTTTCAATATGAGTTATCTCATTTTGATCAGTCAAGCACATCAATGATGATGATTTCCCAAGTACCGATGGTATAGATTCACCTGACGGTGATATTTTCTCTCGCATGGCACAATAAATGATTGTACTGATTATGTCATTTAGTATTTTTCCTCTAACTGCTTTATCCGTCCATTTATTTAACGGCAAGAGTTGTAAATATTCCTTGGATGTTCTAAAGGAGAGTTCGATATCCACCCTGTTAAAATATCGATCTAGAATCTCCTCACAAGTTAGATTGTAATTAGAAATCAAAATAAAGTATCCGTACCTCACGGATTCCCAATCTTTATCCTTGTCAGACATATTCTTGAAACGCTCTGGGTCTTTCATCATCATCTCACGGTGGTGTTGCAGCGCATTGTTTTTATCAACGTAGATATAGTAGTAAACAG
>JADGIS010000066.1 GCA_015233825.1 Erysipelotrichaceae bacterium RD49
ATGTGGGGAAAGTGAAGTACTTAACATTTGACAGGTCTCCTTCTAGAGGGAGGAGAAAAACAACTCCTCTCGACTCCTTCGGAGTTTACCTGCAGGGCTGCCGCTGAATTTGTCAACTGTCTCTTTTGTGTTGTTTTGTAACCAACTGCTCTAATGAGCCGTAAAAAAAGCAAACCACCTCATTGAGATGATTTGCTTATCTTAAATTACCTTAACCGAATGGCATTGCAAAAAATGGTCGTATTCATAAGGAGAAACAAACGTCAAGCCAAAAGTGTTTCATCTGTCTTGATAAAGTTGGACTATAATGAAAAGTACGCGTAAAGAAGCCTGAGTTTACCTGCCCAGTTTTTTGGACAGGCAATTTTTACGATGGTATAAAGATTCGAATTAAGAATAGATAAATATCGAAGGTAAAAGGAGAATTTAAAGATCTATGAGTGTAGTCGATAAGTTTTTGAAATACGTATCTTTTGATACCCAGTCTGATGCCTATTCGTCTTCATCCCCCTCGACGAAAAAGCAGCTGAAACTGGCCGAAGAATTGAAAAATGAGCTGGCTGAAATGGGTGTGAGCCAGGCTGAAGTCGACCCATATGGCATCGTTTATGCCTATATTCCGGCGAATACCGAAGATCCCCATTATCCAGCGATCGGTTTGATCTCGCATATGGATACAGCCTCGGAAATGAGCGGCAAGAATGTTCATCCGCGCATTGTCCATAACTATGACGGCGGCCCGATTCGCTTAAATGATCAGTATTCCATGGACAGTGAAGATTTTCCCTCTTTAAAACGCTGCATCGGATCCGACTTGATCGTCACCGATGGAACGACATTACTTGGCGGCGATGACAAAGCCGGTATTGCAATTATCATGGCCGCTGTTGAGCGTGTGCTTCAAACCAATCAGCCGCATGGAAAAATCTTTATCGCTTTTACTCCTGATGAAGAAATCGGACGCGGCGTGGAGAATTTTGATTTAGACAAGTTTCCAGCAGATTTTGCGTATACCTTAGATGGTGGTGATATTCGCGAAGTGGACTATGAAACTTTCAATGCCGCGATGGCCGTTGTCGATTTCAAAGGAAAAACCATTCATCCTGGCGACGCCAAAGGACGCATGATCAACGCCGCCATGGCTGCTGTGACCTATGCCAATATGCTTCCGCAATGGGAACGGCCTGAATTTACAGAGGGCAGCGAGGGGTTTTTCCATCTGCTGGAAATGAGCGGCGAATGTGAAAGTGCAAGTCTGCATTACCTCATTCGCGATCATGATCGCCAAAAGTTTGAACAGAAAAAACAGATTCTGCGATCTGTGCAAAACTATATTAACGAACTTTATCCCGACTGCTGTAAACTCGAAATCAATGATCAGTATTACAATTTAAAAGACTACATGGATGGTGATATGACCTCTGTGGAACTTGCCAAACACGCTCTGGAAGAAAATGGGATTACACCCGTCAGCAATCCGGTGCGCGGCGGAACTGATGGCGCCATGCTGACAGCACGCGGTCTGATTACACCCAACCTTGGGACGGGAGATGGCAACTGCCATGGACGGTATGAATTTGTTTCGATCCAAGAGCTGACAAAGATGGTTGATGTAGTCTGCAGAATTCTGGAGGGATAAGAATGGATTACGCAAAAAAAGCGTTGGAAGCGCATGCCAATTGGCAGGGAAAACTGGACATAGTTTCCAAGCCCAAACTGGAAACCAGTAATGACCTGGCGATCGCCTATACCCCCGGTGTGGCGGCTCCTTGTTTAGAAATCGAAAAAGACCCCGAAGCGGCTTTCGTTTATACCGGCCGGGGCAATACGATTGCAGTTGTCTCCGATGGATCGGCGGTATTAGGCCTGGGCAATATCGGCGGCCTGGCTGGGCTTCCAGTGATGGAAGGCAAGTGTGTGCTGTTTAAAGAACTCGGCCATGTCAATGCCGTTCCGATCGTTTTGAGCGTTCAGGATCCAGATCAGATCGTCGAAGCGGTGGCTGCTTTGGAACCATCGTTTGGCGGCATCAACTTAGAAGATATTGCCGCTCCAAAATGTTTTGAAGTCGAAGCCAGACTGCAGGAGCGGATGCAGATTCCAGTCTTCCATGATGATCAGCATGGGACAGCCTGCGTTGTACTGGCCGCTTTAATCAATGCCTTGAAGCTGACTGGAAAGGACAAAGAAACCGCAAAGGTCGTCTTCTCAGGCGCTGGGGCTGCCGGCAGTGCCATTGCCAGGCTGCTGGCTGATTATGGCTTTAAGAATATTCGCCAATGCGATCTGCAGGGCATCATAACCCCGGACAATGCAGCCAACCCGATGCAGGAAGAACTCGCCAAGCGTCTCAATCCAAACGGTGAAAGCGGTACGCTTAAAGATGCGCTGAAAGGAGCCGATATTTTTATCGGCGTTTCTAAAGGCAATCTGGTGGATGAAGAAATGATTCGTTCGATGAATCAAAATGCAATCGTATTTGCGATGGCCAACCCGATCCCTGAAATCGCACCCGATCAAGCCAAAGCAGCCGGTGCCCGCGTGGTAGGCTGCGGCCGCAGCGACTATCCAAATCAGATCAACAACGTCCTGATTTTCCCCGCTTTGTTTCGCGGCGCGCTCGATGCCAAAGCAACCCGCATCACGGAGGGGATGAAGCTTGCGGCAGCTGAAGCCCTGGCGGATTTGATTCCTCAAGAAGAACTGCGCGATGAGTATGTCATTGTCTCGGCTTTGGATCCGCGGGTTTGTCAAGCAGTGGCTGATGCAGTGGCCAAGGCTGCCAAAGACGAAGGAGTCGTTCGCCATGGATAATGTCGGCCTGGTTGTTGAAGGCGGCGGAACGAAGATTGCCTATTCGGCAGGCGTACTGAAATGTTTTTTAGAACATCATATTTATTTTCCTTATAGTGTAGGAATTTCATCGGGCGCAGAGGTGCTTCTGGCCTATGTCTCCAGACAGATCAGGCGGCTGGAAGTTACTGCTATTGATGCTGCCAGTCAAAAAGGAACGATCGGTCTTATTCCTTTGATTAAAGAGGGCGGATTGTTTGGACTAGAGGCGACCAACGCCTATATTGAAAAGCACGCCCCGCTGGATTTCATGGCTTTTTTTGGATCAGAAACAGAAATGGATATTGGAGTCTATGATATGGAATCCAATTCAATTGAATATTTTGGCAAGCCTTATGTCGATGAAAGCATGACGCTGATTAAAGCCAGCTGTGCCCTTTTGCTGCTGGCTAAACCCTATAAGTGGCAAGGGAAAAAATACTTTGATGCTGGCCTGGTGGACATGATCAGCATTGAACAAGCCCTGCGGCATGGATGTGATAAGGTCGTTGTCATTTCTACCAAGGAAAAAGGCTACCGCCGCAAACCAGCACCCAAATGGCAGCTATGGCTGGCTAAGCTGATCTATAAAGATCCGGTCATTGTGAACAATCTGCGTGATCGTCATCTTAACTACCAGAAGCAATGGGATATCGTGGATCGTTTGGAAGAAGAGGGAAAAGCCATCGTCATCCGCCCCCAGAAAGACATGGGCGTTACCCGTTATACAACAAATCCCCGCAAATTACGGCCATGGTTTCAGCTTGGCTATGACGAAACCCTTGCCAATCTTGAGGCCATTGAAACGTTTTGCGGGATTCACCACGACCAGGATGATCTTGCCTTTCATCAAATGGAAAAGTCGCTGGTCAGATAGTGCATTTTTTGAATCAAAATCTGAAATCTGTGCCAATATGGTAAAGAACAGGTAAACTGCGTTTGAAAGGGAGATTTGAATGGCCGGAAAAACAAGCAAAAAACGTCTGACATTTAATTCGATTGATGATGTCAAACTCGTCCTGGAAGCCGCAAAGGAAACAGGCGAACCATTGGACCAAAAACAATTCTCAGATGCATTAGCCAGACTGAGACTTGATGATAATCAGATCAACGAAATGATCGAATGGTGTCAGGAACACAAGATCACTCCTCCTGGAGAAGATGAAGATGTCGATGAAGATCTGCTTGATGCAGATGAATTGAGCGCAAGTGATTTGGACGTCGATCCGGATGATACGGATGACAATGTAGATGGGGACGTTGAAGATCGTGAAGAAGAACTGGCCAGATTGGAACGGACCTTCGCCGAATCGACCAACAGCAAGACCAGTGATCCAGTCAAAGCCTACTTAAAAGAAATTGGTGCCATTCCACTGCTTACTCCTGCGCAAGAAGTTGAAGTGGCCAAACGCATTGAGGCAGGGGATGAAGAAGCCAAGCAGATTCTGATTGACTCCAACCTGCGTCTGGTTGTCTCAATTGCCAAAAAGTATGTCGGCCGCGGCCTGCTGTTTCTTGATCTGATTCAAGAAGGCAACATTGGTCTGATTAAAGCGGTTGAAAAATTCGATTACACCAAAGGATTTAAGTTTTCGACGTATGCCACCTGGTGGATTCGTCAAGCCATCACCCGTGCCATTGCCGATCAGGCAAGAACAATCCGTATTCCAGTCCATATGGTGGAAACCATCAACAAGATGACCCGCATCCAGCGCCTGCTTGTGCAGGATCTTGGCCGCGATCCAATTCCAGAAGAAATTGCGGAAAAGATGGAAGACATGACCGCTGAACGAGTCAACGAAATCCAGCGCTCTGCTCTGGATCCAGTTTCTATGGAAACCCCGGTCGGCGATGAAAACGATACATTCCTTGGCGACTTTATCGAAGATAAGTCGACAATGACGCCAGAAGAATATACCCACAATCAGCTTTTGAAAGAAACGATCGAAGAAGTTCTTTCGACTTTGACTGAACGTGAAGAAAAAGTGATTCGACTGCGCTTTGGTTTAGACAACGGCCGGACTTGGACGCTGGAAGAAATCGGTAAGAAGTTCAATGTAACACGGGAGCGAATTCGTCAGATTGAGGCAAAAGCAATCAAAAAACTCAAAGGTCCGCAGCGTGCCAAACTGCTTGCCAACTTCCATCAAGGAAGCTGACCGCTGAAAGCAGATACCAAGCCAATCAACGATAGGGAGTGGTCATGAACCGCTCCTTTCATTTTGTAAAACGGAAAACAACATTCAATTAAAAGTTTCCCGAATTTTAGGACATGGAGCGGGAATCCTCGGCCATTCAATGACCGAGTAGTTCACACAAGTCGTTTGGATCTGAAATTCGTCTCAAGCTCTGGCGGCAGGACTTTGTTTTTGATGAAAACTATCTTTGAGCTTCTAAGGCTTTTTTGGGATATAAGGTGTATCTTTTAATTAAAAATAGAGTCTTTTAACAGGATAGAATGTTTGTATATGGATATTATTCCCATAAAAGGCTTCGATTTCTACCGAGAACATGACAGTTTTGCTTTGATCGATAATTTCAAGAATGGAAAGGATTGCCATCGGGCAGTTTCGTTTTGCTCTTGTTTGCACGAAGAAGCATTGGTTAAATGGAACAGTGTTTGACTCAGACCAATTCAATGCCCTCAAGATGACGGTCAAACAATCGACAGAATCATTGGACAAAGACAAAAAAGCCCAGACATTAGGCAGCAAGGAAAGGCATTTAAAGCGATGAAAGAAGCATACTTTTTCGATATCGATGGGACCCTCTATGACAACCAGTACCACGAAATTGATCCGAATCTGGTCAAGGAGTTCGACTACCTTCGTGAAAATGGAGCGGATCTGTATTTGATGAGCAGCCGCTCTCCATTCGAGATGGTTCATCTTCCCGATGAATTTATTGATTATCCCTATCGCGGAATTGTTTTAGAGGGCGGGGCAGCGATTTACGGCCATGACCAGAATCTGGTGGACGCATGGCTGATTCCTGGTGCCGACATCAAAAAAATCCGCAATTACTGCCGGGATCATGATTTGTTGTGGCGCTATTCTGGTCCGGATGGAAATTATTTCAATCGCAAAGAAGATCTGGCAACCCGCACGCATTGGCGTAAACTGTATTTAACGGTTCCAAAAGTCAAGGAGTGGAAAGGGGACGATGTCTGCAATATCCTGATCTGGACGAAAGATGATCATCAGAAACAGGAGTTGGAGACTTTGCTGGCGGACAATTCCGTCGTGATTTACCCTGACTGCATCGAAGTTCGAGCCAAAGGCGTTTCCAAGGAAAATATGGTCCGGCAGCTGAAAAAGAAATTTGGCTACCGCAAGGTGTATTGCGTTGGCGATGGTCCCAACGATGTCAATATGCTTTTTGAGGCGGACTGTGGGGTGGCCATGAAAAATGCCTGCCAGGAAGCCAAAGCGGCTGCTGACCAGGTCATTGGCGCAGTTGGCGAAGCAGGGGTAACGAATTGGCTGAAGAACCGAAGAGAGAAAGGTATCTATCATGAGTTCGTTACATATCGAAAACAACCGAATCGCACTAACCACTGACAACCCCGCCGGCCAGATGATCTCTTTGGTTGACCGCAAAACCGGTCATGAGATTCTTTATCAGGCAGATGAAGCCTGGAGCGGCCGCAACCCCTCTTTATTTCCAATGGTCGGCAGCACATGGAAAAATGGGGAATACGAATGGGAAGGTAAAACGTATGCCATGAAAAACCATGGCTTGATTCGTTACGAAGATCTCAATGGAACAATCAGCGAAGATGGCCAGACTATAACGTATACCTTTGATTCCAACGAAGAAACCCGCAGCAAGTATCCTTTTGATTTTCATTTTGAAATGACTTACAGCCTGCTCGAAAAAGGCGTCCGTATTTCCTATGCGATCACCAATACTGGAAATGTGACGATGCCATTCAGCTTTGGTCTGCATCCGGCATTCAAGACTGTCCGCCAGGCCCAGGAAAAATTTGAAGACTTTTCGATTCATTTTGAACCAGCAGCGCAAGCGGAGCAGATTGTTTTCCAGTCGGATCTTTCACCAGTAGTCCGTGAACCCAAAGTTTTGGGTACCTGGAATTTAAGCCATGAAGATATTGCCAAGTATGCCACTTTGATCTTTGATAAGATCAAGGCGGAAAGTGCAACGCTTTATTACAAAGACCAGCCGAGAGTTAAAGTCTCATTCCCTGATTTTCCATTGGTAGCCTTATGGAATTCAGGAGCCGACAATACTTTTATCTGCATCGAACCTTGGTTCGGCCACTCTGATTTAGAAAAAGTGGAAGTACCCTTCGATCAGCGCGAAAACACGATGTTTTTAGAGCCAGCTGAAACTTTCAACTGTTTCTATGACATTGAAACCATGGAATAAGCTTGCAAAACAGGAATGATTTTATCACCCCAGACAAGTAAACAATGATAGGCAATAACAGCAAGTAAGCAAGAAACAGATGATGAATACGAAAAGCGCCTTTTGAGCTCTGTCAAGACAGAACCAATAAAAGGCGCTTTTTTAAACGGAACTTTGGGAAGACCAGCAGTTTAATGAACTGTATTTTCAAGTTTTAGCCATGTGCCGCCTGAAAAAAGCAGATCGAATCGAGACTGGATAACATAGAGATAATTTTTTAAGCTGTGCTGATGGCAGCAGGCTATTTTTTAGGCGATTTCATTAGAAGACGAATCAGCTTATAGGCAGTATAGAAGCAATAAAGCATCGCTGCCCAGCACCCAGCAATGATGATCATGCTGTAGTGCTGGTCATACGCGTTAAAGACCAGTAATACACCCAGCAGCAAATAGAGCACGATTTTCAATTGGCATTTTGAGCGCTGCTCAGGAGAAATGACGGCATCAATAGTAGGCGTGCATTTGGCAGCATCAAAGCTCTTATCGACGACTAAAGTCTTCTGGAATTGATAAAAGCTGAATTCCAATCCAGCCCAGACGCAGGCAGTAATCACAACCGCTGCCCAGATTGGCCAGTGAAACCACGCGTCAAAGGCTGTGGCTAAAATCATGAAGGTTGCCGCGACAACCAGATAGCGGGATTTATAGCGGTTGAATTTCTTGTAATCAAATTTTGGCAGATAGAGAGCCTGATGAAGATACGGTGAGAGATAGATAATTCGTCTTTTTTTGTCGATATACAAGTTTTTCCCTGCCGGCTGATCGGGATCTGGCGCGATCACCCGCGGGTTTGAGGGCTTTTTTTCTACGAGATTACGAGGCATAGACATCCTTCCTTTCGGTTAGTCTTCATTATACTGAAGCTATTCGCATTCGTCATAAAGAATGGGAAAAAATGGGATTACAGCATGAAAAACCAACGATATATTTGTACTAATTGGTAATTGAAAATAGATAATCTCAGAAAATGTGCAAATGAGAATATAATGGAGCCATCAGATATAAGGAGGGCGCAAGCCATGATTTTTGGTCACGATCAGAACTTCTGGGAAGCCGCAAAAGGTTCGTATACAGCCGCTGAAATCTATCAGCAGCCGGAAACCTGGAAAAAGACACTCAAACAAATCAAAGAACAAAAAGATGAGATCAAAGCATTCCTTGATCCACTACTGGCTGATCCAAGATTGGATATCATCTTTACTGGCGCTGGCACCAGTGAATATGTCGGCAATGCATTGTTTACTTTCATCAATACCTGCACTGGATTTCGTGCAAAATCCTATGCCTCTACCGATCTGGTAGAATCCCCCGAAAGCTATCTGGACAAGACCCGCAAAATCCTGCTGGTCAGCTTCGGCCGCTCTGGAAATTCACCTGAAAGTGTTGCAGCGGTTCAGGTCACCGACACAGTCTGCAAAGAAAACGCCTATCACTTATTTATCACCTGCAACAAGGATGGTGCACTGGCCAAAGCAGCAGCCACCCGAGACAACGCATTGGATATCAACCTGACGCCTGAAACCCATGACAAGGGGTTTGCGATGACCAGCTCCTTTAGCAACATGATGCTGGCTGCCATGCTTTGCTTCAGTCTCGACCACTTGCTTGAAACAGAACTCGAACTCGAAGATGTCATCCTCAAAGCGCAGCTTTTCCTGGATCATGGCTACAAATCCTGCGAAGAACTGGTAAAAACCTATGACTTCAACCGTATTGTTTACCTTGGCGCCAACGTATTAAAAGGAGTCGCTCAAGAATCCCGCCTGAAAATCTGTGAACTCACCGCTGGGCAGGTTGATACCGTCTTCGATTCGCCAATGGGTTTCCGTCATGGACCAAAATCCGTGATCAATCCCAATACCTTAACGATCGTCTATGTTTCCGATGATCCTTATCAGCGTCAATACGACCGGGATTTAATCAGAGAAATTTCCCGTGAGCGTAATGGCAACAAACTTGTAGCTGTTGCAGCCAGAAATTATGTGGAAATTAAGGATTTAGTCGATCTTTATGTTGATTTTGGCCTGTTTTTCGCTAAAGATAATATGTATCTCGCCTTTGATTACATTCTCGTCGCTCAGGTCATCGCTTTATTCAAGTCGATTGCGCTGGGAGTTACGCCGGATAACCCGTGCCCAACCGGCGAAGTGAACCGCGTGGTTCAAGGGGTAACGATCTATCCATACGAAATTCAAAGCGAGAAGGAATTAACAGTAGAGGAGACTAAGGAATGATCGGTTTAATCGTGACTGGCCATGGCCATTTTGCATCAGGATTAACAGAAGCTTTAAACGTCATTGCCGGACCGGCAGACCATTACTATGCGGTGGATTTCAATCTGTGTGACTCCACTGACTTACTGGCTGAAAAACTTGAACAGGCGATGGACAATTTGGCAGCAGATTGCGAATCTGTGCTGGTTCTTTCAGATCTTGCTGGTGGCTCGCCATTTAAATTGAGTGTTGAGCTTGGCTACCCAAGAGGCTATGAGGTCGTGGCGGGAACCAATCTTGGCATGCTTGTCGAGATCAACATGGTCAGACAGTTTATGGATGATGTCCACATGCTGGCCAAACAAGCAGTAACAGTGGGCAAAGACCAGGTGCAGGCTTTTGAATTCAAGCAGCCTGTGGCAATGGATGAAGACGAAGAGGATTTCTCCGACGGGATTTAACCGCCTGCTGGCCAAATCGCCAAAACGCATTAAACAAAGAATATAAATTCAATGAATGAAGATGAAAAAGCGGATGCCTCATCCGCTTTTTTGTTCGAGTATCCCTTTGCTGATTAGTAGGGAGAATGAAATATCCGTTCACGAAAAAAGAGCCCTGACGGGCTCTTTTTCCAAGAAAGTTTTAAGAAAGGGAATTTGATTATGAAGTGAGCTTTTTTGCTCACCTGTAGAATATCGAGTTTGAAGCGAATCTACTATTCGAATGACTCAAAACAACACGAAAAAGATTGGGTAAGACATTGGTGATCAGAGTGCGATCTAACCTGTTACTGATTAATCGATTTGGAATAGTCAGTTGGGCTGACACCATACTGGGTTTTAAATTTTCGCGAGAAGTAATGAATGCTGGTAAAGCCAAGCATGTCGCTGATTTCGGAAATGGTGTGCTTATGCTCTTGGATGAGCTTCTTGGCTTGTGAGAGCTTCTTTTCCGAAATGTACTGTTTCGGGGAAATATTGAGATTTGAGCGAAACAGATTTTGCAGTGAAGAGCGCGAGACGGAAAACTTGGAACACAAATCTTCAACTGTAAAAGCAGTGTAGATATTGTTGTTAATATATACGAGGATTTCATTGAGCAGGGTGTGTTCGTAGTGAACCTGCATCGGATTGGCGCCGGCATCCATCGCCTGTTTACGATCAAACTGGTGCAGTAGGATCATGACTTCCTTGAGATACAGAATCGACAATTCATTGCATAAATAATCATCGCTTTGAATTGCCTTCATAAACCGGCATAAGACTTGATAGATATCTTTACGGCTGTGAAAGATTCGATTTTGCAAGGATTCGGGCAGCGCATCATTCATTCTGAAAATAACAGTCAGATATGAGCAGTTTTGATCAGAGCGGGTAAAATGCGAGTGAAACTGGCCGGGAGCATAGACCATCAAGTCATATTTTTCCAAGTGATACTCTTGGTTTTCTACTATTGTCTCCATTGAGCCGTGATCGATATAAATCAATTCATAATACTGGTGGGCTTCGCCGGGAAAAACATAATCACCTTTGCGGACTTGGTAATAGGTCGCAAGAATTTCTTCGATATGCAGTTTGGTTTCAATGGGATCAAACTGGATTGGATCAGGCAGCTGTTCGATCTGGCAGGTGGAGGCAACGGTATAGACCATGGCCTCAGATCCTACTGAAATCGAAATCAAACCATAGCGGACACCGGGATTGAGTTTTACGATTCGGTGAACGACAAACTGTTCATACAAAGCATCAGGCTGATCGCTTTTTTGAACGACGAGCAATACAATGCCAGATTTACATGAAATGTAGACAGGATCCGCCGAAACGAATACCTGGCTGATGGATTTATTCTTTAAAGGAATTACCTGACCTCGGTAAACTCCGTTGACCGCTGCCTCACTTAAATCCGGGAGTTCGTAAAAAACCTCGCCATAGGGCTGAAACTGATAATGGGTTGTACGTTTAAGCATAAAAATCCTTTCGATTGGCAAAAAGTCGGCCAAAGCAACCGCATGCAAGATAGAGGGTACAAATTAGGGAACATTTCGGTTTTCTATGCCAAAAAGTATAAACCTATGGCATATCTGAGTAAAGATGTCCGAAGAATCAATCTTTTTGGGATATTGAAGCGGTTACTAAAACCAATTGGGTTTTCTCGATGAACTGTATTCCTTAGTTGACACAGTTCAAGTCTATTGTATTGTTGTATTAGTTAAATAATACAGAAAGGAAGAAGCATGAAATTTGAGCTTCGACTGGATGCACCGATTTACTTGCAGATGGCACGGATTTTGGAAGATGCCATTATCAGTGGAGAATTGAAGGCTGATGAAAAACTGCCGTCCGTGCGCGAACTTGCCAGACTGTCGCGAACCAATCCCAATACAGTTCAAAAGGCTCTTGCGATTCTCAGCGACAAAGGATTGATTTATACAAAACGAACTGCAGGAAAATATGTGCGAGCCAAAGAAAAGCAGGTCGACGAAATGAGACAGCAAAAAGCACGAGCAATTTTAAAACAGGCTTTTTCAGATCTGCACGCTCTGGGCTGTTCGGACCAGGAAATTCAAGATCTGCTTACAAAGGAAAACCGAGATGGAACTGGAAGTTGCCAATCTTAAAAAAACCTACCCAACTAAATGTATGTTTTCAGCTGATTCTCAAAATTGAAACAAATGGTTATATATGTCGGAATAGTCGTGATGCAGAAGTGATGTTAGATGGATTTACTTTCAATAAAAGAAGATGGCGTCCTGATCAAAGCTTAGTGATTATCTAAGAAGTATTGCCAGCCGGTGAGCAGCAGCCAAAATACTCAGTCTCCATGTTCGTTCAGTTTAGAGAGATTGTGAAGGCACATAACCGAATACGAATGAACAGAAACAGCGCGGAAAACGATGCATAAGAATTTCTTAATCAAAATATTTGAAACTCATAAATTGTTGATCGATGACTCTGTTGATATGCGAAAAGAGGCTGTCTACGATTTCTGCTATCACTTTTTACTTTGAGCATCAGCTTCATCATCTTTCATTGTGACGTGCAGCCGAAGACCATAGCTTCTGGTCAAAAATTTCAATTGAATAGAATCAAACCGGCCACCTCCTCATTTGCGCCTCTATATCTGAATTTGATCTTCAATTCTATACTTCATTCATCCTTTTCACACTTTTTGATGCATATAATGAAGCTTACTGTTTTTTATCATCTTCTATAAATACGAGATTTAAAGTTGACAATAAGACGATAAAATGGATAAAAAATGAACGAAAAGTGAATTATACCATTACTTCTGCCGTTATTAGTTGCTACAAGTGCTGTTATTAGTTAATGCTATGTATTAATCTATAGAAAAAAGTTTCTCGTTTATTGCATATTTCTATTGACGGTTTCCAAAAGATAAAAGATAGTAGAATCACGAAGCAAGGAGTAATCTTCCAAAATTATGATGTACAGCTAACTTTAATAGATCGTTACATTTAACTGATATTTGAGAAGTCTCTATCTGTTTACGGTTTGAAATACCAAACAGGGCAAAAATGACAGACAGGTCAAGCATAATGCCAACGAGGCAGACATAATCCTTTAAAGGAAGGGAGGAAAGCTATGCGAAGATTGAATCCTAAAAGCGAACCTGTAAGCCAAAAGGAAATTACTTTGACAGAAAAACATCTGTTTAGAGAAAGCGATCCTGAATACCGGGAGCTGGATACTTTGACTTTTGTACTAAAAACCTTATCAGGACAAAAAATCCATAGTTCTGCTTCCATGAGGAAATTAGTTCTGATCGAAAGAGCGAATGGATACTTAAAAGAAACAAGAATTCGGCAATTCCTCCCCACCCAAATCACGTTGTGATTCTGGATGGGGTATCCTTGCCTAGCATGATGAAAGAGGGCAAAATCTTCATCGATGAACCAGTGGAAGATCCGCGCAATCGAACGAAGATGAGTGTTGACGCATTGGTGCGCTTTGGAGGCCTTCAATGAATACCAAACTATTGAAGTGGATGCTTTTCGATGGCCATAAGAAGATTGAACTCATGCTGGGCAGTTTGTTGATGACGCTAGCTGCCTTTTGGATCTGTGCCTATTTTTCCAATCCAGTGATGGAAGCGTTCAAACTCTTCTTGCTTATGTTTAGCGTGCTGCTAATGGGATTGATTTTGTTTAGGACATGGAGCGGGAATCCTCGGCCATTCAATGACCGAGATGAAAGCGACTGATGCATAAAGATGTATTACTGGATGTTATATCTTTTTTATTTTATTTAAGCATATTTAATCCTATTTATGATATACTATATGCATGAAGAAAAACAATCTGGTGCATGGTAGAACCACTGTGTACAACATGAATTACCATATTGTTTGGTCGGTGAAATACAGGCGGAAAGTCATTACTCCTGAAGTTG
>JADGIS010000067.1 GCA_015233825.1 Erysipelotrichaceae bacterium RD49
CATGAGGCTAAAAGACAATCTTTGGATAAGAATATAATCTCTAAAAGATAGGCGTAGCGGGAAGGTAATTAATAAATTGCCGATATTGATCGAAAGATACTATTTGCCGCCAAACCGAATGGCATTGATTTAATTGTTTTTAATAGTGCCTCTTGAGCATAAGTAGTCTTTATGTATTCTCTCACCATATAGAAAGATACCAGTGAGAGTGCACCCTCGCTTTAATGATTTGACCAGGAATAACACCCTTATTTGTACATAAAAAAAGCTTTCAAAGGACAGCCGCAGCTGTCAGCTTTGAAAGCTTAAAATCAATTTGATTTAGGGTTTTACGGTAATGGTCTTGCCATCCGGACCCGGAGTATTTTTCAGGTAGTCAATAATCTTCGCTTTGGCATCTGGTTTGCAAGGTTTGCACTGCCAGGAGTCGGTGTCACCACTGACTAAAGCATCCGCAAAGCCGGAGCAGCCAGGGTAGCCGCATCCACCGCAGTTATAGCCAGGCAGAGCCGAAGCGACATAATCAACACGATTATCCGGTTCAACATGGAAGACTTTTGCCGCAATTCCAAGGCCTGCACCCAGTACAGCACCCAGAACTAACATCATCAGAATTGCGCTGAGCATTCTGTTTACCTCAACTTTCTTCTTTGGGATGGTTCGGGCAGTAAATATCTTTACAACCGTCACAATCCGCTTTCAGATTTTCGCAGCCCGCTGGTTTCGGAGTGCGTCTGTTTTTGAGAAACAGAAAAATATAGATTCCGACTAAAGCGCCGAAAAACAGGATCGCCAGAATCAGACGTGTTAAATCCATTAAATGATTCCAGCCAGACCGCTGAAGGCCATCGCCATCAAACCAGCGACAACCAAAGCCACGGGGTTACCCTTGAAGGATTCTGGCACATCAGCCACTTCCAGACGTTCACGAATTGCCGAGAAGATATAAAGCACAAGGGCAAAACCAAGCGGTGTACCAACGGTGTAAACCAGCATATGCGGGATATCATAGCCATTTGAGATGTTGACCAAGCAGACATTCAATACAACGCAGTTGGTGGTGATCAAAGGCAGATACACACCCAGCGATTTGTATAAAGCCGGTGAAGATTTCTTCAAGAACATCTCAGTGAGCTGTACGAGTGAGGCAATAACCAGAATGAAGGTGACCAGGTCCATGAATTCCAGTTTCAAGGGAACCAGGACTAAGTAATACAGAGCATAGGTAACCAGGCCGGCTGCCACGATGACAAAGACAACGGCCATGCCCATGCCCAGGGCACTGGATTTTTTACGGGATACACCCATGAACGGGCACAGACCCAAAAACTGGTTCAGTACCGCGTTGTTTAACAGAACGGATGTAATCAATAAAGCGACGAGTTCACTAAACATTATGCGGCCTCCTTAGCAGCTTTTGCGGCCTGAGCAGCTGCGATTTTGGCTGCTTTTGCAGCTTCGTCTTCTTTGCGCTGGATATGCTGTTTATATGAGGACAAGGCAGCAGCCAGGAACGCAAACGTCATAAATGCACCCAGCGGTGCGCTGAACATGGAGATCGTGAAATCTTCCGGGATCAGCTGCAAGTGGAAGAGCACCTGGGACTCATCAAAGGGGTTGGTCATCGAAAGCGCACCAGTTGCTAAAAGCTGACGGATGAAGGACATCGCCAAAACAGCAAGCAGGTAGCCAAGACCCATGCCAAGACCATCCAGCGCAGAATCGAAGATTCCATTTTTGGAAGCGAAGGCTTCGGCACGACCTAGGATGATGCAGTTTACAACGATCAAGGGAATAAATACGCCCAGTGAAGAGTTCAGAGCTGGTGCATAAGCCTGGATCAGCATCTGAATGATCTTTACCAAGGTCGCGATAATGACGATATATACCGGAATCCGGATATCGTCCGGTACGATTTTGCGGATTGCAGAGATGATGACGTTAGAGAGAATCAAGACCGCAATAACTGCCACGCCCATACCGATGGCGTTGTTTAAAGAAGTCGTGATGGCCAGTGTCGAGCACAGACCTAAGTACAGTCCGAAAACAGGATTATCCTTGATCAGACCGTTTTTGAAGTTTTGCATTCGGTTCATCAGGGTTCTCCTTATTCAATTTCGGTGGCGATTGTCGCACATTCATTGATGGCCTGAACAACAGGCGTCGAGGTGTAAGTGGCTCCAGAAATCGTATCGAGCTGACCGGAAGCCTGCTTGCCGACAATGGAGTCTTTGAAGGCCGACTCGGTAATTTTCGAACCGATGCCTTTGGTATCGGCGTTGGAAATCGCCTGGAAGGCATCTACAACATCGTTGGCTTTGTCAATTCCAACTAGGAAGACGGTACCGCCATCATAGCCGGATACGGAGCATTTGAAGATCACTACGTTCTCGCCATAGGTGTAAACGTTGTCAACAAATGGATGATCTGGTGTAATATCCGCAACATCCACTGTCGTAAAGTCGTCGATGGAAGCATCCGGATACATTTCTAACAGGGAAGCTTTTTCTGCTTTTTCTTCATTGGCCTTGATAATCGGCAGCGTCAGGCTGTTGGCTCCATATAAAGCCCCGCCGGCAATCGCTGCCACAATCGCCAGGAAGATGGCCAGGTAGAGAGGACTCTGCTTATTCATTACAGCACCTCCTCAACAGCACTTGGCATCACAAGAGCTGTTTTTTCAAGATTGCGTGGTGCATTGACGCGTTTTACCGTTGTGGCTGCATAGAAGGAGACACAAAGCGAAAGCACGCCTGCGCATGCAATCATGATCCAGGCTTTTTTCATCTGCGCAAGCTGCGGCAGATCCAAAGCCGATTCAATCATTGGTGTGAAGGTATTCATGATCAGAATGGAATACAAGCATCCTTCTGGCAGGTTTCCTTTTAAACGGATCAGTACCGTCAACGCCGCTGCACACATCGCAAAGAAGATGCGTCCGGATGGTACCGTTGGAGCTGTGACAGGATCTGTCAGCATGAATACGCCTCCAAAGATCACCCCACCCGTCAGCAGGTGTAAAGCTGGATACCATAACCAGCCTGGAATGCCATGGTAAGGTTCAATGCCTTCTAAAATGGCAATGACAAACGTGATCACGAAAATCGTTCCTAAATAGAATGTTGGAATGCGCCAGTCAATGACATTGCGCACGATTAAGAAAGCCCCCACCAGCAAAATCAAAAGCGAGAAAGTTTCGCCGATTGCACCGGGATAGGTTCCTAAAAGCAAGCCGCCCCAGCCGCCGCAATAGTCTAAAAAGGACTGAAGGGCAGCTTCTGTTCCAGGCATCCAGCTGAATGTGGAAGCCAGAACCCCCGTTGGCGTCGCTGAGGTCACCAGGTTGGTGGTAACCCCCGAAAAAGAAGCGAAGATAACCGCTCTTCCGACGGCAGCCGGGTTGAAAATGTTATAGCCAAATCCCCCAAAAACCAGACGGCCGATGGCAATCGCAAAGAAGGTCGCCACAATGACCGCATAGGGTGTAATGGAGATCGGGCACATCATCACCAGGATGATGGAGGTTACCCATCCAAAGGAATGGGTGATCACAGATTTAATATCCTGTTTTTTCACCTTGGCAAAAACCGCTTCACAAACGAAGGTTGTCACCAAAGAGCAAAGCAGCAAAATGATGGCCTGCATTCCATAAGCAGGACCCCAGGCTGCGAAATAGTAAATAACGGAAGCCGCGAACACAATCAAAAGACCAATGGTCAGATCCCGCATGATCATCTGCGTAGAGTGCTTACTTTGAAGGTTCGGGCTCACATGAAAGGCAAATTTCATACCAAGTTCCCTCCTACTTCTTTTTGGCCTTCATCATTAATGTCCGTTTGGCTTTGCGGACATTCTCAGTTACCTGAATATGGCTTGGGCAGACATAGGTGCAAAGACCGCATTCGATACACTGCATGGCTCCGCGTTTTTCCATTTCTGCCGCATCGTTCATCTTGACCGCATTGGCAATGCGCACCGGCTGCAGGCCGATTGGGCAGTGCTGGGTGCAGGATCCGCAGCGCATGCAGGTCATGGCTTCCTCATCATGGTTTTTCAAAACTGTAACCGCGTTCATCGCACGGTCGATCACGATCAGGTCCGAAACCATGGTTTTTCCCATCATCGGACCACCGGCAATCAGCTTGAGCGTCTCTTCTTTTTCGATATAGCCGCCGATCTGTTCGATAATTTCGTTGACTGCCATGCCAATCGGAACCAGAACGTTGGTGGGATATTTCAGCCCTTCACCCGAGAAGGTGACGTATTTTTTGGCCTGTGCCTGTCCAAGTTCAAAGGCGTTGGCAATCAAGATGGCCGTATTGGCATTGTTGACGATGACGCCGCATTCCCCAGGCAGACGGTTGTATTCGCGGTGTAAAAGCTGACGAATCAAAGTCCGCTCACCGCCCATTGGATAGACATCCGGCACTTCACGCACTTCAATGCCAGCGGCATGTTCGCGTTCGATTTCCTGACGGATGACGTTGATCAAATCCGGATGGGTCTTCTTAACACCGATCAAAACGGTATCGACTTCAGCGAGTTTTTGTAAAATACGCACGCCATGAACAAACTGTTCCGGGTAATCCATGACGCATTTGTAGTCGGCTGTGATATAAGGCTCACACTCAACGGCGTTGATCACCAGAGTGTTGATGTTTTCAACTTTCTGGTATTTTACATAGGTTGGAAATCCAGCACCACCCTGACCGATGATTCCGGATTCCTTGACGAATTCAAGCATTTCCTCACGGTTTGCTTTGTGCCAGTCCATGGGCAAAAATGCCTGCTGGACTTCCTGCTGCTCATCGACTTCGATGACCAAATGCTGCTGTGGTTTTAGGCTGTTGTGCGGACGCTTGGTAATTCCTTTGACAGTTCCGGATACGCTGGAATACAGGGGTACCGGGAATGCCGATTTGGTATTGGCAAGGCGGGTGCCGATTTTGACATGGTCGCCTTCAGAAACCAGCAGATCGATCTGAGAGTTGTTGCCGGCAAACAGAGGAATATAGACCTCTTTTTTCGGCATGAGTCTCTTCACGTCACTGTGGTCTGTCAAACCTTTTTTACCAGGAATGTGCTGACACATTGGCCCTAATAAAAGTGACATACTCTTCTTCCTTTCAGTTACAATCATTTTCAATTTTAGGCATGCAGTTTGCCAAAATCAATTTTGGCCCATAATCACGCGGTTAGTTTTCCATAAAAAAAACATTGCTGATCGGATTCTCTCCCATGATTAAACAAATATTTCCCATAACTAGAGACCGGATGCAGAAAGTGATTTTGGACTGCGCATTGATGTTTATCCATACCTGGTCAGGCTTGATTGAACGAATCGATGCCTTGAACAAAGCATGGGCAAACGCTTACCTGCAAATTTTCAAATGGAAACCCACAGTATTATCTCTTATGGTGTTGAGAAATACTATAAGAGATAAGGTTTTTCGGAAGAAACCACAATATTTTAGTAAAATTCAAGTGAATTCAGGAAGTAAAACTTGAGATCAGAGCGTTAAACAGTCAGTTTAGGGGATCTGACTGTCGAAATTCCTCCATTTGATATGAGTTTCGAAGATGAAAGTCTTGCTTACAAGCAAACGAATCGTAAAATTTCCAATCCTCTGCGACACGTTTTCATCTTATACAGTTGAGGAATGAATGAAGATTGAATCGTTGATTCTGCTATTCAGATTGATGCTGTGTCCTTCAAAGCCGGAATCCAAAAACAAAATGTGTGAATTTTCGATGATCGTCATTAGGCAGACCGGATGACTGGCAGATTTGGCTGTTTTGCGGGCGCTCATCACCATTTTACAGTAAGGATTTCCCGGTTTTTCTGGTTTTTCCGGCCCTCTTCACTAGGGGCTAAACAGGATGGAACTGCCTGGCGGATTCTGCCCTTGCAAAAAAAGCTGAAACCGCCTAGGCTTTTCAATCCAGGAAGAACCCAGATCTTGAAAAGTTCGCTGAATAGTTGGGCAGTGGTATCCTTTTTGAACCTTTCCAATTGTAGTTTATAGTTACAAAAGACCAGAAACTGGCTTTTTCCCTCTTGAAAGGATATTCAAATTCATTTATGAAACAACAAGATCCCGAATCGAAGAATTCTTCTTTCTCCCATATATATATGGAAGAAGAACAAGCAAAAAACTCATCTTCCAAAGCCGGACCCTCGACGCCTAAAAAGGACGATTCCATCAAAAGCTGGGTCGTTCTCGCCTGCTGTGTGCTGGCTTTATGCTTATTTGGCTACTTTTATTTGCAAAGCCCGAACCGGGCAGGCAATGAAGTCAAAACCAGATCGATTACGCTGACCGACGTCGGATTCGATACTCCGGTGACTTTCAAAACAACGGGTTCAGAACGTGATTTCAATACCTATGTCGATATCATCGAATCGACCTACAAAGAGTGCAATGAACTTTTTGATGCTTTTCACACCTATCCGGATAAAGTCAGCCTCAAAGAAGTCAATGATGCCCCACGCAACACACCAGTTGAAGTCGATGAAAAAGTCATTGAAGTCCTCAATGACTCCATTCAGGCCCATAGTGTCAATTCCAAATTCGATGTCTCGCAGGGCAGACTGACAATGCTTTGGAAACAGGCTTTTGATGCTTCCACGCCTGCCCTGCCTGATTCGGCCGCAATTGAGGCGGCCAAGAATTCGGATTCCATGAACGCGGTGGTTGTCAAAGACAACACGATTACCTTGACCAATGAGGCGGCCGCTCTTGATTTTGGAGCCATTGCCAAAGGCTACACCACTCAACTGGCAGCCGACCGGCTGCAGGAGGCTGGGCTCGAATACGGCTTTTTAAATGCGGGCGGCAATGTCGTGCTGATCGGTGAAAAGCCAGACCAGGAGGACTGGGTAATCGGCATTCAAAATCCCGATGCCTCTGATTCCCTGCTGACTTACCGCACCCTCAAACCGACCTGCCTGGTGACTTCCGGCGATTATCAGCGCTACATGGAAGTCGATGGCAGGCGCTACGCTCATATTATTGATCCAGATACCGGCTATCCTGCTGAGAATATGCGTTCGGTAACTGTCATTCATGAAGATTCTGCCTATTGCGATGCCATGTCGACAGCGTTGTTTTGCATGAGCATTCCAGAAGGAATGGAAACCTGCAAAGAATTCAAGCTCGATGCGGTGTGGATTGCCAATAAGGGAACCGTTGATCTTGACCCTGATTTTTCAACCGATGATTTTGATATTTATATGACCGAAGGTTTGAAAGACCAGATCACGCTCAAGCCATAAGCGAAGGGCTGCCGAAAGTTTCAGTCTCTTGGGCTTAGGACTCAAAGGTTGATCTCCCGCCTTTTTTCAAGCAAGCGAAGCGCCGTTTGTGAGTGGTGTTTCGCTTTTTTTGCGCTTGGTTTATGATGGAAAAAGACAGGATTCGTAGTCGGTGCAGACAATAAGGAGAAATGTAGATGAGTGCTTGGAATCCATGGCGGGGGTGCCATAACTGCAGCACAGGCTGTAAGCATTGCTATATCCATAAGGGAGATGCCAAACGCGGCATCGATACCAATCAGGTGATCAAAACCAGACACTTCGCTGCCTCGATCGAAAAGAACAGGAATGGGGCTTATAAAATAAAACACAGTCAGCTGGTTTATCTTTGCTTTTCATCCGATTTTCTGCTCGAAGATGCCGATCCCTGGCGGCCGGAATGCTGGGCGATGATCAAAGAGCGCTCTGATTTAAACTTCTTGTTTCTCACCAAACGAATTGAACGCTTTTTGGCCTGCGTTCCGGCAGACTGGAACGATGGCTATGACCATGTCACGGTCGGCTGCACGATCGAAAACCAGCAAAATGCTGATCTTCGGCTGCCTCTTTTTGCTCAGCTTCCTATAAAGCATAAAATCATTGTCTGCCAGCCTTTGATTGGAGACATTGACCTGGAGCCCTACCTGGATGGCGTAGAACTGGTCGTTGTTGGTGGGGAATCCGACCGCCAGGCAAGGCCGCTTGACTATGACTGGGTGCTCCATATCCGACAGCAGTGCTTGAACCAAGGCGTTTCCTTCGAATTTCGCCAGCTGGGCACGCATTTTGTTAAAGATGGAAAACTGTATACAATTCCCACCCGGCTTTTATGCGCCCAAGCTAAAAAAGCCAATATCAACTGTTAGCTGACCTCCCTTTTCATCCGGTCTGCTTTTGGTTTTGTCCTGAATAAAGAGAGAATCCATATTGATCAGCCGCTTGGAGGCTCAGTCTGGCGTCTTGATTGCACAACTTTAGCCTTATGATTTTATGCTTATATGATTTTCTATCTATTCATGATAAGTTATTTTTTGGGACCAAAATCTCTGGCCTTGTTTGGGCTGCTTTTTGAGCGGCTGAACCAAAGAGAAATACGCATTGGCTTGATCTGGTAGGGCATCTGCATCAGCCGTTTATGCGATCATGCTATAATGAACCTGTTAAAAAATTCAGCCATCTTTCCAAGATGGCATAAATCAAAGGAGAAGAATCATGGATAAATACGTTTGCACACTTTGCGGATACGAATACGACCCAGCTGTTGGCGATCCTGACAACGGCATCGAACCAGGAACAGCATTCGAAGATCTGCCAGATGACTGGACTTGCCCACTTTGCGGTGCTCCAAAATCCGACTTCGAAAAAGTTGCCTAACTCATTATTTGATCCTCAAAGCCATCTGCGGATGGCTTTTCTTTTTAGCGGATTGGCCGCTGATTTCTGTCTCCTTATTGTTTTTCCCGACTCGTCCTCCTTTGGCCAATCCTGAGCCCCTGTGCACTTCTCTGCATCTTGCTCGTTCTTTTTCGGTAAAGAAAAGGCTCACTCCATAAAGAGTGAACCTTTGATTCGATCCATCGTTTAAAATCGTCTTTTTTAATCTATTCTTTGCCTAAAACAGCTGCGCAGCGATCGCATAAGCCGTCTTCGTGTTCCGATTCTGTGTAGTTCCAGCAGCGCGGGCAGACATGGCCAGGTGCATGGAGCACCTCGATTTCACTGACTTCATAAGGAGTCAGGCTGTCATCAACAAACTGAACATCATAAACCATCAGCCACTGGGCTGGGTTGGCAATGACGGATTCAACCTGTTTTTTCAGATCATCGGAAACATGGATCTTCAATACAGCTTCATTGGATTTTTTCAGCAGACCGGAGCGTTTGGATTCTTCAAGCGCTTTGAGAACATCTTTGCGCAAGTTCAAAGCAGCCTCCATATTTGTCTTCAATTCAGGGTCCACCTGATTCAAGCCACTCTTCACAAAGGATGCCAGATGGATGGACTCTTCATCGAATTTCATCAGGTCGTTGAGTTCTTCCGTCGTGTGGGCAAGAATTGGAGCCCATAATCTCGCTAACATCGAGGCTGCTGTATAGAGGACCGTCTGTACTTCCTGGCGGTCTCTGGAATCCTTGGCATCGCAATACAGAATATCTTTGGTGTAATCCAGATAGTAGCTGGAGAGTTCGTTGGTCATCAGCGTTGTCAGTTCGGCCACAACATCCGAAAAACGATATTCGTTGTAGGCTTTTTCGCAAGAATCAACTGCCTCATCCAGCAAAGCCAGAATGTACTGGTTCTGGGCCGAAAGTGTATTGGGATCCAGGAGGTTTTCCTTTGTGAATTTGTTTTCATCCAGGTTAGCCACCAGGAAGCGGAAGGTATTGCGCACTTTACGGTAGTTGTCCGATACCTGCTTGAGGATTTTCTGACCCATCGAGCAGTCTGCCTGGTAGTCTACCGAGCAGGCCCATAAACGCAGAATGTCAGCGCCAAATTTGGTGGTGATTTCCGCTGGTGCCATGGCGTTCCATTGGGACTTGGACATCTTCTTGCCGTTTTCATCCATCACAAATCCATGAGAGAGCACCTGTTTGTAGGGAGCCTGCCCATAGATGGCGGTACCAACGATCAAAGAAGAGTTAAACCAGCCGCGGTACTGGTCGCTGCCTTCAAAATACAGATCCGCAGGATATCCAAGGCCCCGTTCGATCATGGCGCCGGTATGGCTGGAACCAGAGTCAAACCATACGTCCATCGTATCGGTTTCCTTAGTGAATTCACCATTTGGCGAATGTTCGCTGGTATAGCCTTCAGGCAGCAGGTCTTTGGCTTCTTTTTCAAACCAAACATTGGATCCGCCTTCCGCAATCAGTTTTGCGACATGTTCAAAGATCGCAGGATCCATCAACGGCGTACCATCTTCTCCATAGATGATCGGAATCGGCACACCCCAGGCACGCTGTCTGGAAATGCACCAGTCAGAGCGGTCGGAAATCATGTTGTGCATACGGCCTTCACCCCAGGCTGGAACCCAGCCGATCGAGTGAATCTGTTCCAGCAGCTTGTCTCGAATTTTGTCGATTGAGGCAAACCACTGGGTTGTGGCACGGAAGATAATTGGTTTTTTTGTCCGCCAGTCATGGGGATAAGAGTGGACAATATCTTCACGGTCCAACAGGCAGCCTTTTTCGCTCAGCCAGTCGATGACGATGCCATTGGCTTCATCGACGGTTTTGCCAGCCAGTCTTGGCCCGCACACATCCATCATACGGCCCTGCTCATCAACATTGACAAAAACCGGCAGGCCGTATTTTTTACCGATCATAAAGTCGTCCATACCAAAGCCAGGCGCTGTATGAACCAGACCGGTACCGGAATCATCCGTAACGTGTTCACCAACCATCACCAATGATTCCACTTCAGGATACAAAGGATGGGTGGCTGTCATATATTCAAGATCTTTACCAGGAATGATCTGCAAAACTTCATAGTTTTCAATGCCAAAGCGCTTCATCAAGTCTTCAACCATCGAGTTGAGAACAATCAGGTTGCCTTGATCGGTTTTGACGCGGGCATATTCAAACCGCGGATGAACGGAGATTCCCAGGTTGGACGGAATCGTCCAGGGCGTTGTGGTCCAGATCACGAACGAATCCTCTTCGCCTAAAATCCCTTTGCCATCTTTTACAGGGAATTTGACGAAGATCGTTGGTGAAGTGACATCTTTATATTCAACTTCAGCTTCAGCCAGAGCCGATTCGGAAGATGGCGACCAATAGACAGGTTTCAGGCCCTGATAAATCAGGCCATCGGCTGCCATCTTGCCGAAAATTTCAATCTGGCGGGCTTCAAAATCAGGAGTCAGCGTGATGTAGGGATGATCGTAATCCCCGATGCTGCCCAGAGCCAGAAAGCCTTTTTTCTGGCGTTCAACCTGCTCTAAAGCATAGTCATGACAGATTTTTCTAAATTCAGGAACCCCGATTTTTTTGCGGTCATAGCCAAGTTTGGTGACAGCCGTCTCGATTGGCAGACCATGCGTATCCCAGCCAGGGATATAAGGAACCTGGTATCCCTGCATGAATTTCGATTTATTGATGACATCTTTTAAGACTTTGTTTAATGCATGTCCTAAATGGATATCACCATTGGCATAAGGAGGACCATCATGTAATACAAATGGTTCACAACCCTCTCTTTTTTCAAGCATTTTTTCGTACAGATGCTCATCCTGCCAGCGCTGCTGGATCTTTGGCTCTTTTTTAGCCAGATTTCCCCGCATCTCGAAACTGGTTTTAGGCATCTGAAGTGTGTCTTTATATTCCATTTCTTTGCTCATCTTCCTTTCTGCAATAAAAAAAAGCCGTCCCAAAAAGGACGACATTGCGCGGTACCACCTTAATTCTTTAAAGCTTTCGCTTCAAAGCTCTTGCAGATAACGGTCTGTTCCCGGAAAAAGCTACTGGATTCGCCTTTTCGGCTCCAAAGGGATACCCATTCAAACGATCATACAGCCTCGCATCAACCGGCTGCTTTCTTGAATCCTTTTTGAATGGACGTGTCTTTGTCATCGCCTATTGGTATTTATAAATGTGAACGATCAATCTGCCTTTTCTGCTGACGCCATCCAGCTCTCCAATTTTGAATTTGCCGACGCGCCGCACAGAGATGGTGTCATTATTACACAACGTTTTCACAGATTCAAGAATTTCATCGTTAACTTTAACATACCCTTGACAAATCATGTCTTTTGCGCCTGTTCGCGAGCAATGGGCAAGGGCGCTGACAATGCAATCCGATCGCATACTCGCAGTGTTGATTTTGAGCTCTTCAAATTTCGCTTCAGGCATGCCCTCCACACCGGCGCTTTTAAATTCAACCGGCGTTTTTCCAATCTGGGTGATGGTCTGGATGATGTAGTCTTTTAAATACGGCAGGCAGACCACATAAATATTGTTTTCATCCACCGCAATATCCCCAATCGCATCGCGCTCTAAACCAGAATGCATCAAAGCGCCTAAGACATCAGAATGCGAAAGGACCTTCATGCGTGAATCATAAGCGGATTTTAAAACCACTACAAAACGCTCATCTGTTTCAGATTGGCTGGATTCATCCTTTTCTGGATTCTGGCTGGCATCAGCCAGGTCCTGTGCATTTTCCATCCAGTCTTCCTGCCAAAAATTCCAATCAGGCTGCGATTCCCTGTCCATTTCGAAATCAGCATCACTTCCCACAATGAGCCTTGCTCTTGTGGCATTTTCCCTGCCGCCCTCAAAACGGCAGGTCGTTTTCTGGCAGAGCCTTGCGGCAAGTGACTGCTGGGCCGGCGTTAAAAAACCGGTCATAAACGGTTTTCCTGACTTCTCATAGCGGTAAACACCATTGGAAATCAGTTTTGAAAACTGTTCATGCCCGGTTAGAGACTGCGGCATTAAGCGACTTTATCTTCTTCGTCGTCTGCTGATTTGCCAAGATTAATCGATCCGGCCACGCCGATATCACTTGGGTAGCAAAGAATAACATTCTGACCAATCTTCTGAACGTTGCCATCTAATGCGAAAACAACGCCGGAAAGAAAGTCGATGGTACGCTGTGCATATTCGCGATCCAGTTTATGCAGGTTCACGACAACGGCTCTGCCCTCTTTTAATCGAGAGCCTACCATTTCAGCTTCACCAAAGCTTCTTGGTTCAAACAGAACCATTTTCGTCTTTTCATCCAATGGCGTCTGGCCACTGTGAGTTTTTGTTTCGTATGTATTTGTATTGGCTGGGGCTGCTGGTCTGACAGGAGTCTGAGCTGTAGTTGTTGTCACTGGTCGGTTAACAGGCTGTTCAATAATTTCATCTTCAACTTCGTATTCATCTTCATCTTCTGGTTCGACGAATGCCTTAAGCTTATCCATAAATCCCATGAAAGAAACCTCCTCTGTCGGGTGTATAGTAACACAAGTTCGAATGGTCTCAAATAACAGAAACGGGACACCAAATAAAAAAACGTAAGAAACCAATTTCTCCCATTTTCTGAAAGCTGAGCCATATTTCCGTTGCCTAAATGAGTATCTGAACTAACGATTATTATAACGTACGGCTTTTCGAATGCCCGAATGTTTCAATCTTACTCTCAAAAAGATTGTTCAGGGCATCATTTCAGTGATAAAAATCTGAAAGAGAAAAGGCTTACTCAAAAATGAAACAGTTTTCGTTTTTAACTTGTCATTGGTTCGAGCTCAAGCTGTCCTGCAAGGCAAAATCCGGGAATGAAAAATGACTCCTCTCTGACCAAAATGTAAGCCAAAAAGCTGGGCTCGTGATCCAATTTTGGTTGGGATGTTAACTGTAATCGTTTTTCGGATATTTTAGGATCATTTCGTAATTTAGCTCTTTATTCTTCGTTGTTATATCCATAGAAAGACAAACTCGATTTAGACATGAGTGCCTGAAGCTGTTATGAGCTGACTAGATTCGGATGACTGTCTTCTGTCATGGCTTTCTTTCGTCATCAAT
>JADGIS010000068.1 GCA_015233825.1 Erysipelotrichaceae bacterium RD49
GAACTACCACTGTCTTAACAGGGCATGTCTCTGTTCGGACTGTATAGAGGAGAACAATACTGTTGATTTCCATATCGGATTAAACGGTTTGTCTTTCCAATATAGCGGTTATAGCGGTTTTCATGGTCCGAGTTTCTGCTTTTCTTTAGATGCTCGGCCATTCAATGACCGAGTAGTTCACATGGAAGCAGGTGCCGTTCTGAAGCCATAAAAAAAGCCGCAAGATCGTTTAGTCTTGCAGCTTTGAAGTCTATGAATGATTATTCAACGATTTCAGTAACGTTTCCGGCACCAACAGTATGTCCGCCTTCACGAATCGAGAATGTAGTACCATTTTCGATAGCGATAGGAGCGATCAGTTCAACGTTCATTTCAACGTTGTCACCAGGCATAACCATTTCAACACCATCTGGCAGAGTGATTACACCAGTAACGTCAGTTGTACGGAAGTAGAACTGAGGACGGTAGTTGGATACGAATGGAGTGTGACGTCCACCTTCATCTTTGCTCAGTACATAAACGTGAGCTTTGAATTTTGTGTGTGGGTGTACGGATCCTGGTTTAGCCAGAACCTGTCCACGCTGAACCTGGTCACGTGCAACACCACGGAGCAGAGCACCGATGTTGTCACCTGCACGAGCTTCATCCAGCTGTTTGTGGAACATTTCAAGACCTGTAAGAACAGTTGTACGAGTTGGTTTGATACCAACGATTTCAACGTTGTCGGCCAGGTGAGCTGTACCACGTTCAACACGGCCAGTAGCAACAGTACCACGACCAGAGATAGTCATAACGTCTTCAACAGCCATCAAGAATGGTTTATCAACGTCACGGACTGGGTCATCGATCCAGCTGTCAACTGCTTCCATCAGTTCATCAATAGCAGGAGTCCACTGAGGATCGCCTTCGAGGGCTTTCAGAGCGGAACCGCGGATGATTGGAGTGTTGTCACCATCGAATTCATATTCGTCGAGCAGTTCACGAATTTCCATTTCAACAAGGTCAACCAGTTCTTCATCGTCAACCATGTCGCATTTGTTCAGGAACACAACCATTTTTGGTACACCTACCTGACGGGCAAGCAGGATGTGTTCACGAGTCTGAGGCATTGGACCGTCAGTAGCAGCAACAACAAGGATTGCGCCATCCATCTGAGCGGCACCAGTGATCATGTTTTTGATGTAGTCAGCGTGACCCGGGCAGTCTACGTGAGCGTAGTGACGTTTGTCTGTCTGGTATTCAACGTGAGCAGTGTTAATGGTGATACCACGAGCTTTTTCTTCTGGAGCACCATCGATCTGATCGTAGTCAGTTTTCTGAGCCATACCTTTGTTAGCAAGAACGCTGGTGATAGCTGCAGTCAGAGTAGTTTTTCCGTGGTCAACGTGGCCGATTGTACCAATGTTGACATGGGTTTTACTTCTGTCAAATTTTTCCTTAGCCATTATATCCTCCTAGAGTAATTTTCAGACTGTCGTTATTTTATGATATTCGGAATCCGAAATCAATCATTACCGCCATTTGGCCGGGCAGACGGCAAGCCCGCATTCCTTTTTAACAGCGAATGAACTGTTTTAAACAAAAATCGGGATGTTTCGTTTTCCTGTACCAAGGATTTTCCAGTACTCAAGACTACTTGCCAGCTTCGGCAATAATCTTTTCAGATACGGATTTTGGTACTTCTGCGTAATGGTCAAAGTGCATGGAGTAGTTTCCACGACCCTGAGTAAAGGAACGCAGATCGGTTACATAACCAAACATTTCAGCCAGAGGAATCATCGCACGAACGATCGTGGCGTTGCCGCGTTCTTCCTGGTCAGTGATCTGACCACGGCGGCTGGAAGCGTCACCCATTACAGAACCAAGGTATTCCGATGGGGCTGTAATTTCAACGAGCATGATTGGCTCTAACAGAACAGGGTTGCACTTTTTGGCAGCTTCACGAAGCGCCATAGAAGCGGCAATCTTATAAGCCTGTTCAGAGGAGTCGACATCATGGTAGCTTCCGTCAAACAGAGTTGCTTTAACGTCGATCATTGGATAGCCGGCAAGAACACCTTTTTCCAGCGCATCCTGCAGACCTTCATTGGTTGGTTTGATGTATTCTTTTGGAACGCTTCCGCCGACTACTGCGTCAACGAATTCGTATCCAGCACCTTCTTCGTTTGGCTCAAATTTGATCCATACGTGACCATACTGACCTTTACCACCGGACTGGCGGATGTATTTCCCTTCACACTCAGCCGCTTTGCGCAGAGTTTCACGGTAAGCAACCTGTGGTTTACCAATCTTCGCATCAACGTTGAACTCGCGGCGCAGACGTTCTACTAAAACGTCCAGCTGAAGTTCACCAACACCAGCGATGATGGTCTGTCCAGTTTCTTTGTTTGTATACGTCTTGAAGGTTGGGTCTTCTTCAGCCAATTTAGCCAGAGCAAGACCCATTTTATCCTGGTCAGCTTTTGTTCTTGGTTCCAGGGACAGTTCGATAACTGGTTCTGGGAACTGCATCTTTTCCAGAATAATTGGGTGATCCGGATCGCACAGTGTATCACCAGTGGTGGTGTTTTTCAGACCAACAGCCGCAGCGATATCACCGGAGTAAACCTTCGGGATTTCGTGACGCTGGTTGGCGTGCATCTGCATGATACGGCCGAAACGTTCTTTCTGATCTTTCGAAGAGTTCAAAACGTAGCTTCCGGAATCAGCGGTACCGGAATATACACGGAAGAACGTAAGTTTTCCGACGTATTTATCCGTCATAACCTTGAAAGCCAGAGCCGAGAATGGTTCATCATCGGATGCGTGGCGTTCGCTAGGTTCGCCATCCATCAAAGTGCCTTTGATCGATGGAACGTCCAGTGGGCTTGGCAGATATTCAACAACGGCATCGAGCATTGGCTGAACACCTTTGTCTTTATAAGCGGAGCCGCACAGAACAGGGAAGAAGTCACCGGAGCAGACTGCAATGCGCAGAACGCGTTTGATGTCTTCTACAGAAGGTTCTTCACCTTCCAGAACCTGCATCATCAGATCTTCATCGTAATCCGCCAGGTATTCGAGCAGTTTTTCCCGATATTCTTCCATCTGATCGACCATGTCTTCAGGTACAGGTCCTTCTTCGACGATAATACCTTTTTCGCCCTTGTTGTAGAGAGCTTTGCGTTCGATGATGTCAACGACACCTTCGAAGTTTGTTTCAGCACCGATTGGCAGCTGAATTGGGCAGGATTTAGCACCGAGACGATCAACGATCGTATTGCAGCTCATGATGAAGTCTGCACCGGTGGAGTCCATTTTGTTTACAAATACAATACGTGGTACGCCGTATTCAGAGGCTTGGCGCCATACGGTTTCTGTCTGAGGCTCAACACCGGCTTTGGCATCCAGAACAGTGACAGCACCATCGAGTACGCGCAGGGAACGTTCAACTTCTACGGTGAAGTCAACGTGGCCCGGAGTATCGATAATGTTGATTCGGTTGCCTTTCCAGTGAACGGTTGTCGCAGCAGATGTAATGGTAATACCACGTTCAGCTTCCTGGTCCATCCAGTCCATTGTGGATGCACCATCATGGGTTTCACCGATTTTATGGTTTACACCTGTGTAGTACAGAATTCGTTCAGTGGTCGTTGTTTTTCCGGCGTCGATATGAGCCATGATACCAATGTTGCGGGTATCGTTAAGTGAATATTCTCTTGGCATAATTCGACATCCTTCCTGTTGAAATCTAACTTTATAATATAAATAGCAAATTCAAGCGAAGCAGTGCTAAAGCCCTGATCATCGATTACCAGCGGTAATGAGCGAATGCTTTGTTAGCTTCAGCCATGCGGTGAACGTTGTCACGCTGTTTTACAGAAGCACCGTTGCCGTTTGCAGCATCGATGATTTCAGCAGCAAGACGCTGTTCCATTGTTTTTTCGTTACGCAGTCTTGCGTAGTTCACTAACCAGCGCAGACCTAAAGTCAGTCTTCTTTCTTCGCTGACTTCTACTGGCACCTGGTAGTTGGCACCACCGACACGTCTAACTTTCAGCTCGAGCTGAGGCATGATGTTTTCAAGTGCCTGTTCGAAAACTTCCATAGGCTGTTTGCCTGTTTTTACTTCTACAATGTCGAATGCATTGTAAAGAATTTTCTGTGCAGTTCCCCGTTTACCATCAATCATGATTTTGTTGATTAAACGAGTTACGAGTTTGGAATTGTAAATAGGATCTGGTAATACGTCCCGTTTAGCAATATGTCCTTTTCTTGGCATTGGTTTATTCTCCTTTCACGATTGACGACTATTTTTTAGGTTTCTTTGTTCCGTATAAAGAACGGCTCTGTCTGCGTTCGTTAACGCCAGCGCAGTCGAGCGTTCCCCGGATGATATGATAACGAACACCTGGTAAATCTTTTACACGTCCGCCGCGGATCAATACAACGGAGTGTTCCTGAAGGTTGTGTCCGATTCCTGGAATATATGCGGTAACTTCCATGCCGTTGCTCAAACGAACACGAGCATATTTACGAAGTGCAGAGTTTGGTTTTTTAGGGGTCATTGTACCAACACGAGTGCAGACGCCGCGTTTTTGTGGGCTGGTCTGTTTCGTAGCTCTGGACTTTAAAGAGTTATAGCCGCGGTTCAGCGCAGGAGACTTAGACATGTTCTGGCTGGACTGGCGGCCTTTACGAATTAACTGGTTAATTGTAGGCATTGCTTCTCCTTATTTATCCTTTTATCCTTTGTTTTCATGCAAACGAATCCGGGTGGTTCATAGACAGCTCTTTAAAAAAGCGGGTGTAGCCCGTATTTGCATGCTTAAAAAGATTACAAAAATCAAAATGGCATGTCAACTGCTTTTTCTTGTGAAATTTATGAAAGTTTTATGAAAGCGCCCTTTCACATGAAGATTTCTCTTTCACGACCTCAAAAGAATGTCTCCCGGCTCTTGGACTCATCCGCTCTTTTATTTTCTGGCCGTTTTGTAGGCAGGATCAGCCTGCTGGTCAACATATTCCATGAATTCAGGCGTTTTGGACCAGTACTTGATGCCCCAGTTTTCAAAATTCCACTGATCCATGTAGGGATTGCATTCATCATATTAGGCAAGGATACCCCATCCAGAACTGCTAAGCAGTTTGGGTGGGGAGGAATTGCCGAATTCTTGTTTCTTTTAAGTATCCATTCGCTCTTTTGATCAGCACCAATTTTCTCATAGAAACAGCACGATGGATTTTTTGCCCTGATCAAGTTTTCAAAACAAAATATCCACTTTTTCTGCGTCCAGTAATCAAGCATTCCTGTCCTTCGAATTTGATCTTGTCAAAAAGACAGAACCCGCCAACCATATGGTCGGTTTGATTGCTTTTCCGTTTGTGTCCTTTGATGAAATTGAACTGATGAATCTGGCGGTTATGCCTTCTGATCTTCTTGAGGTACAGGCATTGTTTTAACGGCCTGGCATTGAGATTGCCTGCAATACAATACGCATCGTTGGAGTGCTCTTTAGTCAGGTTCAGTTCAATTCATTTGTTTTTGGTCAGGTAGCCATAGGTATTGATGACTTCAATATTGGGGTTGGCTTCTTTTAATCGTTCCAGCAGCGTCCAGCGCATGATGCCCATGAAAGCAGCGTCTCGATACGGCTTAGCCCGCTTAGGCAGCTTAAAGTCTTCTGAACCTTTGATCTTTCCTGAGTTGATCTTGTCATGGTATTCGTTATGGCACGTTTCGCAAAGCGTAATCAGGTTGGAAGGCGAGTCGCCGCCAGTCTTTCGGCTTTCAATGTGATACACATTTAAGACTGGATCTTTTTTCTTGCCATGGCAGTGCTGGCATTCGTGGTTGTCTCGAAATCAAACATACTCATGAACATTCCAGAATCCTTTTTGATCGCCATTTTGATACCCAGTTCCGGAAATCACTGGATTTTTTAATTTCTGCGTATCAAAAGAAGCTGTTTCCACCACGATCCTGGTTACAGGCAAAAGTTTTTGGACTTCTTGAATGCAATGAAGATGAGTACCAATCTTATGTTCAACAGAGGGAGCATGCCATCCTTTGTGTTTGGTGCGGACTCGGTTGTTAAACCTTGGGGCTCTATATCTTATCTTGCGGTTTCTTCTTGCTCTGCGTGTTTCTCTTCGAATCGAGATCAGCTCAGTGATATCTGTTCTGTTCTGGATATCCCATGCCAGCAGTTCTTTATCTTTGGTTGAAGCACTTAGACCAATATGTTTAGAACCAGCATCCACTCCAAGAGTGACGGGTTGTGTATATCTAGTTGAATCATATAAAAGCTTGATGGTAAATGGATTTTTCTTTACCACTTTGGCTTTCTTGTCATTTAAAAGATGGCGAACCTTGCCATGCCTTTGGGTAGGCATTAAGGGTTTGCCATCCATATCGAATCCATCAACCATATTCTTATCCTCGAAAGAGGAATGCATCTTGGAAGCTGAAAAAGCCTTCCAGAGAAGTGTGTGAAACATCAGCCTTCGCCAATGTGATAAGAGGTTTGTCGATCTGCACACTGCACCTGACCTCAGTACTGTTTCATACAGGTCCGCAGAGTCCGGAATTAGGCTGAATGTTCCAGAGTGCCTATTTCAACTTGTTTAAGGTTGATTCTCAAATCACGGAGTCAATTAAGACTTAGGCTAGTCAATCAGGCTTGAAAAAGAAGTTTTGAGGTTTCTTCCTTCAAGCCCCATCCAGAATCACGTAGTGATTTAGGTGGGGTCATTGACAATCGATGTAGTAAAGTGTGCCATCCTCGAGTACAAAGTTGGTAGGAAAATAATCGATGTTGGTCTTTGCCGGATAAAGCCTGGCACACATGGCTTTGACTTAATCGACGCACGTCTTTGGCAGCTGGTCATGGAGGACCATTTCAAAAACAGTCGGACCATCAATATATTCTTTCACAATCCGCTCTTGGTCCCTGTCCACATCAATCATCATTGGCATTGGGATGCCAATGTACTTGAGATGTTGATAGTCATTGAGCTCGGCTTCAATTTTGTTTCCAAAGTTGTAATAGCTGCAGGGCTCATGGTGAATTTGTTTAGGGACGACTTTTCGGTCGCCATCCCAAGCTAGATACGAGTAGCCGCCTTTCCCTTTGCCTAACAGCTTTTGGACAAAGTATTCTTTTCCATTTACATTGACGTGGGTGCCTCTTAATTGTTCTGGTGCTCCCATCATGCAAAATCCTCTTTTCTTTCCCAGCTTTCGAACCGGCAGAAATTTGGTCGAAAGTTTCGCTTTTTGCCTTCTGCTATTTGGCTTGTCCAAAATGCAGCCGGCTGCCAGCCTGGCCTGAATCCTGGCCTTCGTCATTAGCATTGCTCTCAATGGGCTCCATCTGATAAATCTTGGCTTGAAAAAACTGGGCTTCAAAGGGGTCGTGGGTAGCCAGGACTAAAGCAATCTGGTCCTGCTTGCAGATGCTCTTTACTGTTTCCATGATCTGCAGGCGCAGTTTTTTATCTAACGCATGAAAAGTCTCATCGAGCAAGAGCAGCTGCGGATCTTTCATCATGGCTCTGGCCAGCGCCACCCGCTTTCTCTGTCCAGCCGAGAGCGTTGAAACCGGCTGGTTCCAAAACGACTGGCAGTTAAATACCTTTCCCCATCGATAGGCTTTCTCTTTTCGCTCTTTGCGCGGACAGCTCGACCAGTCGATGCCCAGCTGGATATTGGTCACCCCGCTCAGCATTGGATACAAGCCTTCCTGGTCAAAGACCATCGAAACCCGCTTGGGCAAAACGGCAGTTCCCTGGCTTGGCTTTAGAATTCCAGCCAGCACTTTGAGCAGCGTGCTTTTACCAATGCCGGATTGACCCATTATGGCAATACAACTTTCAGGCTCAATCACCAGATCGACATCTTCAATAATTTTTCTGCCATCCAGCTCAACTTCGATGCCTTCAAGCCTGGCCGTCGGCGGCTTTGCCATACTCTTTCCCTCCATCAAAATGAAAACGTCAGATTTCTTCAGGATCTCTCCTTACTCCGAATACGGATAGAAAACCAAGAACTGGATTTCAAAATCAATCCTAAAAAATTCCTTTTATAGTCTTGTAATTTCAGAATGTCAATAGAGACATTGTAAGAATGATTTGCTATAATGAGGTCGCTTGAAGATTTAGTATTTTTCCTACAATTGAGATAAGGTAAACTGATTCCTCTTGTTTGTTGTCGAAAACTGTCAGCACTTGCAGGCTTTTTATCACTTCTGTGATAATCCTCTGTTTGTGTTTCGTCGGTATCCTTATAATGAGAGTAAGTTGACCACTTGACGGCATGTCAGGTAAAAATCTCGTCTTCAAGTGCCGGATTATTCCGGCTTTTTTTATTACTCATTTTTCAATTGATTCTGTTCCATCCTACCACATAAAAAGCACGATCCGGAGGCAGATTCTGCCCGGATCGTGCTTCAATTTGCTTTTGCCTGTTCCCACTGGATTGGACGGCGCTTCAAAGCCGGTGGGATAAGCGGGATTTCGGTTTTTTCAAATCCTGGAGAGTTTGGGCTGAGCCAAATCCACTTACTTCACGCGTTACTTCACGCGGCCAAAGAGCCAAGGAGCAATCGTTCCATCTGGGCGCAGAACCGACTGCGCAGGATAGAAACCGATGGGATCTCCCGCACAATACATCCAGTCATTTCCAATGTAGATGCCGACATGGGAAATATAGTTCGGATTGCTTCCATAGGTTCCCCGCCAGAAGATCAAATCTCCTGTCTGCTCAGCACCTGGCAAAACGGGCTGGCAGTAATCGGTGTAGATCTTGGCCGCATTGGTCATGATTGGATCGACGTCTACATTCCATTTCTGCTTCATGCACCAGGTCACTAAACCAGAGCAGTCAAAGCCAGTTGCCGGACTCTTTCCTGCCCAGACATAGGGCGAACCTTCATATTTGAGCGCCTCGGACATCAAGGCATTAAGTTTGGGCTGACTGAAGCGGTCCATTAAATATTCCGCCACCTGTCTGCTTGCCCCTGTCTCATTGTCTGCAAAGTAGGTCAGATTGCCAGCGCCCAGTACTACATAAGCATACTGCTGGCGGGCATTGGCTTGGTGGCCGGTTTCCATCACACTCTCATCGTTAAACCAGGCAAAATCCACCTGGCCGCCTAGATAGGAAGCCGGTAGCAGGCGGAATTCATTGCGGGCTGCCCTTCCCTGGTCGGACAAAAACCAATACAGCCTGCCCTCAATTTCTTTAGGGCCTGCATACAAGGTTCCGTCTCCATTGCCAAAGATGACATCCCCTTTATCCGTTTTCTTTAAGCCTGTAAAGATGGCCTTTTTTCCATCCTTTTCAGGATCAAAGTAATAAAATCTGCCATTCACTTTCTGCAGCCCTGTCAGTTTCTGACCATCGCCGGAATAGTAGAAGCCATCTTTTTCATAAGGATCAGAGGACAGAGCTGGCAGACCATACCAGCCAATTTCTTCGTTGATCCAGCCTGCTCGAATTAAAGTTTCTCTTTCATTTTGGTCGGTGGTGTAATGATGGTTTCCTGTTTCTTCGTTTGGATTGTATAAACGATAGAGCGGAACGCTTTGCTCAGAATCAGAGCGCCAGCCAATTCCCTCATAGTTCCAGCCAAACTTCACCAGATCATCTCGTTCTTCTACTTCCAATGTATAGTGATGATCACCAGAGTTGGGGTTGTACATTCGAAAAACGGGATCTCCATCTTCAGGCGCATACCAGCCGATGCCTTCGTTATGCCAGCCGGCTTTGACCAAAAAGTCACGTTCCACTTCAGAAGCTGTATAAAAATGCTCACCGGAGTTCGGATTATAAACTCGATACATCGAAATCCGCTTGCGGGTATCCACTGGATGGCTGGCTTCATTTTCAGGGCGGCCTGCTTCGTCTGCAAATCGGGCATTGATTTTTTCAGTAACATATTCTGCAAAGATCGGCGGCCCAACAGGCACTGGCGGCTCATCAGCCTGGCTTTCCAGTGTAACTGGATCTACTGGTTCTTGAACCGGTTCAAATTCATCGGCCTGCATCCTCTGAGCGCTACCCGCTATGGTGAAGGCAGCTGCGAGCATGGCTGCCATTGTCTGTTTCAATATTTTTCGCATTCTTTCCTCTTTCTTCTTCTCTTTCTGTTTATCAGATTGGAATGAATTCATTTCCAAATAACTCTTTCAGTGTACCGGATCTTTAAAGAGAATGCGATCTTTTCTCAAGCCGGTTAAGAAGGCCACAGACTGCCCCATCCTCTTAGAGCAAGTCAATATTAGCCATAAATAGGCGAAATTTTGAATGTCCAATTGAAGTTACTCAATACGATGTAATTTCTTCTTTTCGATATCTTCTTATCAATTCGTCACCTTCTGGCCGAAATACAAGAATGGCCAGGCGTCCTTGCGCGATGGATTTGGCAACCCAAAAAAAACGCAAAGCGTACGGGCTTTGCGTTTCATTGTATTGATCAGACTATGAGCTTGATTACTTAACAGTAACAGTTGCACCAGCAGCCATGAGTTTTTCTTTGATGCCTTCTGCTTCTTCTGGAGCAATGTTTTCTTTGATGACAGCTGGAGTGGAGTCAACGAGTTTCTTCGCATCAACCAGACCAAGACCAGTGATTTCACGTACAGCTTTGATAACTGCAACTTTAGTACCACCGATGTCAGTCAGAGTTACGGTAACTTCGCTTGGTCCTTCATCAACTGCTTCAGCAGCAGCTGGGCCAGCTACAGCAGCAGCTGCAACAACGCCGAATTTGTCTTCGATTGCTTTTACAAGGTCATTCAGTTCAAGAATAGTTGCTTCTTCAAGATAAGAAAGGATATCTTCCTGAGTTAATTTAGCCATTTTCTTTTATCCTCCAATTACGCTGCAGCTTCTTCTGCAGGAGCGCCTGACTTGCTGTCAGCAAGAGCTTTCAGAGTCAGAGCGAATTTAATAACAGGTGCATTCAAGGTAGATGCAAATTTTGCAATCATGCCATCTTTGTTAGGCAGACTGGAAAGAGTTTTGATGGTTGCTTCGTCTACGACGGCTCCATCGACGATGCCGGATTTTAAGATCAGTTTATCATGTGTTTTTGCGAAATCGGCAAGAACGCGGGCTGGAGCAACCTGGTCAGTACCAAATACCAGAGCATTTGGACCTTTCAGGGCAGCTTCAAGTCCTTCATAACCAAGCTGATCTACCGCACGCTGAGCGATGGTATTTTTATATACCTTCATATCAACGTTTTCTTTGCGCAGGGCGTGACGTAATTCAGTGATGTCAGCTACGCTCAGACCACGGTATTCAACGACAACGACAGAACTAGAGTCAGAAATCTTTTTCGACAGCTCAGCAACATCAGCTTCCTTTTGAGCAAGGACGTCTTTGTTCATGAGAATTCCTCTACTTTCTGTATTTTGCATCAATATTCAAAAGAAAACCCGCAGCAAAGCGGGCTTGATTGGCATAGGAAAAATGCGTATCAATCCCTCGGTAACATGATTAAGCATAAAGCCGTTACTGTCTTTGGAATATTGAGAACAAACTAAGTTTAATAACGAAAAACCAGAATGTCAAATTAAGATTATCAAATCCAGATTACTTAATTTCAACGTGGATACCAGGGCCCATCGTTGTAGAGAGGACAAGGTTTTTCATGTAAGTTCCTTTAACTTTAGCCGGTTTTGCTTTTTTGATGACATCGTAGATAGCCTGGAAGTTTTCTACGAGTTTGTCATTGTCAAAGGATACTTTACCGATCAGTACGTTGATGTTTCCAGCTTTGTCAACACGGTAAGTGATTTTACCTTTTTTAACTTCGTTAACAGCGTTTGCAACATCCATCGTTACTGTTCCGGTTTTTGGGTTAGGCATTAATCCTTTTGGACCCAGGATACGACCAAGACGGCCGAGTTTTCCCATCATGTTTGGAGTCGCGATCAGCACGTCAAAATCGAACCAACCACCCTGAATCTTCTGGATCAGTTCGTCAGAACCAACGAAATCTGCACCAGCATCTTCAGCTTCTTTTGCTTTGTCGCCTTCGGCAACAACAGCTACAGTCTGGGATTTACCAGTACCGTTAGGCAGAACCATTGCACCACGGATCTGCTGATCAGCGTGGCGTGGGTCAACGTTCAGGTTGAAAGAAAGTTCGACAGTTTCATCGAATTTAGCGGAGCTGGCTTTTTTCGCCAGATCAATAGCTTCTTCAACGGAATAGACTTTAGAACGGTCGATCTGTTCTTTAGCAGCTTTATAGCGTTTACTTACTTTTGCCATTGTCTTTTCTCCTCTCTTATCCTTCGTATCCTGTTACCTTGATACCCATGTTTTTAGCGGTACCAGCGATAATTTTCATAGCGGCTTCAATGTCATTGGCATTGAGGTCTGGCATTTTGTATTCAGCGATTTCTTTGAGCTGGTCTACAGTGATGCTTCCAGCAGTCTGCTTCTGGTCGCCGGATGCCTTAGCCACACCTGCTGCCTTTTTGATCATCTGAGCAGCTGGAGTCGTTTTCAGTACAAAATCAAAGCTCTTATCTTCGTAAGCAGTAATGACTACTGGTACGATATCGCCTCTGCGTTCTTTTGTAGCATCATTGAATGCGCTGCAGAACTGAGGCATGTTGATACCAACACCTGCAAGACCTGGACCTGGTTTAGCTCCGCCTGCAGGGAACTGGAGTTTTACAACTTTGGTAATCTTTTTCTTTTTCTTTGCCATAAGACTCTCCTCCTGTTTTGGTCTTATGCAGTGGTTTCCGGACACAGGGTCCTCCCACGCATGCCTGACTATAGTACTCGCTTTAATTCCAATTTACAACTCTCAAATGAAGAATTTTTGCTTTATTTATCCAACGAGAATGCCCACTATGGTCACACATTTCTGAAATAGATCATTTAGAGTTATAACCAATCTGCTTTATTCTCCGCTTCCAGGCAGCCATATCTTTATCCTCTTAGTCAAGACTGAGCAGAGTCTGATTAACCAGAAAGAAGCAGATTTTGCTTTTCGATCTTTTTAACCATCTTCATGGCTGACTTCAATATTCCAATACTGGTTCTAAAAATCTAAACAAATCTATTTAAATCTGCTCAAATCTTTAGATTTCTCCTTTCTATCTGTTTCACAACAGTTCAGGATACATCTTTCTTTTTTCCGGAAAGAAAACTCCGGCGGGCCCAGTAGAACAAACCTTCACTACCAGCCCTTCGCATTGCTGCGAAAAAGCTGACAGATCCAGAGCGTCTTCCAACCGCCGTTTTAGAATGGATTTTCGCTTTTTGATGCAGCGATCTCCTTTTCCTCTAAGAAAACCGTTCCTCCTTTCATGAATCGGCGAAACCACCTCCCGAAGGTCATGCAGGCTTTTGCTTACATATGATGAGCCGATTGATTGTTGATTCTCAGTTTTTCTTAGCTTTTTTGGCTTTCTTTGGTTCCTTAGATGTATCTTGTTTTTGTTGTTCTTCTTCGATTCTTCGAAGGATGATTTTCTTTACATCCTTCGCGGAGGTATAGACTGTAATTTCTGGATCTTTCTTTCGATCTAAGATGTTCTTTGCGGCATTCAAATCCGCATCGGCTTGGTGGCCGCAGTTGGGACAGGTAAGGAATAGTCACTAAATAACTTGATTATTTATTGGGATAAATAACATAGTTCCATTGCCCTAATTCGTCACACTCGGACATGTTAATTGTCTCGATTTGCTCATCTGTCAATTTGATTTGCACAGGG
>JADGIS010000069.1 GCA_015233825.1 Erysipelotrichaceae bacterium RD49
TAGCATTATACAGAAACACTCTACAAAAACCAGCCCAGAATTAGGCGCCTAGAAACGCCGAAATTGTGGGGAGGGGGGCCTATACGCAATTTTGTGTTAGACCTGGGAGTAATTTACAGAATAAAAGTACCCTGCAAAGATTCAGATTTTTTAGATCTAGTAGGTAAACGCCCTGCAGTGGGTGTAAAGCAAGTCGGATCCTCTATGGAGAAGATGCATCTTTGAAGGAATGTCGTAATTGTCCGATATTTTCCAACTGTAAGTGTGTAAACCATAGTTAACAGCCTGTACCTGGCTTGCCCAGTTGGAGAAGTCTTCGAAGACTGGCTGGTTGGAGAAGAATTCAACTGGCTGTTTGTATGTTTCGGTATCAGCAGCTGCTTTCAGGGTGGAAACTAACGAAATATCCGTAGCCAGCTGGTCCATCAAATCAACGTTGGAAGCGAACGTTTTGCCTAAAAAGTCGATCGCCTGTTGGGCTCCGGCAACACCTTTTACGACGTACCATCCGCCACCGCCGATGGAAGTCGCATTTTTGGAATCAGCGATACCATCGAGTCTTGGGAATGGTGCAATTGCCCATTTACCGGACTGGTCAGCTACTTTTTCGATACTTGGAGCGATCCAGCATCCTGTTGGAACGGTTGCCACATCGCCGCTCTGGAAACCAGATACGAAGGAATCCCAGTCCGCAACCTGTTTAACAAAACCGGAATCGAAGATGTCTTTGTACGTTTCGATCGCTTTTTCGAGAACTTCGTTGCCTGCTAAGGTTACAGTTGTGCCATCTTCATCAAGGTACCAGCTGTTAGCCGACTGCAGCATCATACGGATCAGGCCTAAGTCGCTTGGATCCATTGTTAACATGTCATGGCCAGTTGTTTCTTTTACTTTTTTCCCCATTTCGATGTATTCGGACCAGGTGATATCCTGCATGTCGTCTGCTGTATACCCGGCTTCTTCAAAGTAGTCCGTGCGGTAGAACAGACCCGCTACACCAGAGTCAAAGGGAACACCATAGATTTTGTCGCCTTCTTTGTTGACCGCAAATTTATAGGACATGAAGTCGTTTTCGTTGACGATGCTGGACAGATCTTCAAAAGAATCTGGGTAAGATTTTAAGTAACCCTGGATTCGGTAGTCTTCGATCAATACGATGTTCGGAAGACCATCCACTTTGCCGCTGGACAAAGAAGTATTCAGTTTTTGAACGATATCATCCTGGGACATGGTTACGATTTCGATGTCGAGATCCGGGTTTTCTTTGGCATACATTTCTTCAGCTGCCTGAAGCGCCTTGATGTTGAAGTTTTCATCCCATGCCCAAACAGTGATCTTGTCACTGCTGCTAGAAGACGCTTCACTTTCTGCAGGTGCAGAGGAGGAAGAAGAAGAGCAGGCAGTCATAGTCATTGCGCTTGCTGCACAAAGCAGGGAAGCAAACAGTTTTTTAGCTTTCATGATTTTCTCCTTGGTTTATACGGGTCTGAATTCCAAGCAGGAATCCAGACCGCTCTTTTTTTTTTTTTTTTTGACCTGCCCTTGGTGCTTGCCAGTCCGGGCAGGATCGTGTTTAAAGCTTTTATTCAATCTTGGATGGTGGTCTCAATCCACTTCTTGCAGTGCTCAATGCCAGGACACCATTCTTGGTCGTCAGCCGCCTTCTTTTGAGGTTTGCCTGTTGATGAAGGCCTTTGGTTGATCCGTTTGCGGCTTGGACATGATGATTTGTGCAGGCCGTTCAGTCTTTACTGTGTGGAAGCATTGTTCCCGGGGGTATGGCCGCTATTTAAATCATTTGTAATATTGTGGTGCAATTAGTTGAGGATCGATTTGGTTGTTTCGCCATCAAAGAGGTGAATACGGTTTTTATCGATGACCAGGTCCACATTGTCACCTAAGTGGATGTGGTCGCGGCTGTTGATTTTGGCAATCGACATGCCGCCATTGGCTTTACGGGTTTCGTGGTTGAAGTAGATGTTGGCTTCAGAACCTGTGTTTTCAACCAGTTCCGCTTTGACATGCATCACAGCATCGGGATAGCTTTCTTTCATCACGTTTTCGAGATACATATCTTCAGGACGGATGCCAAGAACCACTTCTTTGCCGTTATAAGGGGCTAAGCGTTCGTCTTCAACCAGTCCTTCTGGCAGTTCCATTTTCATGTCATCGAGCAGGATATAGTGCTTGCCGTTTTCGATTTGAACTTTAGCTGTGAACAAGTTCATTTCCGGGCTGCCGATGAAGCTTGCCACAAACAGGTTAGCTGGTTTGTCATATAAAACTTCAGGGGTATCGTACTGCTGGATCACGCCATCTTTCATCACGCAGATGCGGTCAGCCATGGTCATGGCTTCGGTCTGGTCATGCGTTACATAAACGAAGGTTGTTCCCAGTTCCTGGTGAAGTTTGGAAATCTGGGCGCGCATTTCGGTTCTTAACTTGGCATCCAGGTTGGACAGTGGTTCGTCAAGTAAGAAGATTTCCGGGTTGCGCACCATCGCACGGCCTAAAGCTACACGCTGGCGCTGGCCGCCAGAAAGAGCTTTTGGTTTACGCTTGAGGTATTTTTCCAAGTCCAGGATCTTGGCTGCATGCATGACTTTTTCGTCGATGATTTTCTTATCGACTTTGCGCTGCAGCAGACCAAAGGCCATGTTCTTGTAAACCGTCATATGGGGGTAGAGCGCATAGGTCTGGAACACCATTGCGATATCGCGGTCTTTTGGGGGAACTTTATTCACCAGTCTTTCACCGATATACATTTCGCCATCGCTGATGCTTTCCAAGCCTGCAATCATGCGCAGGGTTGTGGACTTGCCGCAGCCACTCGGTCCAACGAGGACTACGAATTCTTTATCTTTGATTTCAAGGTTGAGATCTTCGATGACAGTGACGCCGCCTTCGTAGGTCTTCTTGATATTCTTGAGAGTAATGTTTGCCATTCTTTCATCTCCTTATCTGTGCTGATGTATCTGCTTTGGGTACATTTCGTGCTCAATTTGCTTCGCCATGCACAGATCCGAAGTCAGGTCTGGTTAAGCTCTGGCGATGTCTGAGTCACACTCACGTGCTTGTCTGCCGTGGTGACAGGTGCCAGTTTATGGACTGAAAGCGCTCCGGTCAACGCTTGCATGCGATCTCAGAAAACATTTACAAAAATCGAAAATTTGTACCATTTTGAAGCGGACCCGGCCCAAAATCTTTCCAAATCGGAAATTTTTCCCATTTCATCCAAAGAAAATTCAGGAGTTTGGATGGATGAATCCTTTAGACTACTTGTGTCCTGCGCGCATGAAGCTTCAAATCTGATCGCTTGCTGCAGCGTAGAGTGACAAACTGTATAAGCCTTGCGGCCAAAGCAGAGCGTTAAAACACAAAGTCAAAAAGACCGAATTTGCCGGCTTCTCCCAAAACAGCTTTTGGCCAAACCGCTTTTGGATTGAAGGCCTGCTTTTTATCTGGTTTTAAAAAGCCTTCAACTCTTTGCCGGAGTGAAGGCGTAAAAAAGGCTGCCTGGCAGCCAAGGAGAGAAAGATGAACGCACAAAACCCAACGCTTGACTGGCTGGAAACCCCCGAGGTTTTCGCCGTCAACCGCTTAAAAGCCCATTCCGATCATCCCGTCTACAAAAACAAGAAAGGGGATCTTGAGCGCTCCTTAGATGGAACCTGGAAATTCAGCTTCGCTGCCAATCCATCGCTGCGCCAAGCTGATTTCTATCAAGAGGGCTATAACACCCAGAACTGGGACGACATCCAGGTTCCCGGCCACATCCAGTTTGCCGGCTATTTAAACCACCACTACACCAACACCATTTACCCCTGGGATGGACATGAATTTCTGCGTCCGCCTTATGTATCAAAAACAGAAAACGCGGTGGGCAGCTATCGAACAAACTTCAGCTTGTCTCCAGAAGAATTATCCAAAGACGTCATCCTGACCTTTGAAGGGGCCGAATGTGCCTTCTATGTCTGGGTCAATGGCCAGTTTGTCGGCTACAGCGAAGATTCCTTTACACCCGCTCATTTTGATATTACCCCTTATGTAAAAGAAAACAACACTTTGGCTGTGGAAGTGTACCAGCGTTCAAGCGCAAGCTGGCTGGAAGACCAGGACTTCTGGCGTTTCTTTGGCATTTTCAGAAGCGTCGTCCTGCACTTTGAAGACAAGATGCATATTGAAGATGTCAAAGTGACACAGGACATCAACCTGGAATCCAAATCCGCTGTTTTAAACGTAGCCATGGAAAACAAGCTTCGCGAAGATGGAACATGCAAAGCCGTTTTGCTGGATGGCGACCAAAAAGAAGTCAGCTGCCTGAGCGGTGAGGCCAAAGAACTCAACGAATTTTCTTTAAACGTTGAAAAGGTTCACTTATGGAGTGCTGAAAAGCCCTATCTTTACACGTTAAAGCTGGCTTTGGAACACGATGGAAATATCGTTGAACAGAGTGAAATTGCGGTTGGTTTCCGTAAATTTGAAATGAAAGATGGCATCATGACGCTCAATGGCAAGCGCATTGTATTTCGCGGCGTCAACCGCCACGAATTCAATCCTTACTCTGGCCGCGTCATGACGCGCGAGATGATGGAGCAGGATGCCAAGTTCATGAAGCGCCACAACATCAATGCGGTGCGCACTTCCCACTATCCAAACTCCTCCTATTGGTATGAATTAGCCGATCGGTATGGCTTCTACTTGATCGATGAAGCCAACCTGGAATCGCACGGTTCCTGGCAAAAACTCGGTGCGGTGGATCCTGAATGGAATGTTCCAGGCTCCAAACCAGAATGGAAAGAAGCCGTAGTAGACCGGGCTCGCAGCATGTATGAGCGGGATAAAAACCATCCCAGCATTTTCATCTGGTCGTGCGGCAATGAAAGCTACGCCGGTGAAGACATCCTGGCGATGGCTGACTTCTACCGGGAAAACGATCCGGATCGGCTGGTGCATTATGAAGGCTGCGTCTACACCCCTGACTTTGATGGCTGCACCGATATGCATTCCCGTATGTATGCCAAACCAGCCGACATTGAAGAATACTTGAAGTCCAATCCGAAAAAGCCCTTTATCAACTGTGAATACATGCATGCCATGGGCTCTTCACTTGGCAACCTGATCGAGTACCTGGATTTAGAGAAAAAATATCCCAAATACCAGGGCGGCTTTATCTGGGATTTCTGCGACCAGGCCATCGCCATTGAAAAAGATGGCCAGACGATCTTCTGCTATGGCGGCGATTTTTCAGACTATCCAACGGATTACAACTTCTGCGGCAATGGATTGGTATTGGCCGACCGCTCTTTAACTGGTAAGTCACAGGAAACCAAGCAGCTGTATGCACCCGTCAAGCTGACGGTCACTGAATCCGGCTTTACAGTTGAAAATGAATCCTTATTCGATGACTTATCCAATCTGGCTTTAGTCTGCACGACAACGCTCGATGGCAAAGTGATCGAAACCAAACGGATGGATTTGAACATCGCACCCCAGGCCACCAAAGAAATCGCCTTCGCATGGCCATCGCCAAATGCCAATGGGATCTGGATCAACACCGTCAGTGCCGTTCTTAAAAACGAAACCGAATGGGCACCTGCCGGCTATGAAATCAGCTTTGGCCAGAAGGTGGCTAAAATCGATTCCTTCAAGCAAGAAGTGCCAGCTAAATCCCTGACGTTGATCGAAGGCGATGGCAACATCGGTGTGAAAGGAGAAGGTTTTGCAGCGATGTTCGCGATTCAAAAAGGCCTGATTTCGCTGAAAAAAGATGGCCAGGAACTGCTCAAAGGCACAGCCCGCCCGGATTTCTTCCGTGCGTTAACCGACAATGATATGGGTGCCGGCTATGGCTCAATCATGGGCATCTGGATGAGCGCCGGAGTATTTGCGACCATCAAAACCTGCACTTGGAAGCAGAAGGCTGAAGATGAAGTGGTTGTTTCCTATGTGTACAACATTCCATTTGTCAATGAAGACTGCATACTCGAGTACGCAGTCCATGGCAATGGCACGATGAGTGTCCATATGGAAATGAAAGCCAATCCAAGCCGCCCGATGCTGCCTGCCTTTGGCCTGCGTTTGTATGTTCAGCCAGAATTCAATCAACTGACTTACCTCGCCCAGGGTCCATTCGATTCCTATTGCGACCGCAACCACCAGAAAATCGACCTGTATGCCTCCACACCATCCGCGCAATACGTCAACTACCTCAACCCGCAGGAATGCGGCAACCATGTGGATACCTGGTCGTTCTCGCTGGAAAACAAGAACCACCAAGGACTGGCTGTCCAGGCCGAAAACACTCCACTGCAGTTTAGTGCATTGGAATATACCCCTGAAGAACTGCACAATGCAGACCATAAGGAAAAGCTGCCTGTCCGCAATGACATCGTTGTCCGCATCTTATCCGAACAGATGGGAATCGGCGGCGATGACAGCTGGGGAGCTCCCGTTCATGACCAGTGGCTGATTGATTCGAACAAAGACCTGGCTTTAGACTGCACGATTGCTTTGATCTAAGGCCTGTCTTTCATCTTAAAATTGAAACCAAAGCCTCTAACCAGCAATCAAACCAAAAAGGAGAGAACAAATGGAAATGTTCTCTCTTTTTTAATTGTTATCGATTTTAAAATAATTTTATATGGTTATTCTCCTGGCTTTACTCAGTGGTTTTGGTCTTGAGGATTCTCTTTGCCATTCCGCTTTCCTTTTTCGGAAGTTTCAAGGATCGCCGGCAGTTCAATGGTAATGAAGGTTCCAGCATTCGGAACGCTTTCGATCTGGACTCCATATTGGCGCCCATAGAGCAAAGCAATGCGCTCATTGACATTGTTGATGCCGATACCGCTGAATTTCGTTTTCTTCTTCAAATCGGACTGGACATCCATTCCTTTACCATTGTCGATAATCTCAAACAACAAATGGTCTTCCACAATCCGGCCAAAAATATCGATCGAGCCATTTTCCTGGTCGTTGAAGGCATGGAAAAAGGCGTTTTCAACAAATGGCTGCAAAATCAGCTTCGGACAGACGCAGTTTAAGCAGGCCGGCTCGATGTTGTAGTTGACCTGGATATGTTCGCCAAAGCGGATTTTCAAGATGTGGACATAGTTTTTGAGGTTGGTGATTTCCTGGGCGACGGTGATCTTTTCCTCCTGGTTGCCCAGCTTTTCCTGCAGCAGGGCAATGAACGCATCCAAAGACTGCACCAGCTCTTCGTCGCGCTTTTGCCAGGCCAGAAATTTGAAGGAAGTCAGGGTGTTGTACATGAAATGCGGGTTGATCTGCATCTGCAAGGAGTGGATCTCCAGCAGCCGCTTTTCTTTTTCCATGCTCATCAATTCATCGACATAGTGCTTTAAGCCATCCTGCATCGTGTTATAGGCAATCGCCAGTTCAGCGATTTCCCCTTCCCCTTCGACAGGAAGATGCTCTTCAAAATTGCCATCCGGGGCATCATGCATTTTCTTTCGCATGGCTTCCAAGGGCTTGAAAGCCCGGTTGAGCAGTCCGTAAATGACTGCACAGGTGACCAGCAAAATCAAAATTCCGACCACTAAAATCAATGACCAGTTTGAAGCCTGGGCAAAAAACTGGTAGTCGTCGATCACGCAGAAAATATAGCTGTCATAGTAGGGCAGGTATTCACCCATAATCGTCTGCCCATTTTCCTTAAGAGAAAAACTGCCGCCATACTTTTCAATATGTTCGAGCAGATCCGGCTTGTTGTCGCCAATCATCCTGGAATTATTGCTGGAAAAGACAAAGCCATTGGAATCGACGATAAAGACAGAATTGAGCTGGGGATCGAGAATGGACGCATAGTATTCTTCAAAACTATGTAAATTAACTAAAAGCAGGGCTGCTCCATACACCTCATTTTCACCGTCCTGCAAAATCTGAACAGCGGCAATGGACTGGTCATAGTTTCCGGAATTGACCATGCGCTCTTTGACAAAGGAATAGGTAATCTGATCGGGATTCTTCAAAGCGAGCTGCACAGGGTCGCTGTCCCAGATTTCCTGGCGCGTCATCATCCGCTTGTCATCATTTGAAACATAGACATTGCCATTGCGGCCAATCAAGATTAACGTCGATAAAGTCCGGTCATTGAGCAGGTTTACATGGTCCAAAGCTTTTTGCATATTGAAGATAATGGCGGACTGGGCCTTGCCATCCTGGTTGGGATCAGAAAGAAAGGCCTTTACATATTGATTGTTTTGGCAGGTTAAAAGAGCCTGGACTGTCTGCTGGTGCAGATCGTCATAGTTTTCGGCAATTTTATCCAAAAGCAGCCTGGTTTCGGTGGTATACAGATTGGTAAAGCTGTTCTGCATCAGTTTCATCGTCATTCCCATCACGACCGCAAACATAATCATCAAGGACCCTCCAACAATGATGATCAGCTTATAAAAAAGGGACCGTTTCTTGAAAGCGTTCATGAATTGCGCCTCCGGTAAGTTCTAGGGGTCATGCCGGTCTGCTTTTTAAAGACCTTGGAAAAGTACCCGGAATCGGTATAGCCGGTTTCCTGGGCGATCTCTGAAATGCTTGAATCCGTTTTGATCAACAGCTCGCAAGCTTTTTCAATGCGGATGCGGTTGAGATATTCCGAGAAGGTTTCTGAAGATTTCTCGGAAAACAAGCTTGAAAGGTACGCATAGCTGAAGCCAAATTGATCGACTAATGTCTGCAGCTGGAGCGGCTCATTATAGTGCTGCTGGATATAGTCCATCATCATTGCAATCTCGCCGCGGCTTTCTGTGACTTGATAGCCGGCAACGAGAGCTTTTCCATCTTCAATCAAAGCATCGAGCTGACGTAAAAATTCATCTGCATTTTTCGCATTGTGGATCAAGGCGTAGCAGTTCAGCTTAAAGTAGCGGATATGATCCTTTTCCAGCCGGAAAACTTCCAATAAATTAACAAATGAGTAGATCGCATTGACCACGGCCGATTTCAGCCGGCTTTCCTCGGCATGAGCGGCCACTTCGTTGCGGGCATAGTCTTGCAGCTGCTTAAAGGCTTGGTCAAAATTGGAAGCTTTTAAGCTGGCTTCATAGTCATCCAAAGAATTGGAAGCACAGCTTTGTGCTTGCTGCCCAACGCCTGTCAAAGGGATGATGCCGGCTTGCATCTCATCGATGACCGTTTTTTTAGAAGCATAAAAAAGAGAAGACATCAGCTGGTTGGCCAAAGTCGATTGGTTTTGCTTGATATCTTGAAAAGAGGCGTAGGGCTTGCTGATAAAAAAGCAGGCTGCGCAAAAGGAGCTGTCGCCCGCAAGCTTGGCCTTAAACTGGTCACGAGAGGATTCTCGTACCAAAAAAGCTGGATAATTTTGCGCAATCAAGAATCCGCAGGATAAATCACCGGAATTGGCTGCTTCCAGTTTCTCGTTCAACTCTTCCAAGCGCTTATCCGCATTCTTAGAGCTGGGCAGTTCATCAAACAAAACGACCGAGGCAGGAAACAGTCTGGCAAGCGCCGGATCCTTTTCCAGCTCTTCAAGCGAGTCTTCATAGCCAGCCAAATAACGGTTGATGATGCGGCTTCTTTTGGCTTTGGAAGATTCCTCGACTTGTTGAAGACCCTTGACAGACTTGCGTAAAACCTTGACTAATTCTTGGGGCGAGAGAGAAGGCTTTAAAATGTAGTCCACTGCCCCGAGCGCAAAAGCAGGGCGGACATACTCAAAATCAGAGTGGGCACTGAGCATGATCATTCGCACCTGGGGCCAGTGCTTTGACAGTTCTTCGGCAAGTTCCAATCCGCTCATCACCGGCATTTCCACATCCGTAATGACAATGTCCGGGTGCAGTTTTTCCATGGCATCCAGAGCTTCCTGGCCGTTTTTGACTTTGCCAACCAGGTGAAAGCCTTCTTTTTCCCAGTCGATCAGATACTCAATTCCCTGCCGGATAATCAGTTCATCATCCACGATCAGCACATTGTAAGCCATCGTATAGCCCCTTTCTTTTTCTCGTATTGAATTCTTCTGTATTCTTCATTGTACGTGATTTTCTTGTCTGCTTACAGAGTTGGACAATGTGATCACCCAAGGAAATCACCCCTGAGAAAAATATCCTGATCTTAAATTCTGTGATCAAGTTCTTTTTTATCCTGCCATTCCAATTCAGTAGGATGCCCAGGCGCTTCGTGAATTTCCAATCTGCATCCACTTCTTTATCCTTCCCTTTTTCTTATCCCTTCTTCCATCCTCTTTGGCAGCGCTTCTTTCGATGTCAAAAAACAATAAGGCAGGGCTATCCACTCAATATGATCGGAACGTTATACTTAAGGTATGAAAAACAATCCAATCAAAACGCCTGCGGGACAGATTGAGATCGGTCCCGATTCACTTGAAAAACTGCCCGATCTGCTTCGCTCATGCGGAAGCAAGGTGCTGCTTGTCCATGGCCACCGTCCTGTGGAAGATGGCTTATTAACCAAAGTCCGCCTGCTTTTGATCAAGGAAAATTTCCCCCATGCCAATATGGGACAGATTCTGCCCAACCCCAAATACGATTCGGTCAAACGCGGCATTAAAATCGCCCGGAAAGAAAAATGCGATATTATTCTCGCTCTTGGTGGTGGATCGACTTTGCAGTGTGCCAAAGGAATCGCTTTAGGCCTTGGCTACAAAGGTGATGTCTGGGATTTCTGGACTGGCAAGAAAAAACCCAAAAAGGTGTATCCCATTGCTTCGATCTTAACCAATCCCTCCTCTGGTTCTGAGCTCTCTACTGGCTGTACCCTGGTGCGCAAAGGCAAACAGGAAACCGTCAGCAATGAAGGGTTGAAATGCACGTTCACGATCCTGGATCCAAACCTGGCGATGTATCCGTTCTATCCAACCATGACGCAGGTCTTCAATCTTTTCATTCACCTGTTCAATGGGGCACTTACACTGGATGGTGCAGACTATACCGAATGCATTTCCTTATTAGACCGGCTGTTTGCGGCTGCTTCGACCATGGAGCAATCTATCTACAATCTGGATGCCCGCACCCAGCTTTTCCAGGTTGGCTACGAAAGCCATGCCAAGCTCCATATTTCGAAGTGCCCTGTTGAATCTTTAGCCAATGATCTGGCTTTTAAGTATTCACTGACCGAAGGATCTGCCGGCTGTGCGTTGTTTTTATCCTGGGTAGACTCTTTGAAAAAAGAAGACAAATCCAAGATCGTCCAGATTGCTAAAGATTTATTCAAACTGGATTCCTGTACTTTTGATCAGGCAATGGAAGCTTTCAAAGCAAAGCTGCAGCCAACCAAACTGGCCCTCTCTATTCCTGAAAGCGGCCTTTTGATTTCAGATCGCGATCTGGTGTCTATCACCGATAACAAAGACTGGCGCAAAATCCTGGTTCATGCCAACCGCCCGGTGGATGCCTTTGCCCACAAAGAACGCTTAGCGCACCGGCATAACACCCCGCGCCTTTAAGTTTCCAAGATCCATCTTCTCCAGTTTTCATAGACTGGAAAAAGGTCCTTCCAAGAAAGATGTCCGTCATTAAACTGGTCAGGTTTGTCCGTCATCTCTTCTTGAAAGGACCTTTTTAAATAAGCCGAACGATTATAATCCATTGCCACTGCCAAACTCGTTTAAACGTTGAATCAGGTCTTTGGCTGCGTTTTTCCGATAGCGAGGGAAGGCGAAAAACCATAACGGTCTTTAAAAGCTTTGGAAAAATGGGAGTAATTCACGAATCCCGTCTCCATTGACGCCTGGATCGGTGATGTTCCTCCTGCAATGAGGCTTTTGGCTACTGCCTGCCGCTTTTGCAGGAGGAACTGATGCAGAGCGTGACTAGATGAAGCGATTCAATCCTTTCAAATCCAATCTCGAATGTATCGAAATAGACGAATTGGAGATTTACTTCAAGAAATCAAACTGATCGAAGGCAGAAATACTGGTTTTCCAAACGCATTAGCTGCTCTGGAAGAGAACGGATCGCCTACTCTTCATTTTGAATATGATGATCAGCGACAATTTTTGTCGGTGAGTATCCCTATTCATCCTTCTTTTATTCAAAGAAACCGAAAAGAAGATAGAGCTCTCGTTTATCAAAAAATGATTTGGGATTGCTTAGCTGAAGCACCATTAAGCATGACCGAACTTGCCAAAAAACTTGGCCATAAAGGAATCACTGCTCGTTTGCGACGGAACGTAGATATCTTATTGGAACGCAAAGATCTGGTTTCTGTAACGGGTCAGAAAGGTCAAACTCTTCTTGCTTTACGTTCAATGAAATGAAAAAACACGATCGATTTAAAGAAGATAAATTTCTCGTTTCTGGTGAAACATAACTCATGATCAACCCTAAACGACAAGTCCCTTGTTTGCTATAATTTTTCTGTAGAGCATTTGCTCGAAGGAGAGAGATTTTAGATGAAAGGTACTTATTTTTTAGGTGCAGATCATGATCCTGTATTTGAAGTGCGGGAAATGACTTTTGAGGATCTTGGCGATGATGAAGTCCTCGTCCGCAATAAGGCTTGCGGTGTTTGCGGAACCGATGTCCATATCTATCATGGCGAAGCTGGCAGCGCGGAAGTTGTACCACCCGTTGTTTTAGGCCACGAATTTGCTGGTGTAGTCGAAAAAGTTGGTAAAAACGTAACAGAACTTAAGCCGGGTGACCATGTTGCAATGGATCCAAATATGTATTGCGGCCATTGCGATCCTTGCCGTATGGGCAAGAAGCAAAACTGTGAAAACCTGTTTGCACTTGGTGTCAATGTAGACGGCGGCTTTGCCGAATATACGAGAACCCCCGCATCCCAGTGCTTCAAAATCGATGAAGACATTCCATTTACAGAAGCCGCAATGGCTGAACCACTAGCCTGCGTTTTGCACGGAATTGATCTGGCCAATATCAAGCCGGGAAACAGCGTTCTGGTGATCGGTGGTGGAACGATTGGTTTATTGATGGTGCAGATGGCCCGTTTATCCGGTGCTTCAACTGTCATTCTTTCGGAACCTGTTGAAAAAAGACGAGCCCTGGCTCTTGAACTAGGTGCCGATGCTGCCATCGATCCAATCAACCAGAACTTAAATGAAGAAATCAAAAAAATCACTGGGCATGATGGTTGTAACGTAGTCATTGAATGCGTTGGCAAACCATTTGCGGTGAAACAGGCGATCGAGTCTGCCAGCTACAATGGAAATATCCTGTTATTCTCCGTTCCAGCTCCTGATGCAACCGTTGACCTGCCCTTATTTGATGTCTATAGAAAGGAACTTCACATTACCGGTTCCATGATCAACCCGGATACCCATCAGCGGGCTGTGAATTTGATCAATGGCAGACGCCTGGAAATTGGAAAACTGATTACCCATATCTTCCCGATTGAAGAGCTTGAAGAGGCTATCCATACCCAGATGGGGCCAGAATCCATCAAAGTTATGGTCTGCCCGAAAGAAAATGACTAATATCCTTTAAATATCGTTTTTATAACTACTTTAAAAAATCTCAGTCTGATCATCCCAAATCAAACTGAGATTTTTCTTTTTAGCCTAGCGTTCTGGATCTGACAAGTAGTCTATGTTAAGGCTAAACTTTAAATGTAGGTAGCGGACAGAGATAAAATGCAGGTTTTAGACAAAAGATTATAGATATTTAGCTGCTTTAACCCCCACAATATTTCGTGGGAGGTGCATTAAATGAATGCC
>JADGIS010000006.1 GCA_015233825.1 Erysipelotrichaceae bacterium RD49
TAGTATGTGCAAGTTTGACAATTTCGTCCTCTGGATCTAAAACCTCCATAACTGAGGCTTCCTGGGTAAAAAGGTTGAGCTGTGGGAACAAATTCTTACGGTACATGAGCGGCTTCTCCTGAAAAAAGTGCAGGGAAATTAGAAGAAATCCCAATTTTCCTTGCACTTAATCACAGCACAAAAATAAGAAATTTACTTTAAAAAACGTTTTTTAATTAATCAGCAAATACTATTTAAAAGTTAGTCTTCGAAAAAATGAATGCGGATTTTATGGACGCAGGCCCATGCCGCCTTCTAAAGTAATGGTTTCTCCTGTCATATATTTAAAGTCCGGACCAGCGATCTGTACGCATACCCGGCCGATATCGGCAATGACATCCCCATAGTGGCCAATCGGAGGCATTTTGACGTTTTGCTTGAAGGCATCTGGATAAGCCGTTTCGAAGTTTTCTAACTGCGAAGTCCAGGCCAATGGACAGATGATGTTCACGTTGATATTGTCTTTGGCCCATTCCGTTGCGGCCACGCGGCTTAAGCCCCGGATGCCTTCTTTGGCTGCTGCATAGGCACACTGCCCGAAGTTGCCAAACAAGCCGGCGCCGGAAGCAAAGTTAATGACGGAGCCCTGGCTTTCCTTTAAAGCGGGATAGCAGGTCTGCATATAATAAAAAGCTGCATACAAGCCGGAATATACGGCTAAGTTAAACTGGTCGGTTGTATGGTCAACAAGGGTCACGCCTGATGCGGAAGCCTGGGCGTTGTTGATCAGTACATCAATCCGGCCAAATTTGGCCAGCGTTTTATCGACAACCATTTTCGCGGTGGCTGCATTGTCAGCGCCAGCGTTGATATCCGCTTGAACAGGCAGAACCTGGATGCCGTACAGTTCTTCGAGTTCTGCTTTGGCCTCTTCTAATTTTTTAACGTTGCGGCCTGTGATCACCAGATTTGCCCCTTCTTTGGCAAAGCAATGCGCAATGCCATACCCGATGGCTCCTGGTGCCCCGTTTTTTAACGTCGCTTTTCCGCCGCCAGTAATGATGGCCACTTTATTGTCGTACATTCCCATAAGTTGATTTCTCCTTCTTCTTTTCCGTTTGTTCCACATTCAATGAATTCGCTTTCATATTCAAATAAAAATATAGAACTGGTCTTATTTAGTGTAAGAGATCCGGCACCAAAAAGAAATAAAGTCAAAAATTACACAAATTAAACGGCCGCGAATTATCTGATTTTGATACTTTTTTCGAAATATTGTGGGATTTTTTCTTCTCAAGTTAAAAAAATTGTATCTGCTTGGGACTTTGGACTTTTGGCAAGGAAAGAAAAAGATCTTCCAAACCTGAAGCAAAACGTGAAAAGTCTCTGAAAACCGCCGTTTTCCATGAGAAGAACTGGGCTTCAGGCAAGAGGTTACAGATTCAAAAACGCTTTCCAGTCAATGAAAAAACAAAGAAAAACGTTTCATCTTCCATTTTCTGAAATCGGAGTAACTTTTTCGATATTTTTGCCGCTTTTTGGGCTTTGATGATTTATTATAGGTCAAATCTGTTACTCTTGAACATACGGGTCCAGAAATGAAAGATCTTCATTCCAGAAAGGAGGATGACTTTTTGTATGAAGCTGATCTTTCACTACCTCAAGAAGCATAAGCTTCTGTTTTCGTTGGATCTGATCTGTGCTGCAAGCTTTGCGCTAACTGAGCTTGGTATTCCGACCTTGTTTGGCCGGATGACCAACAACTATATCGATCATGGTCCACAATCGTTTTACTACCAATGTTTTGGACTGATTTTACTGGCCGCTGTCATTACGACCATCGGAATGAGCCTTCTGGCCTATACTTCCAGCAAGCTTTCCACGATGATCGTCTATGAAATCCGCAAAGATCTCTTTGCACATGTCATGACGTTCTCGATTGAGGAAGTAGACCATTTTACGGTTTCTTCTTTAATCACCCGCACGAGTTCTGATTCATTCCAGATTATGCAGTTCTGCCACCAGATTTTTCGCAGTGCCCTGCTCGCTCCCATCATGCTGGTGGTCTGCTCCATTCTAGTCGTGACGACTTCCCCCAGATTATCTTGGTTTGTTTTGGGCACCATTCCCATTATCTTAGTCGGTGCGGCTGCCTTCTTTAAGGCAGCCGGCCCGCTCTCCAAGCGCCAGCAGAAGTCCGTTGACCGCATCAACCAGATTCTGCGCGAAAACCTCAACGGCATCCGCGTGATTCGGTCGTTCAACCGCCAGAAAACCGAAGAAGCACGGTTTGAAAAGGAAAACAAGGAGTACCAGACCGTTACCTCCAAGCTGTTTAAGCTGATGAGCATGTCCGAACCGCTGTTCTTCTTTTTGATGAACCTGTCCGTGATGTGCATTTATTATTTCGCTGCGCTTTTGATCCAAAACAATCAGATCCAGCTCGGCGAACTACTGATGTTTGTCGAGTACCTGTTTCATTGCATGATGAGCGTTCTGGTCGTCTGCATGATCTGCATGATGTATCCCCGGGCTGCGGTCTCCGCCAAGCGAATTGAAGAAGTTTTAGAAACCAAGCCGTCCATTCAATCTTCGGGTACACACCAGCTTGACCATGTCGACAGCCTGGAATTTAAAAATGTTTCCTTTGCCTACCCCGATTCCAAAAGCCATTCGCTTTCCAACATCAGCTTTCAAGCCAAGGCCGGGCAGAAGATTGCCCTGATCGGGGCAACCGGTTCGGGCAAATCGACTGTGACCAAGCTGATCAGCCGCTTCTACGATCCCAATGAAGGATGGATTGAAATCAACGGCCAGGATATCCGAACCTACACCGTAGAATCTTTACGCCGCCAAACGGCACTGGTTTCCCAAAAAGCCCACTTGTTCTCAGGGACGATCAAAGACAATATTACCTTTGGAAACCGACAGGCCTCAGACGATGAAATTTTAAAAGCTGTTAAGCTGGCCCAAGCTGAAGCTTTTGTCAACGAGCGTGAAAATGGGTGGAACGACCTGGTCAGCGAGGAAGGAACCAATTTATCCGGCGGCCAAAAACAAAGGCTCTCAATTGCCCGAGCCATTGTAGCCAACACGGGTCTCTATATTCTCGATGACTCCTTTTCCGCTTTAGATTTAGCCACTGATGCAAAACTGCGCAAAGCTTTGGAACCCATCCAGAAAAAGGCCTTGTTTTTGATTGTGGCCCAGCGCGTCTCTTCGATTTTGGACTGTGATCAGATTCTTGTCCTCGATCAAGGCCGGTTAGCCGCCTGCGGCACCCACCAGGAGCTCTATCAAAGCAGTGAGCTGTACCGGCAGATTGTTTTGTCACAAATGAGTGAAGAGGAGGCTGCGCGTTATGCCAAATAAACAAGCAGCCCAGACAGATCTGATGCCTAAAAACCTCACCTTCAGCCAATGCCTCAAACATCTCTATCGGTTTATCCGTCCCAATCAAAAGAAGCTTTGGGCCGGCTTATTGATGGTTGTTGTGGCCAACCTGACGTATATTGCCATGCCCGTAGCAGAAGGGCGGATTACCTCCCAGCTCCAGCTCGATGTCAGCGCGGCGAATGGAGGCCCCATCCATATTCAGATGCCCGTGATCGGCCAGCTGATTCTGGCATTGTTTATGATCTACCTGATTAAAATCAGCTCCCAGTTTCTCAGCACAATCTGGATGACAGATGCAATCCAGAAAACGATGTTCGATCTGCGAAATGCGATTGAGGTCAAGATCAACCACCTGCCTGTCTCTTATTTTGACACCCACAAAACGGGAGATCTGCTTTCGCGGATCACCAATGATGTGGAAACAGTCTCCAATGCCCTGCAGCAGACGCTTGCCCGCATTATCGGCACCATTTTGAGTACAACACTGATTTTGATCATGATGTTTACCATCAGCCGGCCGATGTTCTGGATGGTCGTTGCTGGAATGCCGTTGATCGTATTGATCTCGGTTGGAATTGTCCGCAAAACGCAGCCGATCTTCGATGCCCAACAGGAAGCCCTTGCCAAGCTCAATGGAACCGTCAATGAGATGTATGGCGGCCTTGGCGAGATTATGATCTACAATCAGCAGGACTATGCCAAAAACGCCTTTAACGAAGCCAATGAGCGATTGTTCAAGACCAGCTTTAAAGCCCAGGCTTTCTCGGGTCAGATCGGTCCTTGGACAACCGTGATCATCTATGTGGAAATCGCCTGCTGTTGTTTGTATGGCCTTTTGCAAGTGGTCAGCGGCGCGATGCTTTTAGGCTCGGTACAGGCTTTTATCCGCTATATTTGGAATCTCAATGATCCCATCTCACAGCTTTCCCAATTGTCTTCGGCTGTACAGTCTGCTTTTTCGGGAATGAACCGCTTGTTCTCATTTCTGGACCTGGATGAAGAAGAACAGACCATCACCCAAAAGCCGATTGAAACCATTGAAGACATCGATTTTCGCCATATCCGCTTTTCCTATACCGATAAGCCTTTAATGGAAGATGTTTCTTTCCATGTTGACCAGAACCAGACGGTAGCCATCGTCGGTCATACCGGCGCGGGCAAGACGACCTTGACCAACTTGCTCGAACGCTACTATCCGGTAGACGGCGGCCAGATTGCGATCAACGGCCAGAATATCAACGATCTTTCCTTTGAAGATCTGCGGGATTTGATCGGGCTGGTTTTGCAGGATCCATGGTTATTTGAAGGAACGATCGAAGCCAATCTGCGCTATGCCAAGGACGGCTTAAGCAAAGAGCAGATTCAGAAGGCCATTGAAACAGCAAGGCTTACGGAAACGCTGGCCCATCTGCCGGATGGTCTGCAGACGCAGCTGAGCGAAGATGCACAGAATCTTTCGCAAGGCGAAAAGCAGCTGCTGACGATTGCCCGCGCTCTTTTGAAAGATCCAAAGATCCTCATCCTGGATGAAGCAACCAGCTCAGTGGATACAAGGCTGGAAAAAAGACTGCAGGCGGCGATGACCGAGGTCATGAAAAACCGGACCTGCTTTGTGATTGCGCACCGGTTATCAACGATTCTGAATGCTGATTTGATTCTGGTGATGGATCATGGCGATCTGGTCGAAAGCGGTACCCACCAGGAACTGCTGGCCAAGGGTGGTATTTATGCCAACCTTTATAATTCGCAATTCCAGGACGCAAACGACCAGGAGAACTAGTTCTTTTTTCCTTTTTTGGCTTCTGTCCTTTGCATTCAAATCGAAAGAATCCAAGGTGAATCTGCACCTGAGACGGCGAAAATTTGCAATGTCTGGCCCAATGCTCTTCCGGGTGGACCAAGCCGCCCCACCCAAGCCAGCCAATCTTCTAGACCGATTTTCTTATAAGATCGGTCTTTTTTCATGCTTTTTCACAAACTGAAAGCCATCAGAGCAGCTGCGTAGAATTGAACGCCCGAAATGTCAAGAGGCAGCCGGCAGCCATTTCGCTTCATGCTGGCGGGATTCGTTCTGGATCTTTTGCAAGTCAAGGTGATCTTACACTTCTCTTTCATTCCTCTTTCGTCTTCGTCACCTTTATTTAAGGGATGAAGCAGGTTGAAGAATCAGTCGTTTTTCTTACGGTAATCTTATCTGGAAGTTCATAAATTATTCACAATCACCGCTTTTAGCACTGTTAAAATAAGTGCATGTACAAAATCATGATCGTAGAAGATGACCCCTCCGTATCAGGAGCACTGGCTTCCGTTTTGGAAAGCTGGGGCTTTGATGCCAGACGGGCTGAAACATTTGATGATATTCTCGAACAATTTGAAACGGTAAAACCAGATCTGGTCCTCATGGATTTAAACCTCCCCGAACGCAACGGCTTTTTCTGGACAGGTGAAATTCGGAAGTTCTCTTCAGTTCCCATTATTTTTATTTCCAGTGCCGATGAAAACATGAACGTGATCACCGCCCTTAATCAAGGGGCAGATGATTACATCACCAAGCCATTTGATATCTCGGTGCTGGTTTCCAAAATCCGGGCTTTATTGCGACGGACGTTTGACTATACCTCCCGCACCGATTTTCTCGAACACAAAGGCGTCAGGCTGGATACCGGAAGCAATGAGGTCAGCTACAACGGCAAAACAATCGATCTGTCGAAAAATGAGGCAAAGATATTGAAGATTTTGATGGAAAACAAAGATCGGATTGTCAAGCGTGAACAGCTGATGGATGCTCTATGGAAAACGGACTGCTACATTGACGAAAACACCCTTTCAGTCAACGTCAACAGGCTGCGCCGGAAACTGGAAGGCATTGATTTGTTTGAGTTTGTAATCACCAGAAAAGGAATCGGCTATATGGTCTAGTCTTCCTTGCCGCTCTTTTGAGCGGTTTTTTTATTGGACAGAGCCCCCCCAGCAAAGAAAAACCGGTATCGGGTGCATGAAGACTGAACCTGTCATCGAGCATTAAAAAACCCTGCGAAATGCTTCGCAGGGGAATCAGACAATGAGAATTAACGTTTGCTGAACTGTGGTGCACGGCGTGCTTTTTTCAGACCGTATTTCTTACGTTCTTTCGCACGTGGGTCACGGGTTACATAGCCGGCTGCTTTCAGTGCTGGGCGGTAATCTTCAGAAGCGTTCATCAAAGCACGGGTGATACCATGACGAATGGCACCAGCCTGGCCAGTGTAGCCGCCGCCATGTACATTTACGAGTACGTCGAACTGATCAAGCGTATTCGTAAGTTCCAGTGGGCTGCGTACTTCCATCTGAAGAACTTCAGATGGCATGTATTCTTTCAGTTCCTTACCGTTGACTACGATTTTCCCTGTTCCATTTGGACGAAGGAAGACACGGGCAACGGCTTCTTTACGACGTCCGGTACCGAGGTACTGAACAAAGTTTTCTTTTTTTGCCATTTCCTATTCTCCTATCCTTTAACCTTAAGTTCTACAGGCTGCTGGGCCATATGTGGGTGTTCTGGTCCTGCATAAACAAGAACATGTTTACGCTGAACGTCACCAAGGCGAGTATGTGGGAGCATACCCTGAACAGCTCTGCGAACCCATTCAACAGGGTATTTTTCCTTCATTTCTTTGGCGGAACGTACACGTAATCCACCATAGTATCCGGAATGGTTGTAGTACTTTTCAGTGTTGAGTTTGTTGCCGGTCATTTCGACCTTGTCCGCATTGATAATAATTACATAATCTCCACAATCCACGTTTGGAGTGTAGGAAGGTTTATGTTTACCGCGCAGAACGTGAGCTGCAGTTGTAGCAAGACGACCAAGAGTCTGGCCTTCGCCATCAATTACATACCAAGTGCGTTCTACTTCAGCAGGTTTTGCCATTGTTGTCTGACGCATGATTCGCTTCCTCCGTTTCAATGAGCGTTACCGGGGCTCAAAGGCTTGGATACAGCCACGGAATATCTTAGACAAACACAAGCGGGTTGTCAATCAAAGATCTTTGATCTTTCCAGAAATCTGCTTTTGGCGCTCTGTTTTCCGAATGTCTTCCAAATCCTTTATCCATCGGTTATTTTTTCGTTGTATTCATCCATTGCAGGACCATGGCGGTCCAAAATCTCTTTTGGGGCATCAGGAAAGATCACCACGTTTTCAGGCGTGTCATCCTTTAGAAGAGATCTTTCTGATTGTATGCTATTCGATGCAAAATTCAAAACGATTTCGCTTCTTTTTTTAAGTTTTTTTCATGGGATTTGGTCGGATGGCCCGAGGCGCAGTTTTCAGCAGGATTTCCTTTTCTTACAGTTGCTTTCAAAGAAAAAGAGCCAGAATCCTTACGACTCTGACTCCATTTCCGGCTCTTTTTTGCCCATCGCTTTATCCCGATCCAGATGCAGGTCGGGAAGCTCGTCAGGATAGCCGACAGCAACCAGATACAGCCCTTTAGCCGGGGCGTTAAAGCGGCAGGCATGCTTATCTTTGGCTTCCAGAATGCGTCTGAGTTCATCGGCATCAATCTGCCCGGTGGATACCGCAATCAAAGCCGCACTCATCATCCGCACCTGGTAGCGCAAAAAGCCATTGCCTTTAAAGACCAGGCGGATATCCTTGCCCTCTTCAAGAACATCAATCGAATGGATCGTTTTAACGCGCGGTTTTCGTGGATCAATCTGCGCGTTGCAAAACGAAGTAAAATCATGGGTTCCCTCTAGTATTTTTGCCGCTTGGCGCATCTTTTCCAAATCCATCGGTCGATACACATACGTTTTATAGGCATCGGTAAACGGATTATCCCGTTCGGTGGTGATGACATATTCATAGTGCTTTGAGATGGCGGAAAAGCGGGCGTGGAAGTGGTCGGGGACTTTTTGGACGCTTTGAATTCGGATGTCTTTAGGCAGCAGCGTATTTAAGGCCATGTAATAACCGTATTCAGAAATATTATCCGGTCCATCAAAATGAAAAACCTGTCCCAGCGCGTGCACACCGGCATCTGTTCGGCCGGCAGCCGTGATGGCAGCAGGTTGATGGATCACTTTTTTTAAAGCTTCTTCAATCACCGTTTGAATGCCTTGGGAGTTGATCTGTTTCTGAAATCCGGCATAGCGATGGCCGTCATAGGCAACAATCACTTTATACCGCATTATTCTTCTCCATTTGAGTTTAATTTAAGTTTTCAGTTGAGTCGATCTTACAGCCAGGCAATCGCAATATCGATGGCCAGGACCAGGAAAGCCAAAGCCAGACCGATATAGTCAATTGAGGTCATCTTCAGGGTTTTGTAGCGGGTGCGAGGACGTGATGGATCATACCCGCGGGCTTCCATGGCATTCGCTAACTGGTCTGCCCGATCAAACGCGGAAACAAACAACGGAACAATCAGCGAAAGAACGGCACTGATTTTCTCCTTGAAGGTTCCATTCTGCATATCCACCCCGCGTGAAGCCTGGGCGTTCATGATGCGGTTGGTTTCATCAATTAACGTTGGAATAAACCGCAGCGCAATCGAAATCATCATGGCAATGACATGGGCAGGCAGTCCGATTTTTTCAAAAGGCTTGAGCAGCTTCTCAATCCCCAGTGTCAGATCCAGCGGTTTGGTCGTTGCCGTCAGAATCGTGCACAGAATAATCATCAGCGTCAGGCGGATGACAATATAAGCCGTCTGCACCAAGGCATCGGAGTAGACTTTAAACCAGCCCCATGAAATCAACAGGGTTCCGGTATGCATGACCAGGACATTGATGACAAGCAGAAAGACCATCATCAGCATCATAGGCTTGAGCGAGCGCATCGCAAAGGATAAGGACAGCTTGGAAAGATAAAGAGCCAGCAGGATGAAGGCGACAATGGGAACATATCCCCAGAACCCAGCTGGAATAAAGATGGCAATCATCAAGATGAATAAAATCGAAATCTTGGCGCGTGGATCCATTTGATTGACCAGCGAGTTCATCGGCAAATAGCGGCCTAAAGCAATATTATTCATGTCCGGCCACCTGGCTTTCTACTTCTTTGGCCAGTTCATCGAGCGAGTAGGTATCAGGATTGATCTGGAAGCCTTTGTTTTGAAGGGTTTCCTTGAGGTTGACGATGCCTGGCGGATTGATATGGATCTCCCGCAGGATTTCAGGATGTTTAAAAAACTCATGAACCGGCAGCTGGGTCTTGACCTGGCCGTCGGCTAAGACAATCACCTCATCACAATACTCCAGCACATGCTCCATGTCGTGGCTGACCAGCAAAATCGTCTTGCCAGCCTGTTGATTGAGGCGCATGAACAGATTCATCATCTCTTTGGCTGACTGCGGATCCAGGCCGGCTGCCGGCTCATCGAGCACCAGCACTTCCGGGTCCTGCACCAGAATACCGGCAATTGCCACGCGTCGTTTCTGCCCGCCGGAAAGTTCAAAGGGCGAACGTTCCAGATAGCTTTCATCCAGACCAACTAAGGGCAGGACTTCTTTGATGCGCTGATTGGTTTCTTCTTCGGAGATGCCGAAATTTTTCGGCCCGAACGCAATATCCTTGGCGATCGTCTCTTCAAAAAGCTGGTATTCCGGAAACTGGAAGACCAGGCCGACCTTTTTGCGCAGCATCTTGGCATCTTTAAGCTTGGTGTCGGGGGTGATCTGAAAGCCGGCAATCTCCACGCTGCCTTTTGTCGGCTTTAACAAAGCGTTGAGATGCTGGACCAGTGTTGATTTGCCCGAACCTGTCTGGCCGATAATGGCCGTTACTTTCCCTTCCGGAATTTCTAAATTTACGCCTTTAAGGGCTTGGTGTTCGAATGGAGTGCCAGGTGAGTAGGTATATTCTAAATCGTTTATTTTGATGGACATAATTCCTCCACAAGCGCTTCTGTTGATAAGACTGGCGAAACATTCAGACCCGCTTTTTGAAAGGCTTTAGCCGCTTTTAAGGCAAACGGCAGTTCAAGACGGAGCCTGCTCATGAGTTCTTCATTCATGAACACATCTTCTGGTCTGCCGACGGCCGCAACTTCACCTTGGTCGAGAACGACAACCTGCTCAGCTTGGGAGGCTTCTTCCATATCATGCGTAATCGAAAGAATCGTAATGTTCTTTTCCTGGTTCAGTTTGCGGATCTGGGCATTGACGCTGGCTTTGCCCTGCGGATCCAGCATGCTCGTGGATTCATCAAAAATGATGATATCAGGGGCCATCGCTAAGATGCCGGCAATGGCAACGCGCTGCTTCTGCCCACCGGATAAGTTCGTCGGCTCGGCATCCAGATACGCACTCATGCCGACCTTTGCGGCACTCTCTTCGATCATCGCCTGCATATCTTCTGTTGGAACGCAATGGTTTTCCAGACCGAAGGCGATATCATCCGCGACGGTCGATCCAATGAACTGGTTGTCTGGATTCTGGAATACAATCCCCACGTGATCACGGACCTGCGACAGGTTTTCGTCACTGAGGGTCTGGCCTAATACTTTGATCTGTCCTGCTCCAGGCTCTAACAGGCCGATAATGAGCTTGGCCAGAGTGGATTTCCCTGACCCGTTATGACCAACGATCGCTGTGTAACTTCCTTTAGGGATCGTAAGAGATAGATTTTTTAAAACCGGGTTCTCGCCGTCATACGAAAACGAGAGATGATCTAACGCAATGGCTTCCATAGTCTCCGCCTTTCCAAATGTCCAATGTATTATACAAAAGGAATGCTGTTTTCTTGCCTATTGCTACTTTCATATCTTGTTTCCCTCTGTTTTTAAAGGGGTTTCAAAATATTCAGTGCTTTTTTGAATGTTCAAAGAAAAAGAACACCGCAAATGAGATAAAGACCTGGATGGTCTGCGTATCCATTTTCGATGTTCCGGATTCAGGCTGAGAGTTAGCGGATCCATTCAATTCGTTTGGGATCAAAACGGTCCTGCACTTTGGCCGGACCAGCTGGATGGCCGAGTGGAATTAAGGCATAGGGTTCAATGTCCTCTTTCAGCTTCAAAAGCTTGGCCATCGCCTCCATCCGCTCTTTTAAAGGCGCCACCCCAAGGCAGACGCCGCCAAGATTCTGGGCCGTGATCTCCAACAGCATATTTTCGATGCAGATGCCCATATCAATCGCATTATAAGGCGGGCAGGCATTGTCCTTATGGCAGAGCACCGCCAGCAAAACAGGCGCATCGGCCGCAAAATGGGAATAGGGTGAAATCTCGGAGAGCTGTTTTTTAAGCTCGGGATTGGTCACCACCACAAAAGACCAGGGCCGCGCGTTCATAGCGGAAGGAGCCTGCATACCGGCCTTTAAAATATTGAGGATCTGTTCGTCACTGACAGGCTCATCTGTCCACTGGCGAACCGATGTACGCGCAAAAATTGGATTCATCGTGCTTCCTTTCTCTAGATCTCTGGCAAAGTCAATGGGGGGGGCAAATCTGTTTGAAATAATCTGGCTTTGCAGATCTAGCTGTATACAGCTTCATTATAAAATCCAACTCTCCAAGTGGTCTCTGTTTTGCCATAGGTTCTTTCAAGTCTTATCCATTCCTTCAACTTCAAAAAAACGAAGATCAAAAATTAAAAAAGCCAGGTTCTAGAAAAGCAAAGCCTGGCTTTTTGGGAAAAGGCTATTCAAACGCAAATCCAAGATAAGTTGCATTGGTGCTGACCAGCAGTTTTTTGAGAAGCTGGTCGAATTCTTCGATTTCCTGGCGGTCTTTCGGACCATGGATCACTGCATCTAAAACTTTGGTCTCCTTTTCGTAGGTGCTGGAATAGCCAGCCTCGGCCAGTTCCTTCTGGAACTCTTCCGCATTGGCTGGATCAACCAAGAAAGACAGAGTAACTGCTGCGTCATCGCTTAATTCGTTCCATTCTCCAAGATCCTGATCGAGATATTCTTCATCTCCAACCGCATAAGCGGTTGGAACTTCGTCCACACCCTCATCCGCTTCATTGTCCATTAAATAAGCATCCAGTTCATCCATTCTGGCATTTCGTCTTTCGATCAGCCGTAAAATGACCATGACAGCGCCGGCAATCGCTGCCAGAGCGGCCAGGACTTTTAAAACTTTTTCTAATGTTTTCATGACAACCTCATTTACTTCTTTTCTATTCAGAGTCGAAGAATCCAGTTCTTTATTCAGCTGTATTTTCAGCTGGACTTTCTTGCGTTTCAGGCTTTGGAAGTTCCGCTTCAACAGGGGCAATAGCTGGAACTGATTCAACTTCTTTTGGCTTTTCAGCTTCCGCGAGTGGTTTTACCACGCCTTCAGGAGCAATGGCAGGTAAAGCTTCTTCTTCATTCTTTTCAGAAACGGAAGCGGGCGCCGGCACTTCGCTTTCTTCAGGTTCATCTTCGTAGTGATCATCATCCAGCATCAGATCGTCATCCGCTTTTTGATTGTCTTCGGTCAGCTTTTTAACGCCTTCAAGAATCAGACCGGCTGCGCCTACTAACAAGGCACCTTTCAACAGAAATTTAAGCATGCTGTTTCCTCCTTCTTGTCAATGCAATCCCATCCCCGGTATCTAAAATCTCGGTTTCAAAATCTTCAAGTGATTCAAGAAATTCCCGATAGCGCTGCAGTCGTTTGATCAGACCTTTGGTATGGCGGTTTTTTGTCCGCTCGGGGTGCAGCACCAGGCCATGAAAAAACATGTTATCCGAGACAATGACGCCATCCTCACTTAAATAAGGGGCATACCGCTCGAAAAACCGCCGGTACTGGCCTTTGGCAGCATCAATAAAGATCAGATCGTAGGTTTCATGAGGAATATCAGTCTCCAGCGCATCGCCTTCAATGAGCATCACTCGCTCTTCCAGGCCCGCTTTTTGGATATTTTCACGGGCAAGAGCAGCCATTTCGGGATCTTTTTCAATCGTCACAACATGCAGTCCATCCACTGTCATCGCCGCATCGATGGCCGTGCGGCCAATGGCAGTTCCAATTTCGAGAAACCATTTAGGCTGAAGGCTCTTGAGCAGAGATTCCATATATTCCATTGAATCCGCCTGCAAAATGGGAACGAGATGTACAATTCCATATCGTGTCAGCTCGTCAAACGTATTCATAAAATGATGGTATCACAAAATGAGTTTGCAAGGTTTTCAGACTCTTAAAGACTGGTCAGAGTGCGTGAAAGAGCTGAATTCTTGCCCAGGCCAAATCGATTTTCGCACACGTTTGTGGGCATGAAAAGAACAGAGCATCTTTTCATGCCCATCTGCAACCTGTCTCAACAGGCTGTGTCTTTTCTTTCTTCGATCCGCGCGACAGCCCAGAACCCTGATTCCTGCCTGTTGGCTGCCTGCTCTGATCAGAAGTGTTTTTGGATCCGGTCCAATCAAAACACCATAAAAAAAAGCAGAAGACACTTCATCTCCTGCTTTACTTGTATAGATTTGAATTACTTCACAAATTCAACGATAGCCATTGGGGCAGCATCACCGCGGCGGATCCGTGTTTTTACAACACGAGTATATCCACCATTACGGTCTTTGTAAGCTGGACCAATTTCGTTGAAGAGCTTCTGCAGTGCAGTGGTTCCATCTTCATCCACTTCAACGTTGCGAACAAATGCAGCAGCCTGGCGGCGTGCGTGCAGATCACCACGTTTAGCGAGAGTGACAAGACGATCCATAACTGAACTGAGCTCTTTGGCTTTCATTTCAGTGGTTTCCATGCTGCCGTTTTCGATCAGGGAAGTAGCCATGTTGCGAAGCAGGGCTTTTCGATGATCGGAAGTGCGGCCAAGTTTACGGTTTTTCATCTTCGACTCCTATGCGTTGTCTCCACCGGATCTGAAATGCAGACCCAGAGAGTAGATTTTGTCTTTAATTTCCTGCAGCGATTTCTTACCGAGGTTGCGAACATGCTGCATTTCATATTCAGTCTTCTGGCACAGTTCGTCGACCGTGGAAATTCCCGCACGTTTCAAACAGTTGTAAGAACGTACCGAGAGTTCAAGATCTTCGATCATCTTGGATTTGAGAGAAGCATCCCGTTCTTTCGTGGTTTCTTCTTCCGCTTCCTGCGCGTTCTTCAAAGCGAAGTCTGCTTCAGTGATGATCGAGAGATGGTCCCGAAGAATTTTCGATGCGATCGAAAGTGTTTCAGATGGTTTGAGTGTTCCATCCGTATCGATTTCCATGGTCAGTACATCGTATGGTTTTCCGTCCTCATTAAATTTCTGAACGGAATGATAGGCAACGCGTTTTACTGGGGAGAACAGAGAGTCGGTGTAGATAATGCCAAGTGGTGCACTATCGCCGGACTGTCTGTGCTTGTTGATATCCGCTCCGACATAGCCGCGGCCAAGTTTGGCCTGCATTTCCATAGAAAATTCTTTGCCGGCGGAAAGCGTACAGATCGGCAGATCCGGATTGAGCACTTCAACTCCTTCCGGACACTTAATATCCTTCGCAGTAACAACGCAAGGTCCTGTTTCATGAATGCGCAATGTGTAAATGTTGTTGTCACTGATATTGATTTTTAAAATGAGCTGTTTGAGATTGAGGATAATCTTGCTGACATCTTCAGCAACGCCCTCAATACCTGTAAACTCGTGATATACCTCATCAATACGAATGCTGAAAACAGCACCGCCTGGAATTGCCGAAAGCAAAACACGTCTTAGTGCATTACCCAGCGTGATTCCGAACTGATCGGGAAGGGGCGCCATCTCAAATTTTCCGGAAGTCTGATTTTCTTCCAGGGTGGTGATTTCGTATTGTGTCATCTGCCGTACCTCCTTAATGTCCCAAAAAACTGAAGAACTGGTTTCCTGTCAATTGTTTTCCTTTACAGTTTAACAAGTAATCAGGAAATTAGCCGCGTGGCCGCTTAGGCGGACGGCATCCGTTATGTGGGATTGGTGTTACGTCATTGATCATAGTGATATCCAGACCTGCTACCTGCAGAGCGCGGACAGCAGCTTCACGTCCAGGACCTGGACCTTTAACTTCTACTGCCACGGATTTCATTCCATGATCCATTGCAGCTTTGCCAGCTGCTTCTGCTGCCATCTGAGCAGCATAAGGAGTGCTCTTACGGCTTCCTTTGAATCCTAAAGCTCCAGCAGAGCTCCAGGAAATAGCGTTTCCGCCTTCGTCAGTAATTGTTACGATCGTGTTGTTAAAAGTAGAATGGATGTGAGCCATACCTCTGGCAACATTCTTTTTAACGCGACGTTTTCTGACCTGCTGTTGTTTCTTTGCCATATTAGTATTTCACCTGTCCTTTCTACTTCTTCTTATTCGCTACAGTTTTAGCTTTTCCCTTACGGGTTCTAGCGTTGGTTTTGGTTCTCTGTCCACGAACAGGGAGACCTTTACGATGACGGATGCCTCTGTAGCATCCGATTTCCATCAGACGTTTGATGTTGAGCTGAACTTCACGACGAAGATCACCTTCAACTTTGATCTGGTCTACTGCCTTACGCAGAGCGTTTAACTGGTCATCGGTTAAATCTTTAACACGGATGTTTCCATCAACGCCTGTGTCTTTCAGAATTTTTTCGGCAGTAGAATTGCCGATTCCATAAATATAGGTTAAGGCAATGACAGTCCGTTTGTTATTTGGAATGTCAACTCCTGCGATACGGGCCATTTGTTCCTCCTGTTAATCCTTATTAACCCTGTCTCTGTTTATGTTTTGGGTTTTCACAAATTACCATGACTCTGCCTTTGCGGCGGATAACACGGCATTTATCACAGATGGGTTTCACGGATGGTCTTACTTTCATGTGTGTATACCCCTTTCGATATTCACGTATTCAACCTGCTAAAATCCCCTCAGAACTGAACGTATTTTAGCAGAAACGTGACAGTCTGCTTGGCACGATCTACCACGAAGTGGCAGAATTCCCAATTGGGCACTGACCGCGGGCCAGACGGCTGAGGGAAGAATTCCCTTTTGCTATTAAAGCAAATTCAGAACCTTGAATACAAGCAAATTGCGCCTAGATAGTATAGACGCAATTTACTTCGTATGCAAGCTGAACTTAAAACCTGATTTGGCACTTGATTTGATGCTATTTGGCAAGGGCTTTCTGGATCTGATCCCAGATGGTTTCAAAATCGTTGTCGGCATCAATGGTTGTCACTTTATCCTGCGCAGCGTAGAAATCAATGACGGGCTGTGTCATGCTGTCATACTCATGCAGACGGGTCTTCAAGCTTTCTTCGTTATCATCAGCCCGATAGCTCAATTCGTTTCCACAGCTGTCGCAGATGTTTTCTTCTTTGGTCGGCTTGAAATAAATATTGTAGATCTCGCCGCATTTCGGGCAGGTGCGGCGGCCGAGAATCCGCTTATTTAATACCTCATGCGGAACATCCATATAAAGGACAGTCTCAACTTCATTGGCAGTGCCTTTTGTTGCCTCATCAAATGCTTTGGCTTGCTCCAGGGTTCTTGGATAACCATCCAGCAAGTAGCCGGCAGCACCATCCGGCAGATTTTGCAGAGTATCCAAAACCAGGCGGTTCACCAGGTCATCAGGAACAAGAAGGCCTTTATCCATATAGGATTTGGCTTCCTGACCAAGAGCAGTGTTTTCTTTGATATTCTTGCGGAAAATATCCCCTGTTGAAATGTGGGCCAGTTTGTAATTGTCTTTCAGACGACTGCTGAATGTGCCCTTTCCAGATCCGGGAGCACCCATAATTAAAAGATTCATATTTCCTCCATTTACACGCCTTGACTGAGATCGTCGCAGAATTTCAGTCAAAATCTATTCTCGAAATCACGCTTACAATACGAAAATGACGGGATTTTCATTCAAGCACTTTCCAGTCTATACCCATTTGTAAATTCTTGAATGACTCAAAACCGCACCCAAGCAGCCATTCTCTGCCAGATTGAAAGCAATCTCCAACTCAAATCCTGATTTACAATCTGGCAGGAGAAGGATTCAGGATCCTGCTTTTGGCTAAGCAGTTAAAAAGGACAGCCCATCCCTGCCAGCCTGGCGCTGTAGACAATCATCCTGTATGCGTGAATCTTGATGCAGACCTGTTTATTCAACGCCTTCCATTCAATGAGATCAATCCATTTTCTTCCTCATCGTCCGTACCGCTTTCACAATCCATAACAGATACCATATCAATTGCCCAAGCTTATCCCCGACCGATCGGGCGGTGCTTGCAGCAGGCTTGTCTGGAATGATCACCCAGCCAGGGGGTTTCAAGGCAAGCCTTCAGACCAGCCTGATCCTAGCAACCGGCGGGCAGAGAGCCGCTATTGATGAACGAAAGAACAGCTTTTTCAATGTAGTTTGCCAGCTCCGTCTATAAACCATTCAGATCCTTCAAATCACATTCAAACGCTATTTGATCGCACGTATCGCTCTTCTTGCGCTACGGCCTTATTTGGCCTGAATTCAGCCAATGGACAAAGCGAAAACCACCTATACCAATCTTGTCTTCTTTTCTTCATACGCTCTGGAAAGCAACCGCTAAAGACGAAGCCAGTCTATTGATCTGCTCACAACCTGGCCAAATCATCCCAGGCAGTCCGGGCAACCGTTAAAAGGTGCTTGCTCACCAGGGAGACTGTCTGCAGGTGCAGAGGATAGCCATTCCTAACGACCACAATGGTTCTTCTATAAATATGGAAAAGGCAATCGAAGCAGTCTCGCCCCTGCTGTACAATCGGCAGCTGAAATTCATACCAGATGGTCTGCAGCCAACCCACCATCCTTCTGCTTGACTGATCCCTGGCAGCTAGTCAGGGACATTCATTGTAAAGAATGAAAAAGCAATGGATTGTCAATCCTGTCTGAGTGGGGGAAGAAAAATAGACAGGTTCTACCTGCTGCCATTTTCCGCCAAAACAGGCCATTATTACAAGTATTACAAGCCCTATTTACTACAATAAAAAAATCCATACCAGGAAAACCAGTATGGATTCAATATCGATCAATTAGTCAAAGTCATAATACTTCTTGTAAGCTTTCTGGGTAATCAGACCCTGTACCTGGCGCACCGTTTCGATGGCAACACCGACAACGATGATCATACCTGTACCACCAAGCGCCATGCTTGTCGGCATTTCAGGCCATAACAATGGCATCAAATGCGGCAGAACCGCAATCAAAGCCAAAGCGCCAGCTCCCAGAACCGTAATTCTGGATAAGGCTTTGTCAAGATACATTTCTGTCTGTTTACCTGGTCGAACACTTGGGATATAAGCGCCGGATTTACCGAGATTTTCGGCTGCCTGTTCTGGATTGATCTGCATCTTCGCATAGAAGAAGGTAAACAGAATAATCAGAATGACATAAATCGCAACGGAATACCAAGTCTTCAGACCCAGCCACTGCTGCATTGTGACGTACCAAGATTCATTGCTTGCAAAGAAGCTGGCTACCTGGATTGGAGCCATCATCAGCGAGGACGCAAAGATGACTGGAATAACAGATGCAGAGTTGATCTTTAAAGGCAGATAGTTCATCTTCGAATTTTTAGCCAGCGACATCGAAGAAGATGTGTACTGGATTGGGATTCGAAGTTCTGCGGTATTGATCAAAGTAACAAATACGATGATCAATAAATAGATCAAGAGATAAGCAACGAAGATCCAAATTCCATTTGGCTGATCGCCGCCGACAAGACTTGTCCATGCCGCACTAAACTGCTGGGGCATGCGTCCAACGATACCGGCCATGATGACCATGGATACACCATTACCAATTCCCTTTGCAGAAATCTGGTCACCAATCCAAACCAGGAACATCGAACCAGCAGTAAAGATCATCGAGATGTACAACAGTTTGGCCGTATTTAGACCGCCAACGAATAAGCCGCTGTACATATGGCTGAAGCTGTAACTGATGGAGAAAGACTGAACAAATCCAAATACGACGGCCAGATATCTCGTATATTGGTCGAGCTTCTTACGGCCGTTTGCACCGGACTTTGACAGTTCGGTCAGAGATGGAATAACATCCATGCTCAAAAGCTGAATGATGATGGAAGCCGTGATATAGGGAGTTACACCGATCGCAAATACGGAGAACTGCTCCAAACCGCCGCCTCCAAGCAGGCTCATCATCGCAAATAAGCTGTTATTTTCCAGACTGCCTACCAGTCCCTCTGTGTTTACGCCTGGAACTGTAATTGCACAACCCAGACGATAAACAAGAAAGGCAAAGAGAGTGAACAGGATTCTCTTGCGAATATCCTTGTTCGTCCACATTGCCTTTATTGCATTCATCCTAACGGACCTCTACGGTTCCGCCTGCTTTGACGATAGCTTCTTCAGCTGATTTAGAGAATTTGGCTGCAGTTACATGCAGTTTTTTCTCAAGTGTGCCTTCTCCCAGAATCTTAACACCGGCAAGCTGTTTTTTCAGGATGCCTTCGGATTTAAGAAGTTCTGGTGTAACATGGGTTCCATCTTCAAAACGGTTCAGATCTTTTACGTTGATTACAGCGTATTCTTTACGGTTGAAGTTAGTGAATCCACGTTTAGGCAGACGTCTTGCAAGAGTAGTCTGACCACCCTCGAAACCAAGACGGACACCGCCTCCGGAGCGGGACTTCTGACCTTTCTGTCCACGGCCGGCAGTTTTGCCAAGACCGGATCCAGGTCCACGACCTACTCTTTTTCTGGATTTACGGGTCTGATTTGTGGAAAGTTCATGCAGTTTCATTTCGTTTCCTCCTTCTTACCCGCGGATTTCTTCTGGCTTTTTGCCACGAAGTTCTGCTACCTGGTCGAGAGTTCTGAGGGATTTCAGACCTTCAACAGTAGCGCGCACGGTATTGATTTTTCTACGGCTTCCCAGGTTTTTGGTCAGAACGTCAGTGATACCTGCCAGTTCAAGAACTGCGCGGGTGGTACCGCCGGCGATAACACCAGTACCTTCGGAAGCTGGTTTCATGAACACTTTACCAGCGCCGAATGTGCCGACAACATCATGTGGAATTGTGGTTCCAACGATTGGTACGGTGAACATGTTCTTTTTGGCTGCTTCGGATGCTTTGCGGATCGCTTCAGGTACTTCCTTCGCTTTTCCAGTTCCAACACCGACGCGGCCTTTGCGGTCTCCAACGACTACCAGCGCAGCAAAACGCATCTTACGACCACCTTTTACTGTTTTGGAGATACGGTTGATGTAGACTACCTGTTCGTCGAACTCTTTCGGTTCTCTTCTCTGTCTTCTATCGTTTGCCATGGCGACCTCCTAGAATTCCAGGCCGCCTTCACGAGCGGCATCAGCTAATGCCTGAACGCGGCCAGTGTAAAGATAACCACCACGGTCAAACACAACTTTTTTGATATCTTTTTCGAGCGCACGTTTAGCGAGCTCAGCGCCTACCTTCTTCGCAGCTTCAACATTGCCACCATTTTTGATGTCCATGTTGACGGAGGAAGCGGAAGCGAGTGTCTTACCATTCACATCATCGATGATCTGAGCAGTAATGTTGGCGTTGCTTCTGAATACATTCAGACGTGGGCATTCAGGAGTTCCGCTTACTTTCTGGCGCAGACGTAAATGGCGTTTCTGTCTAGCCTGATTTCTTGACTGTTTTTTAATCATAGTCTTGCTCCTTTCCCACTATTTCTTACCAGCAGTCTTACCTTCCTTACGACGGATGTGTTCATCTTTATAACGAATACCTTTTCCTTTGTAAGGTTCTGGTTTGCGGACTGCTCTTACGTTGGCAGCGAATTCGCCAACGAGCTGTTTGTCAATTCCTTTTACATTGATGGTTGTTGCGCTTGGGCAGGTAACTTCCAGTCCATCAACGATTTCGATTTCTACTGGGTGAGAGTAACCAACGTTCATTGTCAGTGTTTTTCCCTTCACGGCAGTACGGAAACCAATTCCGACCAGTTCAAGGTCTTTCTGGAATCCTTCAGATACCCCAACAACCATGTTGTGTAACAGAGCCCGAGTTGTACCGTGCAGCTGTTTGGTTGCTTTTGCATCATTGGGGCGTTTTACAGTGACTGTGTTTCCTTCGTTCTCGATTGTGAGAATGTCAGAAAATTTTCTGGAAAGAGTCCCTTTTGGCCCCTTTACAGTCACCTCATTCCCTGGAGCTACTTCAACAGTAACGCCAGCAGGAATGGTAATCAGTTTATTCCCGATACGTGACATTTCTAATTTTCCTCCTGCTAGATCCGCCTTGATGGGCAGATGGGGCAAGATCAGTCAAAGAGAAAGCCAGAAGTCTCTGGCTTTTTCTTTCTGATTCTTACCAAATGTAGGCAATAACTTCGCCGCCTACGTTGGCTTTTTTAGCGTCTCTGTCAGTCATTACACCATTAGAGGTGGAAATGATTGCAGTTCCCAGACCGTTGAGAACACGTGGCAGATTTTCTGCTTTCGCATAAACACGGAAACCTGGTTTGGAAATACGGCGCAGACCAGAGATTACTTTTTCGCCGTTCTTACCATATTTCAGGTCGATAGTCAGGGTTTTCTTCACACCATCAGCTTCAGTGGAAAAGCCGTTTACGTAGCCTTCTTCAACCAGAATTTTTGCAATACGTTCTTTCTCTTTGCTGGAAGGCATGGAGACAGTTTCATGCTTCTGAGCAAGAGCGTTGCGGATACGGGTGAGCATATCTGCGATCGGATCGGTCATAGTCATGTTGTTTTACCTCCTTGCTTACCAGCTTGCTTTTTTGACACCAGGGATCTGGCCGTTGTAAGCCAGTTCTCTGAAGCAGATACGGCAGATGCCGTATTTTTTCAGTACAGAGTGCGGACGGCCGCATCTCTGACAGCGAGTGTACTCGCGAACTTTGAACTTCTGAGGACGCTGCTGTTTTAACTTCATCGCTTTCTTTGCCATGAGTTCCTCCTACTTCTTCACGAAAGGCATGCCAAGATCAGTTAACAGGGCTTTTGCCTCATCGTTGGATTCTGCGGTTGTAACGATAACGATATCCATACCACGAGTTCTGTTGACTTTATCAAAGTCAATTTCTGGGAAGATGATCTGTTCTTTTACACCGAGAGTATAGTTTCCGCGTCCATCAAACGCTGTATCCGAAACACCACGGAAGTCACGGACACGTGGCAGGGAAACGTTGAATAACTTATCCAGGAATTCATACATTTTTTCACCGCGCAGAGTGACTTTGCATCCGATTGGCATTCCTTCACGAACTTTAAAGTTCGCGATGGATTTTCTGGCTTTTGTGATCACTGGAGCCTGTCCAGTGATGGCAGCAAGTTCTTCTACTGCTTCGTCCATGAACTTAGAGTTCTGAATTGCGTCACCAACACCGATGTTGACAACTACTTTTTCCAGCTTTGGAACCTGCATGATGGAAGAATAGTTGAACTGCTTCATCAAAGATGGAACAATTTCGGTCTGGTATTTTTCTTTTAACCGGTTCATCTTCTATCCTCCTACTTCTTATCCTTAATTTCGTTACCACTCTTTTTGAAGTAACGAACTTTAACTTCTTTACCGTCTTTGTCAGTAGTCATCTTGTAACCAACACGGCCGGCTTCCTTGGCTTTTTCATCGTAAAGAGCCACGTTGGAAACGTGAATTTTAGCTTCTTTTTCGATGATGCCGCCATCAGGATTAGCCTGGGTCGGTTTCTGATGCTTCTTGACGATGTTGACACCTTCAACGATGACCTTGTTTTCCTTCGGGAATACAGTCAGGACTTCGCCAACGGTACCTTTATAAGCCCCGGTCATTACCTGGACTTTGTCACCTTTTTTAATCTTCACGAAAGATCCTCCTTACAGTACTTCCGGAGCCAGAGACACGATCTTCATGAAGTCATGATCACGAAGTTCACGGGCTACTGGGCCAAAAATACGAGTTCCCCGAGGGGTGTTGTCATCTTTAATCAGAACAACTGCATTGTCGTCGAATTTGATGTAGGTTCCGTTTTCACGGCGAACACCATATTTAGTGCGCACGATAACGCCTTTTACAACGTCACCTTTTTTTACGGTTCCACCAGGAGCTGCCTGTTTTACAGTACAAACAACGATGTCACCGATGTTGGCAAATTTACGCTTACTGCCGCCAAGTGGACGGATGACCAATACTTCTTTGGCACCCGTGTTGTCGGCAACGCGCAAACGGCTTTCATTTTGAATCATTTGCTTTGTCCTCCCAGCTTATCCACGGGCTTTTTCAACGATCTCTACCAGACGGAAACGTTTGGTTTTAGAAAGAGGTCTTGTTTCCATGATCTCTACCAAATCTCCCATTCTGGCTGCGTTTTTCTCATCGTGGGCTTTAAATTTCTTTGTATATTTAACGCGTTTGCCATAGAGCGGATGTTTTTTCATCGTTTCTACAGCAACCGTAACAGTCTTGTCCATTTTGTCAGAAACGACTCTGCCACGGTAAACTTTTCTATTGTTTCTTTCTTCCATGTTTGCGTCCTCCCTGACTATTTATTCATTTCGCCAAGAACAGTTTTGATTCTGGCGATATCTTTCTTCACGGTTTTCAGGCGAGCAGTGTTTTCCAGCTGGCCTGTAGCCTGTTTGAAGCGGAGATTGAACAGCTCATCTTTCAGGAGATTCATTTCCTGGAGCAGCTGAGCTTCAGATTTAGTGCGAAGTTCACTTGCCTTCATGACTATTCAGTTTCTCCTTTCCGTACAAAACGAGTCTTAACAGGAAGCTTGTGTCCTGCCAAGCGCAGGGCTTCTTTTGCGACTTCTTCAGGTACGCCGCCAACCTCGAACATAACACGTCCAGGTTTAACAACAGCTACCCATCCTTCTGGTGCACCTTTACCAGAACCCATGCGGACTTCAAGTGGTTTTTTGGTTCTTGCTAAGTGCGGGAAGATACGAATCCATACTTTACCACCACGCTTCATGTAACGAGTCATGGCGATACGAGCTGCTTCGATCTGACGGTTGGAAACGTAGTTTCCGCTTTCAGCTACCAAGCCGTATTCACCGAATTCTACATTGCGGCCCGCTTTGGAACGGCCTTCGTAGCTTAAACGGTGAGGACGACGATATTTAGTACGCTTTGGCATTAACATAATTAATCGTTGCCTCCTTCTGGAGCAGCGGCTGGCTTGTTCGCCTGTGCACGACGTTCGCCGCCGTTTGCACGTCCGCCTTCTCTGCGTGGTCCACGGTTATTGCGGCCGCCCTGACGGCGATCGTTTCCACCGCGTCCGTTTCTGCCTCTTGCAGGACGCTGACGTCTCTGTTTTGGAGCTTCTGGTTCTTTTACCATTTCACCTGGCAGAACTTCTCCGCGGCAGATCCATACTTTAACACCCAGTTTTCCATACGTAGTCATGGCTTCTTCAAGGGCATAATCGATATCTGAACGGAGGGTATGAAGAGGTACAACCCCTTCAGAGTAACCTTCTGTACGAGCAATATCAGCACCACCCAGACGGCCGGATACGGAAGTTTTGATTCCTTTCGCACCAGCTCTCATGGAGTTCTGGATTGCTTTTTTCTGAGTTGCACGGAAAGACTTACGGTTTTCAAGTTCGTTGGCGATCCAGCGGGCAACCAGTTTTGCATCAAGGTTAGGGTTGGCAATTTCAACGACGTTGATCTGCACGTTTTTCACGTTCGTGAGTTTCTGCAGTTCTTTTTTCAGGCCGGAAATGGATTTTCCATCCTGGCCGATAACAACACCTGGGTGAGCAGTCCGGATGATTACGGTCAAGCGGTTCTGCGTTCTTTCAATTTCGATTCGGGAAATCTGAGGATCGGCTTTTCTCTTATCTGCTGCTGCTTTGGAGAGATTGTCATAATACTTTTCAACGGCATTACGGATCTTCACGTCTTCCATCAGAAATTTCGAGAATTCTTTATCGTCTGCATACCATCTGGACTGCCAGTCACGGATGATACCGGTACGCATTCCAATCGGGTTTACTTTCTGACCCATGGGGATCCTCCTTATTCCTTCTCAGCCACAACGACTGTGATATGGCTGGTGCGCTTATTAATCGGGCTTGCGCTTCCCTTTGCACGAGGCATGAAACGTTTGATGGTTACGCCTTCGTTGGCATAGCATTCTTTAACGTACAGTTTTTCTTCATCCATATCATGATTGTTTACGGCGTTTGCAACTGCACTTTTTAATACAGCACCAACCATTTCGCCACCTTTGTTTGGTGTGAATTTGCAGATGGCTGCTGCTTCTTCGACATTCTTGCCACGGATCAGATTCAGAACAAGTCTGGCTTTGCGAGGCTGAATACGAAGTGTTTTTGCTGTAGCTCTAGCTTCCATATTGACCTCCTATTTTCTGCCTTTCTTATCATCAGATGCATGGCCTGTATATTTGCGGGTTGGAACGAACTCACCGAGCTTGTGACCAACCATATCTTCAGTTACGTATACAGGTACGTGTTCTTTACCGTTGTAAACGGCAAATGTATGTTCAACAAATTCAGGGAAGATTGTTGAACGGCGGCTCCAGGTCTTGACCACTTCTTTTTTGTTGGAAGCGTTCAAAGCCTGTACTTTTTTCATCAGGTGCTCATCAACGAATGGCCCTTTTTTCAAACTACGACTCATTTCAACGTTCTCCTTGTTCTATTTGCCGTTTCTTCTACGAACGATCAGCTTGTTAGAAGCTTTCTTCTTAGCACGAGTCTTGACACCAAGAGCTTTCTTGCCCCATGGAGTCATAGGTGCCTTGCGTCCGATTGGGGTACGGCCTTCACCACCACCATGTGGGTGATCATTCGGGTTCATTACAGAACCACGAACTGTTGGGCGTACGCCTTTCCAGCGTGTACGTCCTGCTTTACCAAGGTTAACCAGGTTATGGTCTTCATTACCAACGGAACCAACTGTGGCGCGGCAAGTACCCAGTACTTTGCGAACTTCGCCAGAAGTCAGACGCAGGGTTACGTATTTATCTTCAATACCGAGGATCTGAGCGGAAGCACCGGCAGCACGTGCCATCTGACCGCCTTTACCCGGTTTCAGTTCAACGTTGTGAACAATCGTACCTTCAGGCATATTTTTCAGTTCACTCGCGTTGCCCACTTTGATATCAGTTTCTGGACCAGAAACGACTTTCATGCCAACTTCCAGGCCTTTTGGAGCGAGGATGTAGCGTTTTTCACCATCTGCATAAGTCAGCAGAGCAATGTTGCAAGTACGGTTTGGATCGTATTCAATTGCTGTAACTTTTGCTGGGATGTTGTCTTTATTTCGTTTAAAATCGATGATTCGATAGGTTCTCTTATGTCCACCACCCTGATGACGAGTAGTGATGCGGCCGGTGTTGTTGCGTCCGCCTTTGCTCTTCAATGGAGCAGTCAGGCTTCTTTCTGGCGTTTTCTTTGTGATTTCTTCAAAGGTAAGACCAGACATTCCACGACGGCCAGGTGTAGTCGGTTTATACTTTTTAATCGGCATAAACTTTTTCTCCTCTCATTCGCGATATTTATTCAGGAAATAGCGTCTTCTCCCTGATGGGAAGAACTATTCTTCTTCCCCGTAAATGTCAATCTGATAACCAGGTTTTAAAGTAACGATGGCTTTCTTGAATCCGTGGATTGTGGATGTGTGACGGCCATAACGTTTTGGTTTATCTTTTGTATTGACGATGTTGACTTTGTCGACTTTAACGCCGAACAGGTTCTCAACAGCCTGGCGTACTTCTACTTTATTGGTCTGTTTTGGAACCTCGAAGGTATATTTGCGAAGGTCATCCATCGCTGCAACAGACTGTTCAGTTACAACTGGACGGATGATAACATCTCTGAAGTCTTTCATGTTAAGCGAGGGCCTCCTCTACTTCTTTAACTGCCTGTTCAGTCATGTAAACTGCGTTGGCATTGAGCAGATCGTAAACGTTGATGGCTTTAGAGTTCATCATCATTACATCCGGGATGTTGCGGGCAGACAGGTAAACGTTGTCTAATCCTTCTTCTTCCATACCAACAACGAACAGAGTTTTGGATGGAGCGTTGATTGCATCTACGATTGCTGCAAATTCTTTGGTTTTTGGTGCTTCGATGACAATCTGGTCTAACAGGCCGAATTCTTTATCCAGAACTTTGCTGGAAAGAGCGGATTTCAGAGCCAGTCTGCGGACTTTCTTGTTGATTCTGTAAGAGTAATCTCTTGGTTTTGGACCAAAGACGATTCCACCGCCACGGAACTGTGGAGCACGGATGGAACCCTGGCGGGCCCGGCCGGTACCTTTCTGACGGTATGGCTTGCGTCCGCCGCCGGATACTTCAGAACGTCCTTTAGTGGAGTGTGTTCCCTGACGTTTGCCGGCCTGCTGCATTTTTACAGCTTCATACAGAGCTTCTGTATGAGGTTCAATAGCGAAGATTTCATCATTCAGATCGTACTGTCTGATTACTTCACCTTTCTGGTTCATTACGTCGATGAGTGCCATTATTCAGTGACCTCCTTTTCAGTACGGTCGATCAGAACAACTGGAGCTTTGTCGCCCTTGCTTGTTTTGGCAGTGCGGATCATAACCATGCCTTTTTTAGGACCTGGAACGTTTCCTTTTACCAGAACGTAGTTGTTGTCTGTGTCAACTTTGATAACAGTCAGGTTTGGAGCAGTGGTTCTTTTATGACCTTCATGACCAGGCATTGCTGTACCTTTCATGATGCGTCCCTGACGAGAGGTAATACCGTTGGTAGCAAGAGAACCGATGTGACGGATATTCTTGGAACCACCGTGAGTTTTTGGACCCTGATGGGCATTGTTACGATAAATCGTACCCATGTATCCTTTACCCTTAGAAGTACCGATTACATCAACCTGTTCTCCTGGGGCAAAAATATTGACGCTGACTGTGTCGCCTGCTTTGACGTCGAGGTCGCAGTCACGTACTTCTCTAACAAAACGCTTTGGACCGGTGCCTGCTTTCTGTGCATGACCGATTTCAGGTTTTGTCGAATTTTTTTCTTTTACATCTTCGAAACCGAGCTGAACTGCGTTGTACCCATCTGTATCAACAGTTTTAACCTGCAGAACTACGTTTGGTTCGGCTTCGATTACAGTTACAGGAATCAGCAAGCCATCTTCTGTGAAGACCTGAGTCATCCCTAACTTTCTTCCTAACAAACCTTTCACGATGACTTCCTCCATTAAAGTTTGATTTCGATGTCAACGCCGCTGGGCAGTTCCAGTCTCTGCAGTGCATCGATGGTTTCTTTGTTCGGTGCAACAATATCGATCAGACGCTTATGCGTGCGGATTTCGAACTGTTCCCGGGAATCTTTGTACTTATGTACAGCGCGAAGGATTGTAACGACCTGCTTTTCAGTAGGCAGTGGTACAGGTCCTACAACCTTTTTGGCACCATGAGCCTGCGCAGCTTCTACGATTTTTTTAGCGCTGTCGTCCAGGATCCGATGCTCATACGCTTTTAAGCGGATTCTCATTGTATTTTTTGCCATGGTTGCTCCTTTCGTTTATTCGAGATAAACATGCTCCATGCGAATTCCCTGACCCATTCCATGACAACGTCTTTCAGTGGGTCAGCAACCTCGCACTTCCTTGCAGTGCTTTGGTATTCTAGCATTCCACCGGCCGCCGTGCAAGCAAATCCTTCTGCTTTTCTTCATTTTTTTATCCGCCAAAAAACCGAAACCTAAAGGCAAACCCCGATTTTGCATTTTGAAAAGCTTTCAATTCAATGTAAGCGGGGTTTCAGAACCTTTTCACCCTGTCCTTGCAAAATGGGCTTCTTTTCCCAAAAAGACATCGCAAAAGACGTCGCGAACGTCTTCCAAGCAAAAAAAGCTGTCCAGATTGGCGTCTTGGCCTTAGGTGATCTTCCTGCCGGCTTTTTAAGCCAAAGCCAAAGCCGGCTGCCCCAAGCGAAAATTGCAGGCTGCAAATTGAGTTCCTTGATCTTGATCTCTTTCCGGCCTAATCCTAATCAGATACTTTAAATCCCTGGCTTCATTTTACAGACAAAGTCCGCCATTCCAGCAGCCAGCTCTTCCTTTTGCACAAATTCACAAAATACCGTTCTTTCCCATCCATGCCTTACCGAGCCAATAAAAAACCCGGACTCTTTCCAAGTCCAGGTTCAAGATACGGGATCCGTTCAATTCCTGCCCTCAATCAGGTCCATCTTCGATCTGCCTGCAGCAAGAACCAAAAAATACAGTTTCACCCCCTACGCTAGAGATCAATTGCAATCTGGTTGTCCGCTAAAAATTTCTTCTGCATCTCGCTAAATCGCTTTTTCTCGAAATAGTACGCAATCAAAAACAAAATCAGCGAGGTATCAAAAGCTGGAAACAAATACGTCAATAAAAACCAAAGGACCAATGCCAGAACATCCAAAACAACAAAATCGCGAATCGGTCCGTAAAATCCAACTGTTCTGAGCTGGGAGGTCAAATCCAGCAGCAGCAAAACCAGTGCCGCCGTTGCAATCAAGGCATCCACGGAAAAATTAACCAAATAGTTTGTGCTGAGCATCGCTTTAATAAACATGCAGACCAAGGATGCACAGATCATGCTGATCATGCCGCTCATGCGAAAGATCGTCATATCTTCTTTGCAAAGTTTCGAAACACTCTCTAAAAAAGAAGCTGATTTCTTTTTGGCAAGCAGTTTTTCCGGAATCTTCTTGCCTTCCAGACGAAGATCCGTAACCCAGTTGATCAGCAGATGCTTCATGCCAACCGTCGTATGCATGGTCTCAATCGCATGGAAGGCGCGATCGTATTGGCTGTCATCCGTCAGACTGGCCGCTTTTTTGCTTAACGCTTTTGTATTCCAGTTAGGCGACAGAAAACTCATTCGAAGGAAACCGAATCAGCCCCATCAATCAGGATATTGGTGCTGAAGTATTTCTTCATGGCCTGGTAGAGATAGTAAGGGTCTTTGGCCCCGCCGGTTTCAAAAGAAGAGTGCATCGCCAGCTGCGCTAAGCCGATATCGACCGCATGAACGGAGACCTGTGTATTGGAAAGGTTTCCTAATGTAGAACCACCGGCAATATCAGAGCGGTTGGCAAAACACTGCACAGGGATGTCTGCCATCTTGCAGATCTGGGAGAAGACTGCTCTTGAGAAGGCGTCAGTTGTATATTTCTGGTTGGCTGCTTCTTTGATGATCGGGCCTTTGTTCATCCGCACTGCATTTTCAGCGTCTGTCTTTTCTGGATGATTGGGGTGAACGGCATGTCCATTATCCGCCGAAACCAAGAAGCTTGCGGCAACTGCCCGATAGTAGTCTTCTTCATTTTTGCCTAAAGCCGTGTTGATCCGGCGCAGTGTGTCCTGTAAAACGGTGGACATGGCACCTTGTTTGGTGTTGGATCCCACTTCTTCATTGTCAAAGCAGCAGTACACATCGATTTTGCCGCCATGATCCGCATTCAAGAAGCCTTGCAGAGTGGTATAGGCACATTCAAGGTCATCTAATTTTGGTGAGGATACAAATTCATCGGCATATCCCCAGACAATGCCGCGCATGCGGTTGACCAGGAACAAATCTTTACCGCGAATAGCGGAAACTTCAACACCGAGTTCTTTGGCCACCATCTCATCAAATGAGCCTTTACCCATGACACCAGCCGACATTAATGGGCATAAGTCAACCTGGCGGTTAAAGGCGTAACCGTCATTGACCTGGCGGTTAAAGTGGATTGGTACATTTGGAATGGTCAGAATATCCTGATCCATATAGAACAGCTTGCTTTCAATGCCGTTTTCAGTTTCGACCAACACACGGCCGGCAATGGATAAGGGACGGTCCAGCCAGGTCGAGTCGATCATGCCGCCATAGGCTTCAACATTGAGCTTGAGATAGTCAGCCGGTCCAGTCAGTTCAGGAACCGCCTTGATTTTATAGGTTGGAGAATCCGAATGAGCAGCGCTCATCTGGAAATGGTAGTCTGTCAGTTTTTCTGGAATATAAAATCCAAGAATCGTACTGTTATTGCGGATGACATAGTAGCCATGACCTGGTTCAAGATTCCAGGCGTCTTTTTCTTTTAAATGGGTATATCCTTTCGCAGCCATTAATTTTTCAATGGATGCAACAGAATGAAACATACTGGGGGACTCAGCAATAAACTGGGTTAATTCCTGAGCAAATTCTTTATAAGACATATTGGGAACACCTCCTGACATCACTCTAACACAAGTGAAATGGGCAATTAAGCCAAAGTCTGCTTTCTGACTTGCTTTTTTCTTGTCTTCTTTCAGGCGCGAATCCGATCTGAAGAGGCTGTGTTTTTTAGAAATCGGTTTCATCGCCATATCTACATAAGATACAATAGCTCTAATGCTTTTTGTTGGACCTCAACACTGTTCAGGCCACCAAAAAAGCATGAAGCCAGATCCATGGTTTTGAATGAATCCATGCCTCTTTTGATTTGGCGCCTACAGGAGAAAGACATGTACCATATTCCCAATGACAAGCGGACTATTCGGTCTGCTCACAATATTTATGCCGGCCTGCAGGCCTGTCTGAAAAACAAATCTTTTGATGAGATCACCATTACAGATATCCAAAAGGAGTCCGGTGTTTCAAGAAGCACCTTTTACCGGTTGTTCGATAATTTAACCGATGTGATCTACTGGACCTGCGATACCCACTTTGCGAAAGCCTTTGAAGCCGCCAACGAAATCAAACAAAAAGATGAACTCTCTTTAACCCGCCATTTTATTGGTTTCTGGATGGAGCAGTCTGAGTTTATCGAATTGATGTTTCATGTCCGGCAGCCTTATATCTTGTATCAATGCCTGCTGCGCAATGCCGAAAAGGCCCGCCAGAAAGAAGCCCTTCCACCCTGGTCTGTGATGAGCGAAGCGGAAGCGCGCTATGCTTTGAATATTCGAGCCAGCTTCATTTTCAGCATCCTGAAAACCTGGCTGGAAGGCGGGCGCAAAGAATCCATTGATGAAGTCATGGATATTCTCTTACACCAGTTGTCTGTCTTCTTTGCAGCCAACCAGGACCAGCTGCAAAACTCTAGTTCATCCAAGCTGCTTCCAGAAAAGCGATAGATCTTCCTGCCTTTCTTCCAGATCAATCAAAACAGGCCGCTCTGACTTGAAAATGTCAGAGCGGCCTGTTCCATTTTTACTTTTGGATTTTGCGAATCTAAATCTTATCGTTTCAACTTCAAATTCACCAGCGCTTAGTGCAGACCAGCGGCTTCTTTTTCATCCTCACGTTTGCGGATCGCAGGCATGATCAAGCCTAAAGCCAGTAAGAAGAATGGCATGACAATATTGAGCGCGGTACGCAATGTATCCCCAGCGACATAAACACCGAGGATGCAGCAGGCTGCGGTAACAAAGAAGCACCAGCCGCCAAAGAACATACCCAGTTTTGAATTCTTGACGAAAACGTAGTCGCTGTGGAATTTGCTTCCCGCTTTGCGCAGCATGATGTAAGCAAAGAATACCCATAAGTAACGCATTGGCATGCAAACAGAATTCAGTCGCGTCAGCCAGGTGATGATATCGGCTGCCGAAGTTCCTAATAACTGGATAGCAATAATCGATCCGGACAGAATACCAACGAGGATAATCCCATTGATGTAGGCACCATTTTTATTCTGCTTGAGCAGACCTTTTGGAACGAACTGTCTTGCCGATTCGTCATCGAGCAGCATACGCAGCGGGGCGTCGATCGACAGAACCAAAGTCGAGAACTGGCCGATCGCGTTGCAGGCGCCGTAAACGATAACGAAGAAGTTTCCAAGATGATAGTATTCACCCAGTTTCTGGAAGCATTCATAGGCACCGTTGGCAATAAACATATCGCGAGCGTCACCTGTAATTTCAGCAGCAGGAATCATCATGCCCATCGCAATGGTACCCAGGATTGCACAGACCATGACCATGATCGCCAAAGCAATCATGCCCTTCGGGAAATCTTTTCCTGGATCTTTTACCTTATTAACATACGGCGAGATCTTTTCACAGCCGCCGACCGCAAAGACCAGAATCGATAAGCTGGTAAAGTATTGAACATTAAACTGCGGAATTAAATGTTCCCAGCTCCAGTCCAGTGGGACATAGGTAGCCGATGGATTAATCAATGGCGCTGCAAACATCATGACAATGTAAAGCAGTGACATGACAAACATCGAGCTTCCGGCAAGAGAAGTCAAAGCCTTCAGCGGATTCAAGCCTTTCGAAGCAACCCACAAGAAGAAGACAAAGACAATCCCCGTTGCCAACTGTACCTGCCAGGACGGCAGGGAGTCATACCATTCGTTTTTCAAGCACATCCAGGCCAAAGCCTTCAGGCCGCCGCTTCCTTTCGAAGCGATATAAGGGATGTGTACAACCCAATAGGTATATCCGGCATAATAAGCCAGTTTCGGGTTCGTAGTTTCGAGAACCCAGCTGGTAACACCACCGCCTGCATGTTTAAATGCAGAACCCAGTTCACCAACCATTAAAGAATATGGTACGAAATACAGGACAAACATCATGACCCAAGAGAAGATGACCTGTGTACCATTGAAATAACCAAAACCATTTACAACGTTGCCAAAGCCCCAAACAGTGGAGAACGCCATAAACGCAAGGGTAATCCAGCTGATCTTTTTGGTATCCGATACAGTGGACGTACCTTTATTGGAAGACATAAAAAACACTCCTTTCACTCGGTCATTATCCCATAAATTTCGAAATTTGCGATAATTATTTCATATTTTGCATGACGGTTTCATTTTCACATTGTCTGCTTACAATTAGTTCCAATCTTTTTTAGATGTTCCTTCCCATTCTCTTGAAAAATTTTCAAGAGAATGGTTTTTAAAAATACCGGATCCAATCAAAATCTTCTGATTTCTGTGGGATTTAAAGAAAATTTGCAATAATTTAAACTTTTTAGTTCATTAATGTTTTCTTAACAGGAGGTTAATTGTATCTTATATGTTTCTTCAGATATCGCTTTCATCCTTCTTCCTTTCCCTCTTACCAGCAATTCTCACATTATTTTGTTCATAGTTGCTGAACACCAGACCCTCTCCTCTTGACGGGTCCCCCCTGCCGTCTGTCCAGTCTAAAAAGAACGCGGACTCGTCTACCTTTTTGGAGTGCCTGTCTGGAATGCAGTAGAATTCTTTCATTTCTTTGATTTAGCAACATTTGTCTAATGCACTCGCAAATCAATGCCGCAATACGAGTACAATATTCAGTGCTAAAAAGAGATGATATAGCTTAAACAGACATCCGTGAAGAAACACCCCCCATTTTTCTTTGGGAATGTCTTCCGATTGGATAAGGAGTTTTATGAAAAATTCAAATTCTAAGGGACATACCCAGCCCATTCCTGCTCAAAAGCCCGACAGCCTCTACAAGCCTGTTCGAAAAGCGGTTTTTACGTCTCGATCGGCATTTCAATCTGGTTTTGTACTTTTCGAAACAGCGATTATGGCTGCCTTTTTATTCAGCGGCTGCCAAAGTTCGAATGGATTAAGGCCAGCAGACCGTCTCGAGTCCGCAGCCGCCTCCTCTCGTTCTTCAGCGGTCTTGCAGACTGCGCCAGAAGGATCTGACCCCACTAGCGAAGCTTTACAAGCCCAGATTGCTGCCATGGAGCAAGCTGCGGCGGATACGGTTGTAGATGTTTCCTTGCTCAATCCGGATCAGATTCGCGCTGCTTTCCACAGTCTTGAACTGAGCGAAGAACAGCTGCTGGCTTATGGGGACAGTGTCTATGCGTCTAATCAAAGCTTCATTGCTCCAGACCAATTGCGATTGGTCCGCCTCCTCTACCACAATTTTGATCATCGAACGTGCGTAGGAGAGATGATTGTCAATGAAAAGATCAGTACAGATATTGAGGAGATCTTCTGGGAGCTGTATTCCGATGGCTATCCCATTGATCATATCCGAATTCCAGTTGAATATGGCCAGGATGATAATGCCATCATGGAAGCCGATATTACCCGCGCCCAAGCTTTTACAACTGATGAGAATGGCCAATACCAGGAACATGAGCACTCCCTGGGCCTGGCTGTAGATCTTAACTCGTTTTACAATCCGCAGGTCATTGTCGAAAACGATCAGATCACGGTTCTGCCACCGACTGCTGCTGACTATGTGGATCGAGAGAATAAGCGGCCGTACATGATGGATGAAAATGATCTGGCTGTCCAAGTTTTCAATAAGCATGGCTTTACCTGGGGTGGAGTTTGGCAAGAGCGCAATGACTACCAGCATTTTGAAAAAGGATTCGATCATGAAACCGGCCATATCGATCCGAATCTTCACTATGGAACTGACGAATAGCCGGGAGCTGATGTTTTCGACCAGATCAAAATCCCCGGACGGTCCGGGGATTTTTCAGATTTTAGGACATGGAGCGGGAATCCTCGGCCATTCAATGACCGAGATGAAAGCGACTGGTGCATAAACTGTCTCTTATACACATCT
>JADGIS010000070.1 GCA_015233825.1 Erysipelotrichaceae bacterium RD49
TGTACAATACTATTATACCAATCAACTTACAGGCAAAAATAGGAATAAATCAATTCGCTAGAGCAATGGCTCTTTGTCTGTGCTTGATGAACATGAGGTACTGGTTTGCACTTTTATCGGGCGCATCAATCTATTCTTTTCTCTATTCTTTTCGCTTTATAGAAATTCATTTTACCGGTAAATTTGATCTGCCTCTAAAGAATGTAGTACCTAATTATGGGATATCCTATCCAAAGGGCAGAACCCCTGCCTTTATAGCCTTCTCAATCTTCAATTCTCAGCCATGAATCTGTCTGCCCCAAAAATGCAAAACTCAACGTAAAGAAAACAGTGATGTAAAGGTAATCAAATCTGGTCCTGCCGCTCTGAGACATGGTCCTAGGCAGGATCGCATTCTGAAGAGCCCTGCCTTTCCATCCCGTTTAGCAGTCGCATACCGTTCACGCAATAAAGACAGGACAAATAGCCGTCCTGTCTTTTCAATTCTTATATGATTTTTTCTTGTATGGTTTTGAAATACGATTGGAAGGTCCTCAATCTTGCCACGATCCTTCTATATTTCAAAATTTCAACCCTTATTTCAAAGGCTGGATTGGTGTTTCAAACAGATCTTCGTCGATGACTTTTTCATCACAGGCCTGGTCAGCAAGTTTCTTGAATTCTTCAGCCTTTGCGCAGGCATCTTCATTTCCTGCCGGCTTGCCTTCAATCTTGTTGAGCTTGTCTTCGTCTTTTTCCAAAGCATTTTCGTTATGTTTTAAAACATGTTCTTCATGATGAAGTTCAGCTTTGCGGATTTCTTTTTCGATGAAGTTTGTTCCTGGATTTTCAGTGTGTTCCTCTATTAGTTCTTTTTCGGTGTTGATTTCATTTTTGTGGTGATCAACTTCAGCTTGCAGTTCGCTTTCATGCAGTTCATGGAGAATTTCTGACATAGAATTGTTCCTCTCTTGAAATGGATAAGATATGGTCCCCTTGTTGCAAACAGGACCTTTATCAATCTGGTCATTCCTGCATTTATTATGGAAGAAGTCAATTTTGTCTTGCCGGCGGATGCTCAAAGTTTCCCGAAATCCAGAACCAGAACGGTGTTCAAATCCCTTTCATGAATCGTCATTGCTTTCTCATGCGCTCTCATTTGATGATAGCCATTCTTGTTCTTGCAGTTTTTCCTTTCTTTTTCAAAATATATCTGCCGTGTCCTTCCGGTTTCCTGTATCATGAATCCATGTTCATGGATTATTCTGATACATAATCTTTTTACTTCGTTTAAGGAGGACCCACTCTTGAAACCCTATCATTCCAGCAGCTCGTCGACCCCCGCTTTCATGCTGGTTTCCTGGAGCCTTACTGCCCTGATCGCGACAACCTGCCTGATTTCCATTTACCGTATTCTCCAGGCAGATTTTCTTTCCAGTGCCCAGGCGATCGGCATCTGTGCTTTGGTTTTGGCCGCCTGTGCTTTAGAAGCTGTTCTCCAGCTGCTTCTTGCCAAGACTACCCTTTCCGAAATCTTGGTCTCCATTTTAAGTGCAGCCGTGGTTATCGTTCTATGTGCCGGATCCTGGTGGCTGGACCAGCTGGCTAAACCCGCCAGTCTCTACGCTTCAACCCATGAAACCAGTGAAATCGTCCCGGATTCATCCACGAGCCAGACCTCGTCCGAGCAAAGCTCCAATCCCTCACGCTAGACAGAAACTTAAACTTCTGCCTCCAGCAATGCTTCAATGCACAATATTGATTTCAAACAAATCTTCATCTGCTTAACCTGCCTGCTTCTCCCCCAAATCCGGCCGATCTAAGCAGATGAGGGCTTTGTCATCTTTCAAAGATTTAATTTTCATCAGAAATTATTTTGAAGAATTTGTGCTGCATTTCTGGTAAAAGAAGCGATATCTGGCTGTTTTCCGGAGCTTTTTAGAATTTACTCTTCCAGGTTTCCTTCATTTTTCGGTCATCAAGCTTGCCACCCATACCCGGATCGCAAATTGACAAGGCAACCCCTAAAACCTAAGATAGATTTGATTGACTTTATTTGTTCTGAAATAAGCGGAAGTTGTAAATTTCCGCTTATGATTTCAGAGCATCAGAAAGGATTTAGAATATGAAACTTGCAAAGAAATTTGTCTCCCTTGCAGCTGCTCTGGCCATGGGGACTTGCGTATACACAGTTCCAGTTTTTGCCAATAGTGAAGATCCACTTTCCGGCACTGAAGAGGTTGTCCAAAATATAGAAAATTATGTCTACTCTTCTAGTTATGATCAATCTTCTAACCAATTCAAGTTCATTGTTCAGATTCCTGAGGGAGTTCGTAATGGCAATGAAGATCTATTTTTAATCGTTGGAACCGCCTCTGCTAATCCTTTATTAAAGGACGTTCAGAGCATAGAAATCGGTAGCCAAACTATTAACGGAGAAGCTCTTAAAAATTACATCAAGGACGACACCACTGAAATTCCTGGCCTCGCAAATTTTCAATTGCCAGAAAATTTAAAGACGTATCGAATTCAGATTCCCTATTCTATGTTCGCCTCTTTGGACAGCGAGAACTCTGCCGTTTCTGTCGTTTTTAACACAAACAAAATTGTAGCCGACTCTTTAATCTGTGCTTATTCTGCAACTCAAACCACTCTAGGTAATAGTCTATATACCACTACTGTACCTAAAGAAGTGGTTAAAGCTACTGAGTATGTGACCTACAAAGAGAATCCATTTGTTTACGATGAAGAAACTGACCTACTCACTACTCAACTGACTATTGATAAAGAACTCCCTGGAAATCTGACTTATGATATTTCCTGGCTATCAGGAGAGCGAATGCCTTCTCTTACAATCAAAAAAGTAACTTTTAATGGGAATGATATTGGTTATACAAAATCTGATTTAAGTTCTGTAGAGGCTTCTTCTATAGACGAAACAGCACAAGTAGAGGAGTCTGATGAGGCCGAGTTTCCCTCCTTTGAAAATGAGGCCGGAGAATCAAGAAAAGGTTTTAGAATTCTGATCTCAAAAGACGTCCTTAAGCCCACCAACGGAAATAATAATTTAATCCTCACTTTTGATGTAGATGGTATTGAAACAGATAAACCCGTTACTCGTTTACTAGATCTACAGTCTAAAGTTTATATTGATGGACATAATACTGAGAATGAAGCTGTTATTCGTAATCAGATAGTAAATCTAGGTGACCTTGAAACCTATAAATACTCTTCCGCTTATGATCAGGCCACTAATCGGTTTACGCTAAACGTTCAAGTTCCAGAAAAAGTCTTTGCTGGTGATGAAGATCTATACATGATGATTGGGGCTGCCCCAGATGGTTCTTTACTTGAAAGTCTTCAGAGCATAAAAATTGGTAATCAGGCTATTTCGGAAGGGGTATTCAAAACCTTCGTGAAGGATACCATCACTATTCCTGGTTTAAAAGACATTACTCTACCGGACGGCTTGAAGATGTATCGCATCCAGATTCCCTATTCTCAGCTCAATAACAATATGAGTACAACGAATGATGAGATTACATTTGTCTTCAACACGAAAAAGGATGCAGCAAACTCCATGGTTTATGCCTATGCTTCAACCAACAGTTTGAAAGGAAAAGAGTTGTATACCGCTACCGTTAAAGACGAAGCAGCTTACAACATTACCGGTGTTTACAACAAAGACCTGAACACTTGGACAGTTGGGGTTCAACCCTCTGGTCCTTCGATTGCAGATGGGGAAGCTTATACCACAATCGATATCACATCTACTCCAAACGTGATGACCAAACTGAACACTCTGGTCATTGGTACAACTGAAGTTCTTAAAGATCAGACTGGTGAAACTGCTTCAGCTGATCAAAACTCTGAAGCCACGAGTGACAGCACCCAGGTTTCTGACTCTGCTACAGATTCCTCCTCTTCCAATGAGACTGCTTCTAATGAAACAGGCGAAGGAGCTGCAGCTACTTTGAAGAAGATTAATAACGGCTATCAGATCCAGGTAAAAAATAAAGATCTACAAGGTCTGAGCAACAGTGACTGGATCAAGGCTACATTTGCAACTGAAGCTAACTTTGATACTTCGAAGATGACTGTTACTGCTGAAAGCGGAAACTATAAATCAGATACTTACGAAAAGGACATTAAAGCTGAAGTTGGTGACACTACCAACGTAACCTTCAAAGGTTCTCATGATTATGACAGCACCAAGCAGACTTGGACTGTAAATCTGGCTATGACTGGCAGACCTGACAAATTAGATCTGACTTTCACCCAGACTGAAGGTACTGCTCTTGGAAAACCAACATCAATCACCGTAGACGGAACTGCTGTATCCCCAACGGTTAACACCCAGATGTCTGGTTCCACAATGAGTGTCTGCACAGTTGATTTCCGTAAGGAAGACCTGGATAAGATCAAAGCAGATTCCAAAGTGACGCTCGTTTTCCCGATTGATGGCTCGACAGAACAGTCTGAACGGATTTTGATGAATGTTGATCTTGGAAATTCCTCCAAAGATTTAAGCGCGAAGTTTACAGTTAAGAAATCTTCTACTTCGCCATCTTCTTCCAGCAATGTCCATACTGCCACTGAATCCGGTATGAGCACCATGCTGGTGGTTGCTGCAGTGGCCTTAGCCGCATTCGCAGTATTTGGCGTTCTCGCCTTCAAGAAGAAGAAAAGCAAATAATCTATACAAATAGCGCTCGAAGCTGGATTTGATCAAACCCAGCTTTTTATGTGCCGTTTTTCGCAACATTAGAACCCGCAGTCCGCAAATTGTTTTTGAGCCAAGAAAACACACCGTGCTCGTATCCCGAGTGAATGCAAAAAGGCCGATGCGAAGAATTCTATCGAGTTCTTGCATCGGCCTTTTCAATTTTTCGATCTTTTTGAAACATTGTTTGAGATCCTGATCCTGGTTACCAAGCCAGGCCTGTGATCCTTGAATTGGAATCCAGGCTCTGAAAGCCGGTCCTCATTGTTTAATGAAATTTTCCTTAAACAGGCGGAAATTCGTTGATCCACTTGCGCCAGTCAGGCATTGCCTTATCCATGTATTCATCATGGAGCTCCTGGTTGCCCAGATCGATCAGCCGACACAAGGCGCTGGCTGCGCAGTATTCAACATATCCTTCTGGAAACTGGGAAAGCGTTGAATTGAGCGTGATCCGGCCAGTATTGACATCGGTGGCCACTGGATAGGGCTGGTAATCATCGAATTCCAGAGTGGGCATCTTTTCAGGCAGTTCCTCAAATCGGGTCAGGTATTGATTGAGATAGCCTTCAAAGACAACAACAAGACGGTCCTGTAATTCCCTGGCCACAGCCAGCACCACCCGTTCCACATCCAGCGGCCCATCAGGAATCGTCAGCAAGCATTGTTGGTTTTCAAACCAAACGCGGTAATAGGGCTTATACCACTCGCCGGCTAAGTAGTGAATCGAATACAGCTCGCCAAACATTAAAACGCCCTGGGCTTCATCCAGTGAGCGCAATACCCACATCGTCAGGACCCGGTCATTGGCAATCACCGTCTGCTGGTAAATCTCCTCGATTTTTGGACGCAGCAGTTCAATGACGTCCTCAACTTGGTCGAGATCATAATCTTCAGGGACTTCAAGATGGATGGTCATGTCGGCATGGATTCCAAGGGAGATATTGGAATCATTATAGAACAAGCGGTGAACGTACATTTCGACCGGTTCATCCCCTATGGTAAACGGGTATTTATAGGTTTCCGTGTACTGATCATCCTGCTGCTCTAGATCCAGATCAAAAAGATCTTCGATGGTATCTTGTTCATTCTCTAGTTCTTCACCAAAGATATCAAGTACATCCTTTTCGTGTTTATCACTATCTTTTTTGTTCATAATCTATTCTTATTGTGTGTTTTTACTGTGTTTTTAGGACTGTTTACAAAGCATTACTTATGGTCTTTCAGATAATAGTTTTCTATGAACGGACGGCCCGCTATAATAGAGTTCTCAGCCTATGACCACTGTAAGCAAGGTCGTTTGATGCTCTGATTCCCCGCTTGATGAGCATCAAACTGAATCCCTGCAAGAAGGCTGAGAGCATCCTTCCCCTCTTGGAGATGCTGACGAAAGCTTGCGCATTTCCATGCTGGTTACACGGAATTGGGTCCTTGTGCTTTTGTCATTGGTCACACCATTTCCTGAAATCAGGCCGGTACTCTCCTTGCTTCTGTGCGCTTGGCGGCCGGTAGGAGCAAGGGGCCTGTTTCAGGATTTTTTTGTTTTTTCGATAATTGTTAATCAAATACAATTTCTATGAATATACCAGCCGAATAAAATAGATATTCAATCCGCATAGGTATATAGGCGTACAGTGTAGCGAAATAGTTAACAAAATTCAAAACAAATCTCTTAAAGGATAAATCTTCTATCGAAATTGACCTTCTTGAGGGAATGTTGGGGCTTTCATACCTATTTTCCTGTTTGAATGGTTGAGCCTGCCTTTCGATTCCAGCTAACTTTAATGGCTGTCTGCCCGGCTTATCCAAACCATCCATTGGCAGTTCCTTGTAGGCAAGGATACTCAAAGTCTATCGCATTTGTGAATTTTGGTCATCATCATTATTCTCTGTAATTCTGTCCGCACAATAATCGTTTATGAAACATGGTCAACCTTATCAGATCCGGCTCATTTCTTTAAGGCCGTATGCAATTGAATTTCCATCAAGGGCAATTTGAAAAAGCTCGAAAGCAAGTTTTTACAAGTTTTTATACGAGCTGCGCAAAGAACGGGTTCTTGTATCGGCTTGAATCCATGACAGAAGCCGCCATGGATTCTTATCCTGCCAGGGCATTCCATCGAGCGGCTGGGAAAACTTCATTTTCCCTGTTATCCTCTATGACCACTAAAACTTTGCCTTTTCAACTCTACCGCATCGTCTTTAAAAGAAAATGAAAAAAGGCAGACCCCCACAGATCTGTCTTTTTTTGGTATTCGGGAAATTAGCAGCCAAGTTCCTGGCGTTTTGTTTGAATCAGCTCTTCTAATTCATCCAATGTCTGGCAATCATCCACGGACTGGATGAAAGACTTGGTAATTTCTAAGGATGTAGAACGAGCCAGGGTTTCTCCCATGTACTCTGTCTGGGAGATGATTGGACGGAACGTTCTGGTGAGCGCGTTTTTATGGTAGCCAAAACCCGCTACTTCAATAAATCCAATTGTCTGCAGTTTCTTCAGCACGATCTGAATTGTGTTTCTGCTCAGATCCGGTGATGCTGTCAGAATGTCAAATGCGGAGAGCGGCTGGTCGCTCTGCCATAAGACGTTCATAATCTGTGTTTCCCGCTTGGTTAGACCGGTCTCTTTCATTGTACTCTTTTGTCCCCCTTGTAAGAATCAAATTCCTGTTGCAATAAATATTCCGCCGTTCTTATTCTAGTTAGAAAATGGCCAATCGACAACAGATACTCTCAAATCCATTACTTAAAAGTCCGGAGTTTCTGGAGTTTTATGCGTTATTCGAACTTTTTTCTACTTCCTTTGTATCAAACGACAAGTACGGTGCTAATAAGATTTTCCCTGTCCCTTTAAAGGTGTTGACAAAGCCTTCTTTCGAAAGGGCAGTTGAAACAACAGTCTGGCCTGAATTTTCAACTGTAAACTCCAAAGTGCTCGACCAGGCAATCGCAAAATCACCGTCAACTTTCAATACGTCGTCTTCCAATTCGATAAGAACCAGCGTCTCTTTGGGACAAGGCGTGCGCAACGCTGCAAACCCTTCCCCTTTGAGCGCCATGGAAAACATGCCTTCATTGCCCAGAGCGGTCGATGAGACATTGCTTCTCATGACAGTGGACTGCTGGACATCTGCACTGCAGGCCAAAAACAGGCCTTTTTCAATGACGATCCCCTCCTGCCAATCCTGCAGATTGACCAGCATGATATCGTCATTGATCGGCTCTAAGACCAGGGTGCCGCTGCCCGAATACTTTGGTGCTGCACATTCCTGTCCAGTCATCTTGCCGCGCAGCTGCTTTCCCAGATAACCGAATAAGCCGTTGGCATCAGAAACCATCTTGCACTCTCCGACCATCCACTGCATCATCCCCGCCGCAACCAAAACGGCGGACTGGTTCAGCTGGCAGATCAGCTGGCGCTTGCGTTCCATCAAAAGCCCTGAAAAATAGGACTCCAGAACGGCGCCGGGATGATCCTGAGACTGGGCTAAGTTTCGAAGATGGGTAATGACCGTAAATGGGCCGAGTTCAGCACTGACTTCTACGTTTTCACTACTTTTGAGATTGTAAATGCGGTACATTTTCTTCCCTCCTTTCTAATCTGGCTGAAAACAGGCTGCGGGTACTCTTTTTCCTTTATAGCAGAATGGAAGTAAGAATTCCACCTAGTTTTCAAATCTAGATCCTTCTTTATTTTTTGAATCGATTTATATCATCCTTTATATAGTTTAATTTAGATGAAATAAGATATCTTATTACAAAACCAGCATATTTTTAAGAGTTGACCTTCTGATTTTGTAAGAAATAAAAAGCTGATTTTAGACATCCATCCATTTTTGGCCACTTTATGAGCTGTTCTTCCAGGCCGTGTCAGGCCGCCGGCTTCGAAAGCCTGTTCAAATTTCATCTGTAAAAAACTTCACAGGTATCTGTATACGATCAGGATTGCTTTCGGTGCGCTTTGTGCCTATGATGGCAATATTGCGAACAGAAAGGATATAAACTCAAAATGAATTATGGACAGTTAAAGAAATTTGATATTGCCAATGGCAGTGGTGTACGTGTCTCCCTGTTCGTCTCGGGCTGCTCAAACCATTGCCCAGGCTGCTTCCAGCCGGAAACCTGGAATTTTGACTATGGTCAGCCTTATACGAAAGAAACCGAAAAAGAAATCTTTGAGGCCATGCGGCCTGTTTATATTCAAGGCTTGACCATCCTTGGCGGTGATCCCTTTGAAATCGCCAACCAAAGCGAGGTAGCCAATCTCGTCTCGATGATCCGCCGCCAGCTGCCTAGCAAGGATATCTGGATGTATACCGGTTATATTCTCGACCAGGATCTGCTGGAAGGCGGCCGGATGCATACCCCCTATACCGACACGATTCTTCAAAGCATCGATGTTTTGGTGGATGGTCCCTTTGTCGAGGCCCTCAAAGATCTCTCCTTGAAATTCTGCGGTTCCAGCAACCAGCGTTTGATTGATGTGCCTGCTTCTCTCAACCAGCAGGAAGTGGTCCTGTTCAATCCGGATTTTTTCAAAGATGAAGACTAATCCAGAACGATCCGTGGTATAAAACCCAACATTGGGCTAAAAAATGGAAAAGTGGGGAACCTTGATGATCCGTGATTTCAATACCCGCGAGTTTCGAATCGTTTGTCATGGCATGAATGATGCTAAAGAGCTGCTGGCAATGAATGAGCCCAAAAGCGCGCTGGCGGCTTTGCGTGAGCCCAAAAAAATTCTGGAACGCAAGATCAACAATACCCGCATTCTGGCTTTGCTGCTGATCCAGGAAGCCGAAATCCTCATTTCCTTGCAGCGCTTTGACAAAGCGGCAAACGATTTAAAGCGGGCGGTTGAAGTTCTGGAAGCCATTGACGATCATGAAGAAGATCCGCGCCAAAAAATCGCCAGCCTTTTGGCCTGCTTACCAAAGTAAAATCCCCTGCGGGCTTTGCTTTTGATCCACACGCCCCGTTTTCGGGCCGGTTTTCGCAGACTTTCAAGCGTTGAGGGGAATTCGTTTCTCGTTTTTGATTTCGCTCCTGCGGCGCCTGCAGCGTGCTGCTGGAGCTTTTTTTCTTGTTCTTGTTTTCTTGATTCGGGAAAGCTTCCATGGCTTTTGTTCTTTGCTTTTCGTCAAGCCCCTTTTCAAATGAAATCCGAAAAGGGGTTTTTCTTTTCAATCGTTTCAAACAAAAACCACCAGGATATCCATTCAATCCAGACATCCTGATGGTTTGGGCGCTTAAAACGCGAAGCCTTTCCAATCCTTGCTCTTCATTCTATTGATCGGTGCAGGGTTGAAGAAAGCTTTTCGATCTGCGTAGAAAACTCTGCTTATTCGATCGCGTTGACTGCATATCCAGCTTCAGTAACAGCATGGGCTAAAGCTTTGGCATCGAGGTCTTTGCCTTCAACAACCGCTTCGGCTTTGTCCAGATCTACTCTGACGGCGTCAACACCAGGCACAGCCGACAGCGCTTTTTCAACGCGGGCTTTGCAATGGGCGCAGGACATGCCAGAAATTTTTAAAATCATGGATTCCCCTCCTTTCTGTGGTTCATGGTTCATATCAAATAATGCCTTTTCAATGGAAGCCAGCTCAACGGCCGATTGACCGCAGACTTCCAGGACGTGTTTTTCAAGATCAACCCAAATCCAGGCGATGGCTGGGGTTTTGATGGATTCGACTAACTTGCGCCAAACAGCGATCTCTGCTTTGCACGAATCCGGATTGAGATCCAATGGGGTGCATTGGTCGCCGACTTCGACTTCATAGCCAGCATCGGTAACAGCTTTGACAAATGCCTCGCGCGCAATCGGCTTGATGCTTTCAACATAAGCAGCGGCCGGATGCAGCGTGACCCTGGCATAGGTGACACCATCCAGGCCTTTTAAGGCACTTAAAACGTGGTTGACACAATGCATGCAGGACATGCCATCTACAGAAAATATCGCAATCGCCCGGGCCGGCTGGTCAGCATCTGCCAAGTACGACGCACTTTCCTGCAGCTTTGGTTCGGATGCGGCCGGGGTGACTTCTGGGGCCGGGTTAGGAACCGGATTGGATTTCGAATACAGTACCAGCGGTTTTTTCTTCAGATTGGCTGGAATCTGGTTTCCATCAGAATCCTTCATTGGTTTGACGGCCTGGCCATGCTTGGGCTCAGCAGCCCGATTCAGATGCGGGGCATCGGTACGGCGGTTGGTCGAGGGCATCTCGATTGCTGCTTCTGGCGAAGTTTCTTCTGGCTCTTCAAGACTTTCGAAGGTGACTTCAGCCACACTGTTTTCAGACTCTTGGACTTGGGCATGCGCTGGTTTGAAAAACCGCAGGCGCAAGGCGTTGAGACAGACAGTAATCGACGAGAAGGACATGGCAGCCGAACCAAACATCGGATTGAGCAGCCAGCCAAGTGCCGGATAGAACAAGCCCGCGGCCAATGGAATACCGCACAAGTTGTAGAAGAAGGCCCAGAACAGGTTCTGCTTGATGTTGCGGATAGTCGCTTTGGATAACTGAATGGCTGTAACAACATCCATCAGGTTGTTTTTCATCAAGACGATATCGGCTGCATCAATGGCAATATCCGTACCGGCGCCAATCGCAATGCCGACATCGGCCCGCATCAAGGCAGGGGCATCATTGATGCCATCGCCCACCATCGCCGTCTTGCGGCCTTCACTTTGCAGTTTGCGGATGACAGATTCTTTATCCGCTGGCAGAACATCAGCAATCACATCGGACAGATCCAGCTTGGAAGCGATGGCTTTAGCTGTCTGGGCATTGTCGCCGGTCAGCATGATGACTTCAATGCCCTCTTTGCGAAGCAAGGAGATGGCCTGGCGCGAGGTTTCACGGATTTCGTCGGCAACGCTGATCAAGCCGGTCAGTTTATTATTCATCGCAAAATAAAGCGGAGTGCCGCCAGCTTTAGCCGCTTTTTGAGCGCGCTGGGTGATATAGGCACTGATGCCAATGCCCTGCTCTTTCATAAAAGCAGGGTTGCCGGCAGTAATGGTTAAGCCGTTGACGGTTGCCTTGAGGCCGCGGCCGCCGAAGGCTTCAAAATTCGAGGCCGGCAGCAGCTCCAGATCGAGTGCCTTGGCTTCTTCCAAAATGGCCTTGGCCAGCGGATGTTCGGAACCCGATTCAGCCGAAGCAGCCAACTGTAAAAACTGCTTTTCACTCAAAGCTGAGTTAAACAATGTAATCGAGGCAACGGCTGGTTTGCCTTTGGTGATGGTGCCGGTTTTATCGAGCACAACCGTATTGATCTTGGCCAGCTCTTCCAAGGCAGAAGCCGATTTGACCAGGATGCCGTTTTGGGCGGCCTTGCCGGTTGCCACCATGATGGCAAGCGGAGTGGCCAGACCTAATGCGCAAGGGCAGGAGATCACCAGCACGGAAATGGCGCAGTTGAGCGCAAAGCCAAAGCTCTGGCCAGCAATTAACCAGCCAACCAGCGTAATGGCTGCCAGCACCAGCACGGTGGGAACAAAGATTCCCGAAACGCGGTCAGCCAGCCTGGCGATGGGCGCTTTGGAATTTCCGGCTTCATCCACCAGGGAAATAATCTGGGACAGCGTGGTATCATTGCCGACTTTTGTAGCCCTGAAAATAAACGATCCATTTAAGTTGGTTGTCGCCGACATGACTTCATCGCCCGCTTTTTTATCGACCGGAATCGATTCACCGGTCAAGGCAGCCTGGTCAACCGTACCCGTGCCGGAAACAACTACACCATCGACTGGAATGGTGGCACCTGGAACGATTTTAATTAAAGCACCCGCCTGAACCGTATCCACAGGCGTTTCGACAAACTCACCATTGGCCTGCTGGACCAGTGCCGTTTTTGGGGCCAGCTTGACCAGCTTGGCCAGAGCATCGCCGGTCTTGGTTTTCGAGCGCGCTTCCAGATATTTGCCCAGTGAAACCAGGGTGACGATCATCGCAGCGCCTTCAAAATAGAGGGCATCCATCGACGAATGAATCAGTTCATGGTTCATCGTGCCATAGCCATAGGCCATCATCAAAAGGCCGTAAAAGCCATAGACAAAGGAAACAGAAGAACCAAGAGCAACCAGGGTGTCCATATTCGGATTGCCATGGAACAAAGTTTTAAAACCATGCGTAAAGAAATCCCGCTGGATAAACAAGATGATGGTGGCTAAGAAAAGCTGAATAATGCCATCGACCATCATCCATTCCATGGACATCAAGAAGGAGAAGACGCCCATCATTGGAAGCATGGAGAACACCATTAAAATCGCCAGCAAAATCAAGGAGCTGTAAAGCACTTTTTTCTTGTGCTCCATCTCATCGCGCATGCGCCTGGAGCGCTGCTCATAATCGTTTGCGGCTTCGCTTTGATTGACCTGGGCGGCATTGGCAACATGCGTGTCTTTGAGCGAAGCATCATAGCCAGCCGACTCAACGGCTGAAATGATCTGGGCGGCATCCACTTTTGCAGGGTCATATTCAACTTTCATGTTTTCTGAAAGCAACGAAACATCCGCTTCGCTTACACCCGGCAGTTTGGAAACGGCCCGCTCGACAGCCGCCTGGCAGGCCGCACACGTCATCCCGGTGACATTGAACGTCTGCTTTTCGGTATCGACAAACGTCTCGACTGTTTGTTTTTCCATATCAACCTTCCTTTCGTTTATCAAGACGAAGAACAGCCTTTCTTTCCAGCTGCTCTTCGTCATCTAATGCGGCAAGGAAACCCCATAGCTTGCTGTGGGGAGGAATTGCCGCCCTCACCTCCTGTTCGATATTTATACTGCTGCCTTTTGTTTATCAATAAGCCATCCATTCGATGACTCAAGTCTTCTTAATTTCTTCCATGAAACAGATGCAGATACCGTAGTCCCATCAAACATCCTGATA
>JADGIS010000071.1 GCA_015233825.1 Erysipelotrichaceae bacterium RD49
AGATGTGTATAAGAGACAGTGTCATTACAGTATTTTAAGATATTTTTTAGAATTTATTAACATTTATTCAAAGCCGTTCTGACGGACCAGCAGCTTGGTCCTCCTACCACTATATACAAAACCATGAAAAAACAGTCCCTTTCGAGAGGACTGTTTTTTTCAATTCTTCAAGATTTCGATGAAAACGCCAATTGGCCATCGTTTTCGATGGCTTGAAGCAGTTTCTCGACCATGAGGTCGACCGCTTCTTCACGAAGCAGATTACGCGGCTGACTCGAAAAGCATTGATAGGTGATGGTCTGATCGGGCTTGCAAAGGCCAAGATAGAACAGTCCAACCGGAACCCCATCCTGTCCACTTGGACCTGCGTTTCCGGTAAACGAAACGCCATAGTCCACATCCAGCAGTACCCGGGCATTTAAAGCCATTTCGGCGCAGACTTCAGGGCTGACAGCCCCTTTTTGCTTGAGAAGTACAGGATTGATATGGGCTAGCGTGGCCTTGATTTCGTTGCAATACGTCACCATGCCGCCTTTTAAAACAGCAGAAGCCCCGGGAACAGACGCAAGCGCTGCACAAAAAAGTCCGGCGGTAAAGCTTTCGCAGCTGCCAATTGTAATGCCTTTTTGGCCAGCCAGCTCAATCAGCTTCACCAGATTTTCCTGGTTCACTACATTGTCTCCAAAACATAATCTTTTAACTGGTCAAAGTAAACCCATCCTGAATACAGGGAAACCACGGCCGCTGCCCAAAGCGCAATCTGAGCAATGGGCAGGTGGATATAGTTGAATGGGAAGTTGCAAAGCAAAAGCAATGGAATCGCCACCATCTGTAAAACAGTTTTCAGCTTGCCGGAAAAACCGGCCGAAACCACTTCTCCCTGGCTGGCTGCGGAAAAGCGCAGCCCATCGACAACCAAATCGCGGGCGATCATCAATAAAACCGGCAGGATGGCCGCTTCATGATCGTAAACCAATAAGATCAAGGTGGTGTTCACCAGCATTTTGTCGGCAATCGGATCGAGAAATTTTCCAAAGGAGGTAATCAGATTGCGGCTGCGGGCGATTTTGCCATCCAGCATATCCGTCAGAGAAGCCACCACAAACAACAGCAGCACGATGATATTGCGCATGGAAAGGCCGGTTGCTTTATTGATCACCATCCAGTCTTTAGGAATCAATAAATAAGCAGCCCAGACGATCGGAACCATAATCATTCGCAAGACCGTCAGCTGATTGGGTAAGTTCATTTTTTTCATTTTTTATTTCCTCAACTTACGCTCAAAGAGCATCTTTACCAGGTAATCGGATTGCCATCCGCATCCACATAGACATCATCCCCTAGATCAGGCATTGGAAATTCGCCTGTACCTGGGTCTGGCACAACGGGATCAGTATAGCCAGGATCTGGCAGGACCGGATCCGTATAGCCGGGATCGGTATCCACCGAGTCCGCATAGTCTGAACCGCCCGCTGCTGGATACTGGTATCCAGAATTAGGATCCATATAGCCTGGATCTTCATAGACTGGATCCGTATAGTCTTCGGCAGGAACAACCGGCTGGGTGTTGGAATCTTCTGCTTGCTGGCTGGAAACCGCCTGTCCAGCCGCTTCGCTGGATGCAGCATTGGACTGGTCAGTGAGTGGTCCGTTGAAATGGACATTGAACTGGATTCTCATTTCATGATTGGCATTTGCCGTCAAGTATTCAGCAGGAATTTCCAGATCATCGATTTTGACCTTGCTCTGGGCTTGTTCATTGGCAAAGACCAATGTGATCGTGCCGTCTTCTTTGGCATTAAGATCATAGACAAACAATGATTTAACCTGCGATGAAAAAGCCGGGGTGTCATTCCAAAGAATTGTAACCGTCTGCTCATTGCCCGGGGTGATATCAATATGAATCGTCGAATTGGCCGGATTAAAGCCATTGATGTCATACACACCCTTGGTCGAAGTGGGTGCAATCTGCAAAGCTGTCTGGGCTGGGGCTGCACTGTCGTCCTGCCGGCTTTTGCGGTCTTCCGCTAAACGCTGCGTAGTTTCTTCTTCGGCTTTGAGTTCATTGGCGCGGGCAATTTTTTGCTGCTCCAAAGATCGGGCTGCCCGCTGCTGCCCGAGATAGCTGACTAAAGCCAGGCCGCCCACTACGCAGATAGCGCAGATCAAGATCAAGCGGGAAAGCCGGTTCTGGTTGCCCCAGGAAATCGAGCGCGAAAGCTTGCCAGCACTGCTGAGCAATGAGCGGCGCTTGCGCTTTTTGCGGTTGGCGCGGGTTGTTTTTTTCGCAGCTGTCACTGAGGGCATGGATTGGATCATTTTGAGCTGCGCCTGGTGCAAAGCTTGGTCACGGGCAGCGGCATACGCGTTGATATTGGCGTCGACTTCATCTTTGATCAGATTCCAGTTGACTCCAATCGCATCGCAGTACCCATGGACAAAATATCGGACATAGGAGAAATCGTCCGAAAAAATATCTAAGTTGTTTTCTTCAATTGCTCGAATATATTCGGGCTTTAATCTTGTCTGAATTGCAAGATCCTGTATGGACAGATTCAGATCAAGACGCCTCTGCTTCAGAATCTGATAATATGACATATTTTTTTCCTTTTAGGTCATTATAAGCAAATTTAACCGTCATCAAAATGACGATTCATGAAAGGTTAACAGTTTTTGGGTACGTTTCGAATGGATTGTTTAAAGGAAGATGAAAACCGTCCCACTTTAGCAGCTTTTCAAAGAGATGTAGCGGCTTTCATTCCAGACTCCAGCCGAGACTTTTGGCCTTGACTTTGCAAGACTTGTGAATGCCTTTTCGATCTTTCTTGAGGGATCCTTTTACATTTTGGTCCATCCTTCTTTTGCGCCATGCAAAAAGCGCACCCCTTGAAGGCACGCTTGCTTGCATTTGTATGGAAATAGCCCCTGGTTTATTGACGGTTTTCCAAGTCTAAAATCATGCGGATCCAGTGCTTGCCGCCGTGAACCGAAAGGGCCTCACCAGCTTGCTTAAACCCTAAATTCTCATAGAACGGCAGATACTCCGCCTTGGTATTGAGAATAATTCCCTTGCGGGAGTCCTCAATGCAGTCTTTAATGACTTCTTTCATCAAAATCGAAGCATAGCCGCGTTTTCGAAATTCAGGAATCGTTTCCACGCCAAACAACATCTGCCATTTGCCATCTTCATCATGAAAAGATGGATCAGCATAGAACGAATCGAGCAGTTCATCGCTATTGTTCACAAGACCATCAACCATACTCACGATTTTCCCATCACGTTCCAGAAGCCAGAAATGATTTGGGTAGACTTTTAAGCGTCCTTCCAATGTCTTTTTGTCCGCTGCTTCTTCAGCTGGAAAACTGGCTTCTTCAACCTGCGCGATTGTATCAAGATCTTCAAGCTTTGCATTTCGAATTTCTAGCATCGTTCTTTCCTCCAGGATGACAACTGCGATTTTGCAGGGGTGTCCGTTTGATTATATCAAAATGTCCTATCATGGTTGACCATTTCGAACCGGCAGATTGGCATTCCTGTCATTTTGTTGCCAGAATTCTAAAATTGATCAGAAAATTCTTTCCATTTTCCGATCAAAAGTAAAGTTCCAAAGACTAGATTCGTGCATCAGAATTCCTAAGCTGCCAGAAAATAAACATCACCATTTCCACCATTTTTTCGTCCGGACCGGTTAAAGAATGTCCACTTTGGAAAATAGGCCAGCTCGAATCCGATGGCCGCTAGAATTGATGATCAATCCGGTGTCTGGCCTGGTTTACATAATGCTTGGCATTTTCGATTGAATGCTCTTGTTCTTCAGGGGTAAGCTTTCGTATTTCTTTGGCCGGGACACCCAGGGCCAGCATGCCCGGGTTGATTATTTTGCCTTCCCCAACTACCGCCCCGGCTCCAACCAGAGATCCTTTTTTGATATGAGCCCCATTCAGGATAACAGCTCCCATTCCAACCAGGCAGTCATCTTCAATCACGGCTCCATGGACAATTGCTCCATGACCGATGGTAACATTCTTGCCAATAAGGATTGGATAGCCAGGGTCCGTATGCAGAATGCAGCCATCTTGAATATTGGATCCTTCACCAATTGTAATCGGGTCCGATTCGGTTCGAATCACTGCATTGTGCCAAACCGAAACATCTGGCCCAAAGCGCACATCCCCTTCAATGAAAGCCCCCGGACCACGAAAAAGCGGCTCAGGACTGGCGGCTCCATCAGGCTGCTTTCGAACTGCTGAAAGAATATCTTGTGAAGTTTTCTCTAATTTTTGATTGTTTGTATTCTGATCCATTGACGTATTTATCCTCTTTCTGTTTTTTCACCCTTGAAGTATAAAAACAGGATAGCGATGGGCTTCGCTATTCTAAAAGCCATTGACAAGAAATCTTTGACTTTGTTCTCGTCTTTGACTTCCATTCTTTTCTCTCTCTTCTGGTATTTTAAGAAGAAAAAGCTGCTTATCCTTATCGTAGCTCAATCGTTTCCATCTTATGAATCCATGCCAAAAGAAATCCTCTGATCCAAGGACCAGAGGATTTCAAAGAAGGAAGAAATGAATGCAGGCGTTCGTTTTTAGAAACCGAATACAACAGCATCTTGTGTTGTATAGGGATAGACGGTGAAATGGTAGTCATAACCAGCAGAGTTGACGGGTTCGTAGTGGACCATGCGGTTGGTTGTCTCAGTAATGCAGGTTTGGAAGACGATACCATGATTGGCTCTTGCTCTTGCAATGGCGCTGGTATCCGCGCTGTCACCGGAAACCCAGGTATCGGTCAGCGTGTAAACCTGGCCATCAACTTCTACATACTGAGGCAGGGCAGCGATGGTGTCGCCATTGACCATGCCGGAATGAGCAATGAACCATCCATCCGCCCAGATTCCGATTGATCCATCTTCCGGAGCGGAGGCGGCTCCCCAAGCCGGTACGTAAGAAATATGCCAGATGCCATCCGTGCCGATCAAAGAAGACTGAACAAAAGCAGCTTGTGGAGCTGGTGCTGGAGTGGGTTCGACTTCATCGAAAGGAACAAAGTAGGTTTCACTCAGTGAGCTGATCGGTTGGGCTGGAACGAGGGTCTGGCTTGTTTCAGCTGGTTTCTCTTCATCGTCCATGTCTGCTGTTTCAATGGACTGCTCTGCTTGAGCTTTGCTGACTTTCTGTTCATTGGCAACCACTGTGATTTTGTTTTCACTGGTGTAAGCATGGGCTTCAACGGTCGCCGGCGCTGGTTTCATAACGGCGTAGCCAACGATTGCGGCAGCCGATAAACTCATGGCCATAGCAGCGAAACGGAATAATTTAGTTTCTTTATTTCTTTTTAATGTTTTAGATTGGATGATGTGTTTCATATAATTTCCCTCGATGCTCTTTCCGGCATCTTGCTTTCTCTTATTCTGGATAGAGAAGATCGGAAGACAAGCGATTCATCAGCCGCTGTATATAAGGCTTTCTTAATTCGGATGGCTTGTTTCTTTAGATCTCCTTAATTCTGTCTTTATTCTATCCTTATACAGTATCTTTGTCCAGCGATTAATCGATCTTTTTTATACATTTTTAAAAGAACCCTATTATGAAACTAATCCTATTTAAATTAGATGATCTAATTATGTATTCAATGTTATCAAATCAACTATCCTTTCATTTCTCTTCTATACCGCGACAATAATTGTCCAATTAAGGTTGTATAATTATCTAAATATATTATCTAAGCTGAATTACCAGTCTGATTTCGTGACTGGATCAGACCCTGATTTCTTTATGAGTATTAAGATAAGATGAGTATAAGGCTGCAATTTCTTAACTTCCCTTTATTCTTATCAAAGCAGGCCTGAGCCAGGAACAATCACTTCTTTCACTCTTCTATTGCCATCATGGCTGCGCTTGTTCAGGTCACAATATAGTAATTATTTACTGCAATTCTTTTTTGCCTTTATATCCCTTAATCTTTCGGCCAATAGAACCAAAAGTTCAGCCGGCGACTGTTTGAAACACGTAAAAAAAACCAGAGCCATGTTTCAGGTTCTGGTTGGATTTCAATCGAAAATCAAAGCAATAAAAAGATCCGATCAATTGCCTTCCCTTTTCTGCTTTTCATAAGCGTCCAGGGCTTTGTCAGCTAATTTTGGATGCCGGAGGAAGCCAGCAGTTCTTCAAGCACTCGTAAAGAGGCCTCATTTTGAAGGGTGCGGGGATTGAAGGTTGAGGTTGATTCAGATTGGCTGCCGGATGGGGCCGATTTGGAATCGTCTTCACTTCCTTCAATAATCACGCCTCGCTCATTGGAAGATAATTCCTGATCCGAACCAGACTGTGCCTCGTCTTTGGCTTGAGCGGATTCGTCTTCATCGGCTGGCCCATCTTCCATGTTGAAAGTCTCCGGCGTGCTCTGTGCAGCCTTTTCATCCCCTTGAGCGGCTTTTTGATCCTTATCCTCTTTCTTGTCAGTCTCAAAAACAGGAGCCTGACTGACAACGTTGATGCTTGTCGAGCGATTGTTTTCACAATCGATGATTGTGCCGGTCACAATGGAAGAATTTGGCTGAAGAATATAGTAATACTCGGTTTCTTCGCCTTGAATGGTATGGTAAAGCGTCTGGTTGTCGCTGGATTCTGCTTCACTTTTCGTAAAAGGCAAGGCATTTAAGCGCGATGAGGTGATCGTAATGATCATGTTATCCGTAGTATGGATTTCAAAAATCATCTGGCCGTTGTTCTGATCATAATCGAATAGATAGTCTGAATATTCAGGGAAAGTCAAAGTCAGCTCTGATTCAGGAATTTTGACAGTTCGCTTTTTTAAATCTACATATTCGGAAAAATTGGAAGAATCGCGGCCCGGCAGATTGTTATTGGTGGTTGCCTGCTCTTGTGTTTCGGGTTCCATCATCGTTTCATCGTTTAAAACTGGAACTTCCGCAACTTGAACCGCACCAGAATGACTAGGCAGCAGGATAAAAACCAGCAGCACCACGAGTCCTAAAAGCAAGAAGATTGAAAGAGCCAAGAAAAGAACGCGATGGCCAGCGGGCGCCGCTGTTGATCGTGGTTTTGACGGGCGCCTGTTGGTGGGTGGAATGGGAGGGATCATCTGCGATCCGCATTTTACACAATAGCGGACGCCGGATGGGTTTTCGTATTCACACTTTGGACATCTCATTACATCACCTCCGTTTTTTAATGATAACGGCCGAATATAGGATTTTTTGCAAGAAATTCTAAATATTGAATAAACATTGCTAAAACCATCTTCAACGACGTTCAGTCTTATTTAGATTATACTTCAATGCATCCGTTGAGGATCGTTCTGCCAAAAAGGCAGTAAATTCTATCCCTTGATGATCTGGATACCCTGTTGAAATTCAAAGCATTAACATTTGGATGACCAATTCTGCCAGAACAAGAAGCAGACTTACAGATTCAAAATTCGTGCGCCTGCTGGCGATTTTTTTGCTGGCTGGAGCAATCTGGGCAATCCGTGGCAAAATTGACACCACCTATCTGGGCGTCCGATTGTGCAAGCTTAGGCCAGGCAAACTAAACCACCTTGTGCTTGATCGACCAGCTTTTGACCAAGCGTTCGGCCAAGGGCAATTCTTTTGTGAGGCGGACCAGGGATTTTTGCAAGACCTTCATTTATTTTGGATTCTGCCCATCCGCCTGATCCCTGAACAATCCATTCTGTCTTTGCTGCGAATCAAGAATTGGAAGAAAACTAATTCGGCGATGATTTAAATTCAAGGCAAGATACCGATCCTCAGCACTATATTTATTTATTGATGATCATTTTATAAGATTTATATAGTGTTTAACTTTTATTTATAGTTTCTTTCCTTTCACCCGATATAATGAAAAAAACATCGTTTATTCACACAGGCCCTTTAAAACATGACTCCATTCTTGTAACAGCCGTAGCTTTAAAATCAAACCAGAAAGGGAAATTTATGCCAACCAAGAGTTCCATGACTTACGCACTAGTCTGCTCACTCGCTTTGGGCAGCCTTGCTGGCTGCGCCTCTGATCGCACCTCCCAAGAAAGCCACGCCGTTTCTTCTGTTTCTTCCAGCCTGGCTGGCTCTTTGCAAGAAGAAAAGACGATTCCGCAAACAATTACGATGAATTCTTCATTAGAAGAACTTCCCATCACCAATCAACTGGCACTTGAGCCTGGTCAAATGATCCAGAACTGCCATGTGATGGACAAGACGCTTTATTTTCTAGCCACCGTTCCAAACGATCTTGAAGGGGCTGCCGGCTTCATCTATCGAACCAAGACACTGTATGCTTACGATTTGGCAAATCGCACTTTGCGCACTCTTAAAGAGATAGACCTGGATGCCCAGGAAGCCGTAGTTGACTTTTTTGAAAAAGATGGCGTTCTCTACGAAGCGTATCAAACGACCGATGACAACGGCTGGTATCTTCATATCCGTATCAATGACAAAGAAGCCTGGTCAGCCCAAGTTTCGACGGTGAATTCCACTACGCTTTTCTGGCAGCCTGATGGCTCGATCTGCTTTTTAGCATCCCCAATGGAAAATGATCCCCAAATGGAAAGGGATCTGCGCTGGGCCACTCTCAATCGGATCCGTCCCGATTTGAGCAGTGAAATCTTATGGGACAGCCGCGATGACAACAATGCCCAAATTGGTGTGGCCTCCCATGCCAATGACTTATCCACTCCCCTTGTTTTTACTTCTTATGCCCAAGATGAAAATGGCCTTTTTGATCTCTCGACATCGAAACTGAATTACTTTGACGGTCAGAGCCTGCAAAGCATTCCCTGTGCTCAGGTATCCGTTCTCATTCCTCTTTCCCAATATGCTTTAATCTCACTGACCGACAGCTCAGAAGAATTGCATGCCCTCAATTATGGAGACATGTCCCTGACGGCAGTTGAAAACGCCAGCGGATTTCAGCCATTGAATGGGGCTGGCAGCGATGGGGACCGGTTTATCTGGGCAGATCAGCAACAGACTCAGGCTGCCCAGCTCAAAAATGGCGTGGTCACTTCTGCTGCGATTGCTGGACTTCCTGAAAGCCACAATCTCAGTGCTTTCCAGGTAGAGGAAGGAATTGATCTGCTGGCTCAATACATTGTGTCCAATGAAAACCCCGAATCCCAGACGATCAGCTGGAAATACTATCTGTATCAGCTTCCGGAAGATATCCAATAAAATGGAAAGACCAGCTTCAAAAAAACAACTCTTTCGCACTTGATGAAGCTGAAATTCTGATCCCTGGTTGAAGCTGTCCTGCCGATCTGCTTTGTGCCTATCAACAACAAATACCGCTTACCCATTTCCAGCAAACGGAAATGGATAAGCGGTATTTTGCGCTCAGGCAGATTGAAAATTCACCGGCCTTCTATTTTGAAACTGCGGGAAAGCGAGCCAGGATGGTATAAGCAGGTCCTTGGGGACTTAAAACAGATTGATACAAGCAGACTTGATTGACATCAAAGACCTGAGCTGGGATGTGCAGCGCGTAGTGATTCGGATTTTTCAATCTTCTCGCGATGGTAACATGGGCTTTAAACCGATGGTCTAATGCAATGCCTGCTTCCATTAACGCATTTCGAAGCTGGTGCACATAGTTGATCAAAGGCTTGCTTTCTTCGTTTTCCAGATTGGTAATCCGGGCGTAATAAAGATCTTTAAAATTGCCCGTACCGGCAGTCTTCAGTTTCATTGCCGGAAAAGGAAGTTCCTGCAAGATCTTCGTAATAACGGGCAGACTGGATTCTGGCTGTTCTCCCAAAAAAGCCAGGGTGATATGAAAATTGACTGGCTTGGTCCAGGTTCCACTTACACCATGCTCTTTCCACTCAGTCATTGTATCCAGCAAGCTTTGGTCTACCATATTTGGCAGCTTGATTGCAACAAATAAACGCATACCCTATTCTCCATTGACGTTTTTAAAGCAGAGCTGATCTTCATCCGCTCAAGAAACATCCGCATGGCTTGAAGATTGGTTCTGGTACTGGTTTTTGAGCGGATTCGCATTGCTTTTGTCTTTCCTGTATTCTGGCACGATAAGACAGAAATTGTATCCGATACACTCAATTAACCCAACCTTTTAGAGATGTATTCAAATCATTATCGTTCAATTCACTTAAAGGGAATGGCGCTGATTTCTATAATATGGATACAGAAAGAAGGTTTTTCCTTATGACAATTGATGAATATGTAGCAAAGGCAAAAGCAGACAAGATTCCAATGATCGACGTGCGTCCGAAAGCGATGTATGATGAAGGCCATATTCCTGGAGCGATCAATATCCCGCTTGCAGAAATGGCCACCGCAAATGTCAAACCCGGATCTTATCTATATTGTGTAACAGGCTATCACGCCAACCTGGCAAAAGAAGATCTGGCAAAACGCAATATTTCTGCCGTAGATATTGGTGGAATTGAAAATTACACTGGTCCAGTCGCCAAGGCATAAGTCTGCCATTGAATTTTTAAATTCAGTCATTTTCCTTGCGTTTTACTTGCAATTTACTCTGAGATTCCCTGTTTTTTGGGGAATTTTTTTGTGAAATTTTTCATGGTGTTACAATACGATTCTGGACGGAGACGTTCATTCAGATACATTTTTGAAATACAAGGGAACTATGACAGGAGGAAAACTATGAGTGGTTTTTTTGGTGCCGCTTTAAAAAGCAGCTGCATTCTGGATCTTTTTTTTGGAACTGACTATCATTCGCATTTAGGAACCCGCCGCGCGGGACTGGCTGTTCATGGCGAAAATGGATTTGTCCGTTCAATTCATAACATCGAAAATACGCCGTTCCGTTCGAAGTTCGACCGTGAACTGGATGATTTTGACGGAAATATCGGAATTGGCTGCATTTCCGACTATGAATCCCAGCCGCTGCTCATCCATGGCCGCTTAGGTTCATTTGCGATCACGACCGTTGGCAAAATCAATAATATTGCTGAACTCAAGCAGCTCTGCTTTGATTCGGGGATGAATCATTTCTATGAAATGAGCACCGGTGAAGTCAACCCAACGGAACTGGCAGCAGCGTTAATCTGTACAAAAGAATCCTTCTTAGAAGGAATTGAATATTTGCAGGAAGTGGTCGATGGATCCCTTTCCTTATTATTGCTCACCGATCACAGCATTCTCGCTGCACGTGACAAATTTGGCCGTACACCGATTGTCCTGGGTAAAAAAGAGGATGGCGATGGCTATTGCTGCGCCTTTGAAAGCCATTCTTTCTTAAACCTTGGCTATAAGCCCTATGGCGAACTCGGGCCTGGCGAAATCGTTGAAATCACGCCAGACCAGGTTCAGGTGCTTAAAAAACCCGGCGAAGAGATGAAAATCTGCTCGTTTTTATGGGTATACTACGGCTATCCTACCTCCACGTATGAGGGCATCAACGTTGAACAGATGCGAAACCGCTGTGGAAACTTATTAGCTAAGCGCGACAATTTATGTAAAGGCTGCATCGATTGCGTTGCTGGCGTTCCAGACTCGGGCATTGCCCATGCCATTGGCTACTCCAATGCCACCGGCATTCCCTATGCAAGGCCTTTTATCAAATACACACCAACCTGGCCGCGTTCTTTCATGCCGGTCAGCCAGAAGCAGCGTGATCACGTGGCATCTATGAAGCTGATCCCGGTCCAGGAAATGATCAAAGACCGCCGGCTGCTTTTGATCGATGACTCTATTGTTCGAGGAACCCAGCTTGGCAATACAACCAAATTCTTATATGACTCAGGCGCCAAGGAAGTCCATGTCCGCCCAGCCTGCCCGCCGATTTTATATGGCTGCAAGTTCTTGAACTTTTCCAGATCGACTTCAGATCTGGATTTGATCACCCGCCGCGTTATTTTGGATTTGGAAGGCGGCGAACCCGCACCGGAAGTGCTAGCCGAATATGCCAATCCCGACAGCGAGCGCTACGCCAATATGCTCGAAGAAATCCGCCGGCGCTCGAACTTCACTTCCCTGCGCTACCACCGGCTGGATGATATGGTTGAGTCCATCGGCTTGCCAAAATGCAAGCTTTGCACCTATTGCTTTGATGGAAAAGAGTAATTCGAATCCACTGATATCTATGCCTAAAAAGCTTCTGAAAGGGATTTCGCAATCCTTTTTTCAGAAGCTTTTTTAGCCTCTTTTGGCATTCTTTCGGCTTTGACTGTCTCTTTTCGTGGAATGTTCTAGAATCGATTTTGTACCTCACTCAATACTGGAAAAGGAGGAGCCCTCATGTTAATTCGTCATTCTACCCCAGCCGATCTGCCTGCAATTCATGAAATCTACGCTTATGCCAGAGGCTTTATGAAAGCAACTGGCAACCCCAATCAATGGAAAGACAATCGGCCATTGACGGATGCGATCATCTACGATGTGAAGCATCACCAATCGTATGTCATCATTGACAACGAGCAGATTGTCGGCGTTTTCTCCTTGATTTTCGGAGCAGATCCTACCTATGACTTCATCGAAAACGGCTCTTGGAAAAGTGATCTTGAATATGGAGCTATCCATAAGATTGCTTCCTCAGGCAAAGCCCATGGTATCTTTAAGACAATTCTTGATTTTTGCCAGACACAAGCCGTTTCTTTACGGATCGATACCCATCCCGATAACCATATTATGCAAAAGCTGATTCTCCAAAACGGCTTCTCCTATTGCGGGCATATTTACACGGACGATGGAACCCTCAGGCTGGCGTATCAAAAAGATCTGATCAAGCCAAACTCTCATTCAAGAAGCAGACGTCCACTTCTCAAACAAGCGTCCGCTTCTTTTCAAGATGTTTCTTCCTGCTGAATCTTCCTTGTCTGAACCGGATAAGCTAGTTGCAAGTAGCGTTCTGTTTTCCGACAGATCGCCAAGTCAATATCATTTTCTTACAAACATAAAAGGCGGAAAAATCCCTTTCAAGTGATTTTTCTGCCTTTTGTATAGCTTCTCTTTTCAGCTATTCACAATCCGGCCCTCTAAGACCGGATTGATCTGAATTATAAAAGCTGCTGGTTGGTTGCAAAGACGTATTCATCGATCGTATTCCGGATACGGTCTTTGATCAGTGCTTCCGGTTTGTTTTCCAATCCACCTTCACGGACTTTCGTGTATTGAATCGGCATAAACTGCGAAAGCAAGGAAAGGTTAATGCCATAGAAGTTCAGATTCATCAGTAGTTTAGGAGCAGTCACTAAATAGCTTGATGATTTATTGGGATAAATAACATAGTTCCATTGCCCTAATTCGTCATACTCGGACATGTTAATTGTCTCGATTTGCTCATCTGTCAATTTGATTTGCACAGGGTACTTTGCCGAATCAAAATCACAATGAACGGTTAATCCTTTTTTGGTTTTTGTTGAGCCAATCAAATTGAT
>JADGIS010000072.1 GCA_015233825.1 Erysipelotrichaceae bacterium RD49
ATTTTTCCCTGCTGCTTCACCTGAGTGGTAATGTTTCTTAGCTAGATCGCTAAGTGCGATTAGGACGTCACCTTCTTTTGTTGAAAGTGAATTTGTCTTTCATCATTGCTCTATCACGACTATGACGGCATATATAACCATTTGTTTCAATTTTGGGAATCAGTTAAAAACACAATCGATTGCGCTTGTTTAGTCTTTGAAGTACAGATCGGGTGGAAACTGGATGGTGGCAACTACACCTGTTTTTCCGTCTGGAAGATCGGTGCGGTTTTCAACTTTGAGTGCGCAGCCAAGCCGGGTGCAGATTTCTTTGGATAAATACAGTCCAAACCCGCTGGAAGCAGTAAGGTTACTGTGGCCGTTTTTGCCGGTAAAGCCTTTTTCAAAGATCCGCGGCACATCCTGGTCGGCAATACCGCAGCCTTCATCGAGAATCGTCAGTGCATCGTGGGTGGTGGAAATGGTGATGGTTGAAGAATCGGGGGCATACTTTAAAGCATTGGAGAGCAGCTGCTCAATGACATATCCAATCCATTTCCGGTCGGTGCAGACTTCTCCTTTGGCGAATTCGCAGTCGATTGTGATATGGCGGGCGATAAAGGTCGAAGCATTTTCGCGGATCAACGGCCGGATGACGGCTTCCAGATTTACATTTTGAATGCGATAATCCGAGCCTTCCAACCGGACGTAGACCATCGCCTGGGCGACGTCTTTGGCAATCCGCTTCTCACAGCGAAGCAATTCATCACGATTGGGAGTTTCGAGCTGCAGCTGAAGTTCCATGGCCGCAAGCGGCAGCTTGATCTGGTGAGCCCACAGGGAGAAGTAGTTTTCCAAGTCGCTCTGCTCTTTTTTGGCCGCTGAAGAAGCGGAAATCATCTTTTGATTTTGCTCTTCCAGCTTCTCGATACACGACTGCAACGCTCGGGGGTATTTTTCGGGATCAAAGACATCCCCGGCAAGCAAATGCTTGACATCGTGCAGTCTTCGCAGATAAAAACCAAGATAAACCGCCATGAAAAAAGCCGTGATCCCCAGATACAACAAGGCAAGCTCCGCGGGCTGGGCATAGATCCAGCATAAAACGGCCATCAACAGTCCGCTCGCCAGCCATGCTGCCAATAAAAGCCAGTTTTGGGCAAACATCTCTTTGAGATAGGCTGTGTATTTATATTTGATGGGCTCTTCTTCAGTTAAGAAGTAGTCTTCGGGTTTGTAGGAACGAGTGGGCATATGGTTTACCTATCCCTTTCTTGATTCGCATGGTTCTCATTCACTTTACCGCAAAACTGAAAAAGGCGAAAAGCCAAAAAGGAATTGAGTTTCCAGGCCTGCCTTTCAAAGCGGCCAGTCACAATCCCCTTGAACAGGAGAGTCCATATCGATCGCGCCATGGCCACCATCCCAAAAAAGCTCGCCCAGGGTTTTCTTAAAGCTGTTTTCCAGCAGGGAATCGATGCGGGACGTGTCCAGAGCTGAAGCATGGCGCAGGCTGCTTTTTTTGTTCAGGGCTTCTTCCATCAGGTTTTCCGCCTCCTTCAGCATGGAAGCAGCTGGATCTTTTCCATAGAGAGGACCGAGAGCAGCCAGATTTCCTTTCTTGACCTGGATATAGGCCCCCGCATGTTCCAGTTCTTTCGCTCTTGGATACTTTTCAAATTGAAGCAGGTATTTGGCCACATCCAGGTTGTACCAGCAGCGGGCCAGAAACTTAGCAGCTGTTTCAGGTTTTGCGCCAGCGCGTTTGAGATCGGTTTTAACGGTGGCCAAAGCCGACATCGTGCACCTGAATACATCGAAATCGCGCCAGATTTCGTCCATCAAAAAGGAATAGTCCGGATCCAGCAGATAGACATCGTTGTTGAGTATATTCAGCACGCCTGGATTTTGCTTTTTGAGCATCTCGACAAAACTGCGGACATCCTTGATGGTCACATCCTGGCCCTCCAGCTTTCCAGCAAACTGGCTGCTTTCAAAAAGATCATGCAGCGAGGGGGCAACAACTACCACGAGATCTAGATCGGAACCAGGCAGAACCAGATCCATGGTGCGAGACCCGACTGGAAAGACGGCGAGGACTTTGCGGCCGAATTCTTTTTCGACGGTTTGTTTGATGGCTTGGAGTTGTTCTGGAGTGACCATATTTTTCACCTTCATGTGTGAACTACTCGGTCATTGAATGGCCGAGGATTCCCGCTCCATGTCCTAAATTTCTGCTTTAAATGATAAACGAAAAGGCTGCCTTGCAACAGCCTTCATCGATGAATAGATTTGAATTTCTTTAAACCGTCTTGAAAGAAAACAGTTTTTACTTTTTATGGATAGCAAGAGATTATCTGGCTTCTGGTTTTCGGGCTTCAATGACCCAGAATCCTTTATCTCTGGTTACGCGATTCGTTTCCAGACCCAGTTCCCTGAGCTTATCCATCGCACTTTGTGCGCCATGCTGTTTGCGGATGACAATCCATAAGCTGCCGCCCGGAAGCAAATGGGCCGCACTTTGTTCAAACAGGGAGTAAATGACCTGCTTGCCGGTACGGATCGGGGGGTTCAGCACGATCATGGGATAGTCTTGGTCATCAAGATGGTCCTGCTCGAGAACAGTAGCCTGGACATTGTACTTCGCATAGTTTTTGCTGGCTAAATGGCAGGCCTGGCCGTTGGGATCGATGCCGGTGATGCGGCAGTTCCAAGCAGTGGCCAAAATCAGCCCAATGACACCAATGCCGCAGCCAAGATCAAGCAGATCCGTGACGGGCTTCGCTTTTTCTAAAAGGGTTTCAACCAGAATCCGTGAGCCGGTGTCCAGTCCTTCTTTGGAAAATACGCCGGCAGAAGAATTCAGTGTAAAGGTTCGGTTGTCAATTTCAAAAGTAATCGGAAATTCAGTGGTATCCAGATTGGGATCCGTTTGATAGTAATGAGACATAGCGGCTTCCTCGAAAAAAGACAGGGAAGGCCCTGTCTTTGTTGGTTCTATCGATATTGTGAATCTTGAACGCTGTTTGTGCAAACCGGAAGGCCCAGGGAAAGATCAAACCTGGCCGGTTTTGAACAAGCAAATTCAGATCTGTGCTGGAAGCTTGCCAAACCTTATGCTTCTTTTTGGTTGGCAATGCGGAAGATCATTGCGCCTAAAGCAGGTACTTGGATACTGATCCGCCATGGCTGGTTGTTCTTTGGCAAGTGGAAGGCACGAACGTTCTGGATATCGTCATTGGAAATCCGGCCGCCGTATTTTTCCCATTGCGTATTGAGCAGTTCTTCATACGTACCGCCGTAAGGAACACCAAACTGGAGCTGGTAGGGGTTGGTCGAGAAGTTCAGGATAAAGATGTAAGTATCTTGAGAGCCCTTGCGCATGAAGGAGAAGGTATTGTGGTCTGCATCATCGGCATTGATCCACTGGAAGTTGGTTGGATCATAGCCATAGAAGAAAGCATCATTTTCTGTGCAGATGCCCGTCATGTCCTGGAAGAATTTTTCGAAGGAAGCATGCATTGGATACTTGCGCAAGAACCAGTCGCAGCCTTTCATTTCATCCCATTCGCGAAGCATACCCAGTTCGTTGCCCATGAAGTTGAGCTTTTTGCCTGGATGGCCAAACATATAGGTATACAGGGCACGAGCCTGGGCAAATTTGTCATCATAGCTGCCCCACATCTTGTCGACGATGGTGGCTTTGCCATGAACGACTTCATCGTGGCTTAATGGCAGAATGAAATGTTCACTGTAGAAGTAAGCCATCGAGAAGGTCACGTCATTGTGATGCCATTTGCGGTAAATCGGGTCGAGCTTGAGATATTTGAGGGTATCGTTCATCCAGCCCAGATCCCATTTGTAGTCAAAGCCAAGACCGCCGTCCAATGTAGACTTGCATACGTTGGGGAAGTCGGTGGAATCTTCGGCAATCAGCATGATTTTGCCTTTGTATTCTTTGTTGAGAGTGAAGTTCATGCGCTTGATAAAGTCAGTTGCGCCTTTGTTTTCACCCATCATCTTGTTGCCCTTCCAGAAGATGGCATTGGAAATGGCATCCATGCGCAAGCCATCAAAGTGGAATTCTTTAAGCCAGTAATTAGCAGCGGACATTAAGAAGGAACGAACGCTTTCTTTCCATAAGTCGAAGTTGCTTGTACCCCATTCTGAGTCAGCGTCTTCATGTTTGGAATATTCATAAAGCGGAGTCCCGTCAAAATAAGCCAGTGCATAGGCATCTTTTACAAAGTGAACCGGAACAAAGTCCATAATGACGCCAATGCCGGCTTCATGCAGGCGGTTGACAAATTCTTTCAATTCGATAGGCGTGCCATAGCGGCTGGTCACAGAGAAGAATCCGGATACCTGATAGCCCCAGGAACCATCAAACGGGAATTCGGAAAGCGGCATCACTTCGACGTGGGAGAAGTGGTATTTTTTGCAGTGAACGATCAGTTCCTCCACGATATCGCCATAGTGAACGAACAAGCCGTCTTCATGCTGTTCGGGGGCGCCTTCAATTTCCTCCACACGGATATTGCGGTCACGCCAGGAACCAACGTTCATTTCATAGATCGAGACGGGTTTATCAAACCCTTTGGTGCGGGTTTCCATCCAATGCTGATCAGTCCAGCCATCAAAACTTAAATCAGTAATGATCGAATCGTGTTCGGGGCGGACTTTTGCAAAGAAAGCAAACGGGTCGATTTTGTCGACAACATTGCCATTTTGCTGGGTGATTCTATATTTATAGGCCTGTCCTAATTTGGCCTCCGGGACCAGTGCCGACCAGACACCTTCAAAATCCTTTTCCATTGGATTTTTTTCGGCATCCCACTCGTTGAAGTCGCCGACGACTGAAACAGCCTGCGCGTGGGGAGCGTAGACAACAAAACTAACTCCTTCTTTTTCCGGGTGAGAGCCAAAGTACTCATAGGCATTCAGTTCCCGACCTTGAAAAAAGGGGGTAAGATCCATTTTTTCCATGGGTTTCCTCCTGATTGTTGATCTGTTTTTTTCATATATTATTGTATCTCAAAGCAGATAGATGAAAAGAAACAAGAAGGGAAAATTGACCGTTGGACATAACAAAATTTTGGTCGGCCCAATATCCAGATTGAATTTGAAGTCGCTGTAAGAGGATACATAAACAAATGATTTAAGATTTTTAATTATCTCATATTATCAGGTCACATTCTGCCGTTCTGCCCAAAGAAAGCTTAAAGAGGCCATCGCCGGCTGCAATCCCCTTTCAAAAACAAAAAGTCAAAGGCTATCTTGAAAAAGAAGCAGGCTGTGCACTCAAAGGCTTCTCATTTCCAGTAGATTTTGCCCGTCAAATTTTAACCTGAAGCAGGCAGCGAAAAGAACCAGCCGTCAGGCTGGTTCTTGATCGGAAGACTGTTCGATCGAACAGGGATCTGCTTTCCCTTTGAAATCCGCTTTCTGGTCTTGTTTTGAAGCAAAGCCCGTCTCAAAGTCAGGCAGATGGCGATCTGAAGCAGCCAGGGGGTGCTCATCTTTTTTGGCTTGATCCGTCTGGTGCTTCTTGATCAGTTTTTCGTATTCATCCAGGATCGCTTCCAGTTCGCTATAGGTCTGGATCCTGGAAAGCCGGTCTTTGTACTCGTGGCTTTTGGGCAACCCTTTTAAATACCAGCTGGCAAGCCCGCGCATCTGGGATAAGGCGATTTTTTCATCGAGATCTTCACAGAGCAGTCTGGCATGCAGTTTGCACGCCGCAAAGCGCTGGTCCAGATCAAAGGTATGATGTTCCCCGGTAAAGTAGTCCACGCATTCCTGGATCAAAAAGGGATTGCCGACAATGCCGCGGCCGATCATGACCCCATCGCACCCGGTTTCTTCCATCATCCGGACCATATCTTCGACACTGGTGACATCGCCATTGCCGATGACGGGAATGGAAACAGCGTCTTTGACTTTCTTGATCCAGCTCCAGTCCGCCTTGCCTTCATACATCTGGGCGCGGGTTCTGGCATGCAACGTAATGGCGCTGACCCCGGCTTTTTCCATGGCTCTGGCCATTTCGACACAGTTGATCGAATTGGCATCAAACCCCAGCCGCATCTTGACCGTGACAGGCTTTTTGACGCTGGCGACCAAGTCTTTGACCAGGTCATAGGCGTAGTCGATATCTTTCATCAAATAGCTGCCGGCTTTGGCTTTGATGACCTTATTGACCGGGCAGCCCATATTGAAATCGATGATGTCGCAGTCCGTTTCTTCATCTAAAATCCTGGCCGCATTTAAAATGGTGTCTTTATCATGGCCAAAGATCTGGAAGGAAACGGGATGATCATTGGGATCCGATTTGAGCATCCGCCTGGTCCTTGTCGAATCGTAATACAGGGCCTTATCAGAGACCATTTCATTGCAGACCAGGCCGGCTCCAAACTGGCGCGCCACGGTACGAAAGGCCCGCGTAGAGATTCCGGCCATTGGAGCGATGACAACCGGGCTAGGCAGCTGGATTTGGCGAATCTTCAGCGACATGGCTTTCGAGTTCCTCAGTTTCTGCCAGGTTCTTTTCGGTTTCGGCAAGGATTTCTTTGAGTTCATCTTCACTAAAGTGGTAAGTTTCATTGCAGAAATTGCAGGTGACATCCGCGCCATGGTCTTCTTCGATCATTTCTTTGAGGTGGCCTTGAGATACCGTGCGCAGCAAGCCGGCTGTTTTTTCTTTGGAGCAGGTGCACTTAAAGGCGATGGGGTTGTTTTCGAGAACGACCGTATCCTCAAACAGATCTTCAGCCAGTAAATCCAGCGAGCTGTCATCATAGTGTTCAATCAGTTCAGTCATCGGCTTTAATCCAGAGAGTACATGTTCGCACATCGAGATTTCAGCATCGGTTGCATCCGGCATCATTTGCAAAACCAGTGCGCCAGCGGCTTGAACCACGCCGTTTTCGTCGATCTTGACCCCTACGCTGACGGCAGTGGGTGTCTGTTCGCTGAGCGTAAAGTAGTAAGCAAAGTCCTGGCCGATTTCGCCGTTTTGCAGTTCCACTGTACCGGACCAGTTGTCTTCCATCTGTAAATCTTTAGTGACAATCAGCGTTCCGGGCAGGCCGATCAGCTCGGAAACAGGAAGATGGACATCCTCAGGGGCAAGTTTGGGATTGGCCACAAAGCCGCGCACATTGCCATTGGGGTAGGCATCCACCACGATGGATCCTAATGGTCCGGTTCCTAAAATGTTAATGGTTAACATCTCCTGCTCGCTTTTGAGCATGCTGCCCATAATCGAAGCGATGGAAAGCACCCGGCCTAAGGCATCGCCGCTGCCATTGGGCAGATCGAAGCGGTCCATAGCTTCCTGCACCAGATCGGTGGTGCGGTCAATATAAAATCTGACTCTGCCATCGAGAGCCATGGCTTTAACAAGTTGATCTTTCATAACATCCTCCTTTGGATTGACTGGATTCTTAGCAGCAAAGTTTGCGGCAGATTCAAGAAAAGCAGGACTTGCCGAATGGATAAGGGGACTGCTAAGTCTTTTTCATTATAGTCATCCAGACCTCTGAAAATGGACTATAGGGCCTGATGGAATGGGAAGAGAATTCTTTGAATTCGCTGGGAAAGCCAGGACTGTTGAGAAGGGGAGAATTGGGCTTTTGAGTGGTAAAAAGGAAGAGTTTTTTTAGGATAAAAGCAGAAAATCCAATCTTTTTATCGAATCGATTCAAGGCAGAACAAGAGAGTATCAAGAGAGAGGCATCCCATGAAGAATGTGAAAACAGGCAAAACGCCATTGATTGATGTACGGACGAAGGAAGAATTTACCCAGGGTCATCTTCCAGGAGCCATCAATATTCCACTTGACCAGATCGACCAGGCAGAGATTGCCGATGGAAGCCAATTGTACTGCCGCAGCGGGCGCCGCTCTGAGCTTGCACGCCACAAGCTGGAAAAGCGCGGCATTGAAACGACCAACCTTGGCGGCATTGAAGACTATAATGGACCTATTGAACACTAATTGTTGAGAGTTTGAGCAGAACCTGCCAAAGCGGCATAATCGAAAAAGCCGAAAGGCAGGTTTTCTTTTTTGAATCTGCATCCCCAAGCATGAGGCGAAAAGGATTCAGGCAGCAGACAGCAGCAGAGAACAGAAAGTGAGTGGATCAAAATCATGAATCAATCACAGCTTTGGAAAGAAGCCGTTCGGGAAATCCGGGCAGCCCAGCGCGCTAACCGGCTGGTTTTATTTGTCGGGGCGGGCGTATCGGCTAATTCAGGTATTCCAACCTGGGATAAGCTGATCCAGAAAATTGCCCTTGAAATCGGCTATGACAACTGCCACCAGTGCAAAATCAGAAAGGCTGACTGCCCCAAGGCCGACTGCCGGTATCGCTATGTCTTTTTACAGCCGGATTTCGTGCGGATTCCGGACTACTTCAGCGACAGCTTCAGCCCAGGCAGACAGGATGAATACTACCAGTTTTTAAAAAATGCTTTGCACCTCAAAGACGCAAAGCCCAATCCGATCGATGAAGAAATTTTTAAAATCATGCCGCATCACATCATTACAACCAATTTCGATACCTTGCTGGAAGATACCACAGCCTCCAACCGCGGCTTGTATGATGTGATTCGGCAGGATGAGGATCTGCTTCGCTATCCAAGCGACCGCTACATCATCAAGATGCATGGCGATTTTACCCATCCCAAATCGATTGTTTTAAAAGAAGCGGATTATCTGGAATATGAAAATACCCATCCTTTGACTTCGGCTTTTATCCGCTCCTTGCTGATCAACCATACCTTTGTCTTTTTAGGATATGGGCTCAATGACTATAACCTGAATCTGATCATCGGCTGGATCAACTATTTTCGCAAAGCAGCCAATGCCCCAAGCAGTGTCCGCAATTTCTTGATTACGGATAAGGTTCCGGTTTCCTTTGAAAAAAGGCGGCTGGAAAATAGAGGCATTACGGTCATTTCGCTCAATGACATCCCCAAAGCGCTGACCAAAGAAGCACCCGCATCCATTACCGATCCGCGCGGCAGAGAGCTGTACGCCTTTGTCAAAAGCATTTCCACGCCTTCCCTTGAAGAAAAGGTGCTGACGTTAGAAGAAATTCTCAACGAGAAGTATGCCGATTTTGCTCCCTACCGCAAGATTGCCATTCCAGATTTTCTTGGTGCCTACAATTACCACAACGCCAGAATCCGTTCTAGCCGCATGGAAATTACGGACCGTCAGGAATTTGAAAACCTGCAGACCATTTTGCAAAAATCGCCGCTGATTGAACAAACTTTCTCGCAGACCGGGATTGAAGAGATTGTCTGCAGCGATCAGGACGAGGAAGTGGATATTTTAAGGCTGCCTCCGTTTGCCTTCTGGCGAGATCCCCTTTTCCGTCTGGAAATTGACAATGACTATACGGCTTTGAAAAAGAAAATTGAGAAGCAGGGAACGGTTTTTGAAAAGCTGTATTACAGCTGGCTCGATCCTGAAAGCTGCAAACAGCTCGCCTTGCAGGCCGAAAACCAAGTGGTCCGCGATCCGCTGCAGACGTTGATGAATAAGGTGCGAGCCTATTATGGCTGGTACAAACACACCAGCCAGTGCCAGGAAAAAGAAGAGGAAATCAATTCGATCTTTCGATCACTGCCCATCCAGAAAGATTATTCTTTTCGTTTTCTGCGCTACCTTTTTGAATATCCAAGCCAGAACCGCAATAAGATGGAAGTTTTGCTTCACCAGATGGATACGGCCCTCGACACTGCTTCCAGTGCGTTCGATCCGCAAAAAGCCATGGAGCATTTCTGGCTTCTGCAGTCATATGCCTATGACTATTACTACTTTCTAAAAGCCAATCTGGTTCCGCTCGATCACGATAAGGATTCACGCGATTATCTGCGCCCTTACCTGCGGGCGCTGGTTTCGCTTTCACGCCAGGATCTGTCTGTTTATTCGGATGCCATCTGCCAGATGGAAAATGGTGCTTTATATCCTCTTGGTGAAGTTGACCTTGATTTGCTGGTTAAATTTGGCGATCCTGTCTGGTTGAGAAAAACACTTGGCTCTTACCGCTGTGAAGCACTGCGCTTTCAAAATGGAGTGGATTTAAGCAGAAAAACCCTGAACCTGATCAGCAGTCTTGCCACCCAAAAAAATGCACCTGCCGGGTGGGTAAGCCAGCTGTATCTCTTGATTGTGATCAGTTTTCACACCCCGATTTCATCCTGGAGCCGGGCAGCGACCCTGGACAAGCTCATCGACCTGATGCGGGACAAGTCCAGTGAGCGCATCCAGCTGGCTTTATTTGATCCGCTGTATTACGCGGCAAGCAAAGCGGTCATGACCAATCCCCATCATTTGTTTGACCCAGGTTTGAAAAAACTGGCCGCCTGGCTGATCGATGCGAAAGCACAAAGCGCCCTGCAAAAAATCGACCCGCTCCGTTTCAGCCAGTTTGTCAGCCTGCTTACAGAGTTCTATCCGCCTGAATCGCGAACAGCCCTGAAAGAGCGGATCGACAAGATGCAGACGCCCGAAGAGAAAACAGAAGCCGTTGAACGATATTATCCGCTGTTCAAAGCAGAACATATCCAATTCAGCCTTCATGATCTGCTGCAGGGGCTGGACCCCCGTCAGCTGACGCCTTTGGTTCGTTCGGGAATTGTTGCGTTCAATGACCAGCAGATTGAACATCTGCTCCAGTGGCTCGACCAGCAAAAAGACCAGCCGGCTCGGTTTTTAAGACCATGGCTGCGGGAACTCGTCCGTTTGTTTCTCCACCAGCTCCCCATTCAAATCCCGCACCTTGAAAAGTGGAAGGGACATCTTGGCCAGATTGACTTTTTATTGGATCCCGAGAATTTTGACTATTCCAAAGTCGATCTTCGCGATGGACTGTGGCAGGAAATGATTTTCTCCCCGTTATGCCAGCCCTGGTTTCAAAAGCAGGCAGCCGTCTTGCTCAATGACCAAGTCCGGCAGCGTTTTTTAAACCATACGCAAAGCGAGCAGGAAGAAAAAATTGTATACGGTCTGTTGCTGCCCGATGAAAGGCTGGAAGACTTTCCCCAAAAGCCGTTTGAAAAACGAAAAGAAGAGAAAACCAGTCAACTGCCGGCCTCTGTCTGAAGAGGGCGGGCAAATTGCATGAAAGCGTATCCAATTGATTGGGAAACTTTGTACAATACTCTTAAGAGGCTTCATCTTTAAGATGTCTGCCGTGCAGAAAAGAGATTGGAGGACAAATGAAAAAGATCATTAACAATCCAGCAGACGTGGTTGACGAAATGCTGGAAGGGATCGCCTTCATGAATGGCGATCTAGTCAAGCGGCTTGATGGCTTCAATGTCGTCGTTCGCAAAGCACCCAAGAGTGGAAAAGTCGGACTGATTTCCGGCGGCGGAAGCGGACATGAGCCCAGCCATGCGGGCTTTGTTGGCGAAGGGATGCTTTCAGCCGCGGTGGCCGGAGCTGTTTTCACTTCCCCGACACCAGACCAGATTTTAGAAGCGATCAAGGCAGCCGATGAAGGCCAGGGCGTCTTCATGGTGATCAAGAATTATTCTGGAGATATCATGAACTTTGAAATGGCCCAGGAGCTGGCGGAAATGGAGGACATCCCGATTCAAAGTGTGGTGGTGGACGATGACATCGCTGTAGAAGACAGCCTTTACACCCAGGGACGGCGTGGCGTAGCCGGAACCATTCTGGTCCACAAGATTCTTGGCGACGCCGCCAGACAAGGAAAATCACTTGCTGAAATTAAAGAACTGGCCGACAAGCTGGTTTTAAACATCAAGACCATTGGGGTTGCCCTTTCAGGCGCTACGGTGCCCGAAGTTGGCAAGCCAGGCTTTGTTCTGGATGAAGACGAAATGGAATACGGGGTTGGCATCCATGGTGAACCAGGCTACCGCCGCGAAAAGATGCAGCCCTCCAAAGAACTGGCCAAAGAACTGACGGATAAGCTGCTGACGGACTTTGAGGCCAAGCCAGGCGAACAATACGCGCTGCTTATTAATGGTCTGGGTGCGACTCCGTTAATGGAACAATATATTTTTGCCAGCGATGTCCACAAAATCCTTCAGGATCAAGGCTTGGATATCGTCTTCAAGAAAATCGGCAATTACATGACGTCCATCGATATGGCTGGTCTTTCGTTAACCCTGCTGCGCTTGGAAGATCCAGCCTGGCTGGATGCACTGAAAGCCCCGGTTTTTACGCCAGCCTGGTAAAGAATCGAACGAACCAAAAGCCCGAATCCCCGAATAGAACAGAGGAAAGCGAAGAGAAGCCTAGAAAGAAGCGAAGTCTTTATGAATACTGCACAATCAATGGAATGGATGCGTTTGTTTAACGACAAAATTCAAGCCAGCAAAGAATATCTCAGTGAGCTCGATACGCCCATTGGCGATGGTGACCACGGCACCAATATGGCCAGAGGCATGGCAGCGGTGATGGAAACTCTGGATGGAAAGGATTTTGCAAATCCAGCTGAGGTCTTTAAAGCCGTATCCATGCAGCTGATTTCCAAAGTCGGCGGCGCATCCGGCCCTCTTTATGGATCAGCCTTTATGGGGATGATGAAAGCCCTGGCTGCTGGCCAGAACCTGGACGATGTTTTGCAGGCAGGATTGGATATGATCCAAAAACGCGGCAAAGCAGTCCCCAATGAAAAGACGATGGTCGATGTATGGAGTGAAGCCATTGCCGCTAATCGCCAGGAAAAGCTTTCCACAGCGCTGATTCAACAATTTGTCGACCAGACCAAGGATATGAAGGCAACGAAAGGCAGAGCCTCATATGTTGGCGAGCGCTCCATTGGCCATATTGATCCAGGAGCAGCTTCTTCGGGACTTCTCTTTGAAGCCATGCTTGAGGCAGGGATCAAAAATGAGGGATAAAGTTGGCATTCTTGCCGTTTCCCACTCGACCAGAATTGTCGCGGGCCTGCAAGAGCTGATCGACCAGATCGCAAAAGATGTTCCAGCGGGTTATGCAGGCGGCCTTGAAAGCGGCGGGATTGGCACGAGCTTCGACCAGATTTTTCAAGTGGTTGAAAACCTGGATGCGGATACGATCCTGGCATTTTATGATCTTGGCAGCGCCAGGATGAATCTGGAAATGGTCGAGGAAATGACCGATAAGAAGCTGATCCTGACCAATGCCCCGCTTGTTGAAGGCACCTACACCGCAGCGGCCTTGCTGGAGGCGGGAGCGGGGCTTGAAGAAGTCCAAAGGCAGCTTTCAGAAATCACGATCACCAAATAATCCGCATAAAAACGAAACAGTTGATATTGACGGGGTTTGGTCCTGGGCCGCTTTCAAGCAAAGGAACCAAACCCCGTTTTTGATTTGGATATCCTGTAAGGCCAAAAACAGCTGCTCTTTTCGTTTCCAAAGAGCAGCTGTTTTTGGCTTTTTGATTTTGGGGAGGAGCGGGATTTCCAGTGGCTGACGATTGATAGGATTTCCAGTGGCTGACGATTGATATTTGTAAAAAATTCGGGTCTCTGAAAAAATTGGTGGGATTGGGTTGGTGGCTGAATTTGATATGTCAAAAAAGAAATATGGAAAACAAAAAAGATCTCCCGTAGGATGGAAGAGTCTTACCAGAGACGAACAATCCATACA
>JADGIS010000073.1 GCA_015233825.1 Erysipelotrichaceae bacterium RD49
GTCCTTCTATCCCAGACAAATATTTACCTTACTACGGATGTTGATCCATCTCAGGTTCAGTTTGTTCGTATCGTTCCTAAAGGCAGGACTTTTGTAATTGAAATTGGTTATAAGGAAGAACTGCCTGTTTTGCAGGAAGAACCAAAACGTATAGCTGCCCTTGATCTTGGAGTAAATAATTTAGCCGTCTGCAGCTCCAACGTAATGAATCCTGTTTTGGTTGACGGACGTTACTTAAAATCCGTAAACCAAAGAGCAAACAAGGCGATTGCCGCTGCTAAGTCCTATGAAAAAATTCATCATGGACTAAAGACCACTGACAGAATTAAAAGCATGTATTTAAAACGGAATAACAGAATTGCTGATTATATGCATAAAGCATCCCGATATCTTGTGAATCAATTCGTTTCTAATGATATCGACACTGTGATTATTGGTCACAATGCTGGATGGAAACAAGACACAAACATGGGCAAAAGAAATAATCAGAATTTTGTGCAGATCCCGTTTAACGATTTTATTGATAAATTAACCTATAAATGCCAGATGGAAGGCATTCGAGTGATTTGTATTGAAGAAAGCTATACAAGCAAATGCAGTTTTTTGGATAACGAAGAATGCTGTCATCACAACTCCTATGTGGGAAATAGAATTAAGCGCGGCTTGTTTAAAAGCCAGACAGGAAAATTAATGAATGCCGATCTTAACGGAAGCCTGAATATCTTAAAAAAGGGGATGCAGTCTATCAACCAATGGACCGATCCCTTATATCAGCAATGCTTAGACCAGAATGCTTTTGTTTCTCCTGTACGTTATAACGTACCTCGTGGATAACAATCCAAAAGTACCTTGCAAGATCATTTAGATCAAGTAAGTAAACGCCTAGCAGTAGGCGTGAAGCCAGCCAGTACTTTCGGGTACTGGCGCATCTTCAAAAGTGATGTTGCAATTGTTGCAATATTTACTAACTGTAATTCTTTACCAATCCAAATATGGGGCTACAAAACAATATGCCAAGTGGCTGGCCGATCAAACCGGCTTTTCGATGGTCGAAACGAAAAAGGCCGATATTGAACAGATCAAAGTGTTTGATACGGTAATTTTGGGCGGCGGCATTTATGCATCCGGCATTGCCGGACTTTCTTTTTTGCGCAAGCATATGGACGTTTTGCAAGACAAGAAACTGGTGGTTTTTTGTGTCGGTGCTTCGCCTTTTGAGAAAACGGCATTTCAAGAAATTGTTAAACACAATATGAAAGACGCCTTACAAAATATCCCCTGTTTTTACTGCCGGGGAGCCTGGGATCTGGAGAAGATGTCTTTTGTGGATCGGACCCTGTGTAAGCTGCTGCAAAAATCTGTGGCTAAAAAATCATACAATGAATTGGAAACGTGGCAAAAAGCATTAGCGGAAGCTGGCAATCAATCCTGTGATTGGACGGATCCAGCTTACTTAAAACCAATTTTGCAGTATCTGGAACCATGACAAATCTTCAAAGCTTAATAACCAGTCCGCTCTGTCAACCAATTCTCTTTCAATTGGCAGAGCGGCTGCCTGATCTTTTTTGTTTTGACTGACCTTCTTCATTGCACGGTTTTGAATGTCTGGGTTGAAAATACCTTTTGGTTCTTCTTTGGCACCTTTTCTTGGTTGCTCGGATTGCTTTGCACAATTGGTTGCCCATATTCAAAGAGAATTTGAAACGAACGGGATAAGATAGAACCGGTAGGTATAAAAATCCAATCCGATATGGATCGTTATATAAGGGGATGACAAAATGAAAGTAAAAGTCAGATGGACCTGGTCTTTTCTGGAAGCGGCAATGATTCTTGTACCGTTGGTTTTGCTTTTTATTAACTGGAAATGGGGACTTGCTACGCTGGCGATCGATGGGTTGATTCTTTTCGGCTATTGCTTCTTGATTTTGTATATCGGCCTCAATACAAAAGCCAAATTCGGGGCGGCCCGGATCATTGAACTGGCTGATGAGCGAAAGCTGAAAACCAAAGACAAAAAGACGCTCAAATGGATTCAGGAAAATGCCCGGCCATTGAGTCTTCCAAAAGGGCAGCCCTATAGGCTGCAGGGTTATCTGCTGGAACATACAAAGCCGAAAGGACTGGTCTATGTCTGCCATGGCTTTGGGGATTATTCGTTTACCAGCGTTTACGACCCGGCTATCCACTTTTATGAAATGGGCTATTCGGTTTTTCTGAACCATTCCCGCGGCTTTGGCGACCACAATGGAAACTGGACGGGGATGGGGGTTTTGGAACGAGAGGACCATGTCCAATGGCTCGACTACCTGGAAGAACAATATCCCAGCCTGGATGTCTTTTTATATGGCGTATCCATGGGAGCCGCTTCGGTGATGAACTTGAGCGACCGCAAAGATCCAAGGATCAAGGGAATTATCGAAGACTGCGGGTATGTCAGCTTATACGACCAGATGGACCATTCCTTGCTCAAGGTTTTGCAGGTTCCCGAACACCCGACTTTGGAGATTTCCAACTGGCTTTGCCAGCGGATCTGCAACTATTCGCTCAAAGATCTGGATGTCCGCCCAAAGCTTGCCAACATGGACTATCCGCTGCTTGCCTTTCATGGCTGGGAGGATGACTTTGTTCCCTATTCCAATCTGGACCAGGTGGTGCGCGCTGCTGGAAGTAAGCTCAGCGATGCTTATTTGATTGAAGGGGCGGCGCACTGCCAGAGCGCATGCAAAGATTCCGCATTCTATTGGAGCCGGATTGAAAAATTCTTGGCTGACTGCCAGCAGGGCAGAGAACCTCATGCCCATCTGTCTGCTCAACCCATTGACCACACTTCAAATCACAGCGATGAAGCTATGTCTTGATGCCGCAAAATGGATGTCAGCCGAATAGAAAGCCGGATCAAGAGCAGCTGGAAGCCAATTCCAATTTTCCCTGTACAAAAAAGGCTCACTGAAAAATCCGATCATAACGATCGGATTTTTTGTACAAAGAGAAGTTCGGCAGCTCCAATGGCGGCACCAGCATGATCTGTTTTGGAGGCAAACAAGTAGTCCGGATTTCGCTCGAAGAGGTCGAGCGGCCGGATTTTTTCTTTAAGCGTTTCAAGATCATCTTTTAAATAAGGGCTCAACGGACCGCCAATTAAAATATCCTGGTCAAAAGCCATTCGCAGATTTGAACATAGCAGGGCGAGATCTTCCAGCAGCTGGTCCCAGGCTTTGGCTTGCGAAGAATCCGGATGAGCTTTTGCTTCTTTCATAAACTGCTCAAGCTGGCTGTTCTGGCCGCTGGTCAAACCACTGACTGAACAATACGGATCAGCACAGCCTTTTTTGCCGCAATAGCACTGCCTGCCATGGGGATAGAGGATCATATGGCCAAACTCACCCGCTCTGGAATGATCGCCTTCGACAATCTGTCCTTGGCTGAACAGTGTCCCGCCAACCGTCCGTCCTAAATACAGGAACACCAACGTGTCCTCTTTGCCAGGCCGCTCAGCAAGCAGAGCCGCATTGGCATCATTTTCAAAGAGCAGGTTCATATTGATGGCTTTTTCAAAGCCAAGCAGGGAATAGTTTTCAAGATTGAGAACATGGGAACGAGTTAAAACACTGCTCTTTTTTTCAATGATTCCCGGCAGCGCAATGCCGCAGCCAAGCAAGGGTGGATGATGGGGGTGGTCGGCTAGAAAAGATTCCAGTTTGTCGGCCAGAAACTCCAGGGCCTGGCGGGAGCCATCAAACGAGTAAGCAATCTTTTGGGAAGCCAGAAGATTTCCCATAATGTCCATCAGCACAAACTGGAGATTGGATTTGGTGATGGAAATGCCCACTGCCCCAGCCCAGTCTGGATTCAAAGCCAGGGCGGTCGCTTTTCGGCCGCCGGTGGAATCCAGCTCACCTGCCGGGACCAGGATTTGCTGGTCCATCATGGTGCTGACATTGGAAAGAATGGTCGGCATGCTGACGCCAAGCTTGTGGGCCAGTTCTGCTTTCGTGGCGCTCTGGTGCGTGTAAAGATATTGAGCGATTTGCGATTGAATGGATTGTTTGTCTTTTTTTGCCATCTTTATTGAATTCCTTTAGTAAAGCCGAGAATACCTCTATAGTATAGGACAATCCTCTGAAATCCAAAGAAACCAGAACAAACTGCTTCTTGTTGGCCGCGTTCAAATGAAAAACGCTGCCCAAAGCAGGCAGCGTTGCAAAACAGGGGACCTTAAGCAGATTTTGAAGTGTTGAGTTCTTCAACAATCATGTTGTACTTCTTTTTGTTCAATTTATAGAAAAACAATACAATCGCTGTAATCAGCCAGAACAGTGCGGGAACGATGCTGAAGCAGCTTCTTAAGATCGACACGACCGCTGGATTTTGAACCTGGTTGGCCACATATCCGGCCTTGCCAAGCAACAGGGCAAGCATCGCGGTACCCAATGCCATGCCAACTTTGTTGCCCAGCGAGATGAAAGCATATTGGAATCCATCGTTTCTAAGGCCTGTCTTCCACTCACCATACTCAACACAATCGGGAATGATGGCATAAATGGCGGTATTAAATCCTGAGAAGAAAAACTGCGCCAAGCCAGCCAGGCCAAAAAACCAAATTGGCGTCTGGACGGCTGAGAACATATAAAGCAAGCCAGTTGCAATGCCGGTTAACAAAGCAAACAGGGCAGCAGTCCGTCCTTTATTTTCTAAGCGGGCGTAGACTGGCTGAAAGCACCAGGCGCCGATAATGCTGGGCACAATCGTCACGAGGGCATACACCGTATACAAGGACTGGTTTCCTTCAACATACGTAAAGTAGTACAGAAGATCGGCATTGCGCCCATACAGCGTAAAGCCAAATAGTACCTGGCCGGCTAAGGCCAGCAGATACGGCTTGTTTTGCAAGACGGCCTGCAGCTGCCTCTTCAAAGGATATTTTTCCTGCTTTTTAGCAATGACCGTTTCACGCGTATAGCCAAAACAGACGAGCAAGCAGGCAGTAAAGATCAGCCCATATAAAATTGCGATCGACAGATAGCCCTGCTGGGGACTGCTTTTGGAAAAGAATGTCAGCAGCGGCACGGTAATGATGTTGATGAGGCCAATGGCGATCATGGCCATGACCGATCTTGACGTATTGAGTTTAGCCCGCTCATCGATGTTTTGCGTCATTGCCCCGCATAAGGTGCCATAGGGAAGGTTGACGCAGGTATAGCCAAGCACCAAAAGACAATAGGTAACACCCATATAGATAATTTTGGCCGTCATGCTCCAATCGGGATGAGCCCAGAAGGCCAGCACCAGCATCAGCGCACAAAGCGGAGCTCCAAAAAGCAGCCATGGACGGTATTTTCCCCACCTCGTTGTCGTGCGATCAGAGAGCGCTCCGATAATCGGGTCGTTGATTGCATCCCAGAATCTTGAAAATAACATCAAAGCGGAGACGGCACCCATCGTAATGCCAAACACATCGGTATAAAAGATCATCAGAAAATTACTGACAAACATCCAGCTGAAATTGCATCCTGCATCCCCCAGTCCATAGGCAAAACGGCTGATCCAGGAAATTCGCCCGCTTCCTGAATCGTTGGCCAGAACTTCTTTTAATTCCGTATGGGATTCAGAATTTGAAAAATCAAGATCATCGGCATCCAGCGCGGGATTGGCAGCCGCCTGAACGCTCATTTCATCGTCATAGGCCATGATCGTTTCCTTCCGTTTCTTTTTTCTCTTTGAATTTTGCACTTTCTCTTTTTCGAGCATTGGTACAGATTGAATGGAACTTTTTATGCTTTCTATTTTTACGCTGCTAACCGGCAGCCTTCTTTTTCCGGCCAGAATGACAAAAGGAAGAAGGGATGCCGTTTGGATAGCTGACCAGCTGCCTGCTGTAAGCAGCCAAACGAGCTGAACGCTCAATTTTATTTTTGAACGTCGATGATGACCTTCATGGTTGTTTCACGGTTGTCATCGATGTAGTGGTAAGCATCCAGGTACTGTTCAAAAGGAAATTTCCTGGAAATCAGTGGTTCAAGCTGGACTTTGCCTTCGTTGACCAGCCGGATCGCATCGACATAGTCATCATGGCGATACATCATTGTGCTTTTGAGATCGAGTTCGTGGTCATTGGCAACCGCTAAATCGATATTGGCTTTTTTGGCAAAAACGGCAACCAGGACGATCACGCTGCCTTTACGAGCGTGGGCAATAGCCTGGCCCATAGTGATATCATTCCCTGCACAATCGTAAATGACATCGGCTTTATCCGGACCGAAGGCTTCAAGCAGGGCTTCGTTAAAGTCAGTGTGCAGGGTATTGACACAAATATCGATGCCGCATTCTTTGGCTTTAGCTAAACGGGTGTCGCTGATATCGGTAATCATGACCTTGCGGGCTCCCATTCCCTTGGCCGTCTGGGCCACTAAGTTGCCGATCGGACCAGCACCGATGACGACAACATCCAATCCTTCGACGCTGCCCATCTGTTTGACGCCATGAACGGCAACCGCTAAAGGTTCGACCATGGCGGCTTGTTCAAAGGACATTGCATCGGGTACTGGCGTCACGTATTTTTGGTCGCAGACAAAGTATTCTGAGGCGGTTCCAGTAGTCTGGAAACCCATCACTTTCAGCTCTTCACAAAGGTTGTATTTGCCATGGCGGCAAGGATGGCAGTGTCCGCAGGTTACCTGGGGTTCGATGGTCACTTTCTGGCCGGGTTTCAGATCCATTACATCCTCTCCGACTTCGACAATTTCACCGGAAACTTCATGGCCCTGGGTCACTGGATAGGAAGTGAAGGGATGTTCACCATGGTAGACGTGGATATCAGATCCACAGATTCCAATATTTTCGACGCGGATTTTGACGTCCTTGGAACCAACTTCGGGGACGGGGACTTCCTGGAAAATAATTTTTCCTGGTTCAGTCATCACTTGTTGTTTCATGTTCTCTTTTCTCCTCTACTTTTATAAAGTAGTTAACTTATGTGTCTATCATACTGTAAGCGGTACCGAATGTAAATAACTTTTTTAAAGTAATTTATAAAAGTGGAGACATTCAGGGATTCCGTCTTTTGAACTGCGCGGTTGGCCAAATCGCTCAAAACGCCCTTGAATCGATCCAACAAGAAAGAATCCAAGGTTTGATGCAGGATCGCTGCTCAATGATGGCTGTTTGCAATGAATACGGTTGGCTGCCTTCCTGGTGCTCCTCCAGCCAACCAAGTGTAAAAAGGACGTTCGCAGCTGCAGCTTTCACGAACGTCCTGGAGGGGATCTCTTCTTTTGTTTGAATGGATTTCTAGCGTTCAATTTCGCTCATATCTTCCACAACCTGGCGGATTTGGGGAATATCTCCAAGTGCCGGTGCAATATGGCCGGAATCGAGCAGACGAATATCTTGCACGCCGGCTTTGATCGCGTTGGATACCCCCGCAAAGGAATCTTCAATCACCGTGAACTCTTCAATGGGGCGGTGGAGCCGTTTGGCCGCTTCTTTAAACATGGCTTCTTTGTCAGGATAGGTGCCATCGTCATAGACGATCGTAGCGGGGTCAATCCATTTGTCGAGATGAAAGCTTTCGACAAAGAAATCAATATTGGGCTTGATCGAAGCAGAAGCAATCGTAAAGGGAATGCGACTGGCTTTTAAGTCGTCAAAAAGCGCTTCAGCCCCCTTGATCAAGTGAAAATTTTCAACGTCTTCTTGGCAAAACTGCCGGTACAAAGCTTCTTTTTTTAATGAATATTCTTCTTCTAAGGCGGGCTCTTCGTTTCCGTGGTTGAGATAACGGACAATTTGAACATTGTTAACGCCATTCATTTTTTCGTGCAATTCTTGTTCAGTGATGGGCCGGCCGCGCAGAATCTGGGAGATCTGGCTCCAGGCTTTGACGTGTTTGTCGTTATCGAGAAACAAAGTCCCGTTAAAATCAAAGATCACGCTTTTGATCATCTTCGTGTATATCCTCCATTTCGTTCAATAGATCCTTGGCTTTGAGTATTTTTACATAGGGTGAAAACTGCTGGATGGTCTGTTGTGAAACCTGGTTGTCACAAATCAGACTCGTGAAGTGATACAGCTTGTAGTAGGTGTAAAAGTCTTCACGATTGAATTTGGATTCATCGACAACTAAAAACCGGTGTTTGGCATTCTCAAGGGCAATACGCTGAACTTCGCCCTCTTCTAAAGAGGAGGTTGTGATCTTGTCAGAAACAATCCCGTTGCAGGAGATAAAGGCCATGGCCACATTCATTTTTTCTAAAACCAGATTGGTTAAAACGCCGGTAAAACAGCCGGTGGTCTGCCGAAACCGCCCGCCAATCAGGATGCAGGAATCTGGATCTTTTTTGCGCATGACTTCAAATACAGGCAAAGAATTGGTGATCACCCGGATCGGAAAGGTCTGGATCTGGCTGGCCAGGAGTTCCATTGTCGTACCTGGCCCAATATAGATGGTGTCATGCACCTGGATCAGGCTGGCGGCAGCTTTGGCCGCTTCAAGTTTTTGTGCCATGTGGAGTACGGATTTTTCAACATGGGTCAGCTCATGATCAATCGAATAATCAACGGCCTGGGCGCCCCCGCGTACGCGCATCAGCTTGCCTTCTTTTTCCAATTCATCTAAATACCGGCGCACCGTCATGTCTGAAACACCAAGCTCGGACATGATGTCCTGTACCTGGACGGTCTTCTGTTCTTGGAGAAGCTTTTCAATTCGTTCCAGTCTTTCGTGTTTGAGCATCATTTTTCTCCTTGTTTGTTTGTGTTGGATTCATCGTCTTTCAGGTTATCACAATCTTTTTATAACAGGAACAAACATCCTTTTCAAGCGGTCGAAAACAATTACCAAAAATTTCAAACAATTTATCGTTTGATAACGTTGACAATTGTCTGGATAATTTGTATTCTCTAAGCGTAAACAAATAGTTTCAAACTATAAAGTTCAGCTTCGAACAGAATTAAAAGCTTGAAACGAGAAAGAAAGAAGGTAAACAATGATCAGAACACTGCCTGAAGATTTTATCTTTGGCGGCGCGACCGCAGCGTACCAATGCGAGGGAGCAACTGCCCTGGATGGCAAAGGCCCGGTCGCTTGGGATGAATTTCTTGAAAGACAAGGGCGCTTCAAGGGAGAGCCGGCCAGCGACTTCTACCACCAATACCCTGTAGATCTTGAATTGTGCGAACAATTTGGCCTCAATGGAATCCGCCTCTCGATTGCCTGGAGCCGGATTTTCCCAAATGGAACAGGCGAGGTGAACTGGAAAGGGGTTCAGTTCTACCACGATGTCCTGGCCGAGGCCAAAAAACGGGGGATTCAAGTTTTCGTTACCCTCCATCACTTTGATACCCCAAAAGCACTGTTTGATGAAGGAGACTTCCTCAATCCGAAAACAATCGATGCGTTCGTCGACTATGCCAGATTCTGTTTTGAAGAGTTCAAGGAAGTGGAAAACTGGAGCACCTTCAACGAAATCTATCCGGTTGCAACCAACCAATACCTGATTGGAACGTTCCCGCCAGGAACCATCAAGTACGATCTGAAAAAAACAATCCAGTGCTTGCACAACATGATGCTGGCCCATGCCAAAGTGGTCAACCTGTTCAAAGATGGCGGGTATGCCGGCAAAATCGGCGTTGTTCACTCTCTGGAAAACAAGTATCCAGCTTCTGATGATCCCAAAGATGTCCATGCCGCCTTCTTGGATGATGCATTGAGTATCCGTTTTTTACTGGATGCAACGTATCTGGGCCGTTATTCAGACGAAACAATGCGTGCCCTGGATGAAATCTCCAAAGAAAATGGATTCGAAATCAGTTTTGATGAAGCAGATTTTGCCGAAATGGAAAAGGCCAAGGACCGCAATGATTATCTGGGCATCAACCACTACCAGGTCCATTTTGTCAAAGACTACCATGGCGAAACGGCCATCCACCACAATGGCACGGGGGATAAAGGAACGGGATCCTACAAAGTCAAAGGCATTGGCGAGCGGATCTACAAAGAGGGAATTGAGCGGACTGACTGGGATTGGCTGATTTATCCCCAGGGCATGTACGACTTGATGATGCGCATCAAAACCGATTATCCAAACTATAAGGAAATCTATATCACCGAAAATGGGATGGGATATAAAGACACCTTTGAAAACGGCTTGATCGATGACGAACCACGTATTGATTATGTCAAGAAATACCTTAGTGCTTTAGCTGATGCGATTCAGGATGGCGTCAATGTCAAAGGCTACTTCTTGTGGTCGCTGATGGATGTCTTCTCCTGGTCGAATGGCTACAACAAACGGTACGGATTGTTCTACGTCGATTTCGACGACCAGAAGCGCTATCCCAAAAAATCAGCGTATTGGTACAAAGGCTTAGCGAGAACCAAGGAAATTCGTGACAGCTATCCCGAATCTGAAGCTTACCAAAAGGAATACCTGGAAAAAACAGGCCGCTAAACCGGGATGATGCCGGTTTGGTTTCAAGCTTTTTGAACGAAACTCCCAGAAGACCGGACAACGATCCATTTCCTGCAAGGCCGATTGAGACGATGACTGGCAGGTCGGATTGTAAAAGAGAAAACAATATCGAAAGATAGTTGAAAAGGAGAATATATGAATAAAGAACAACTGGCCATGACTGGCTTTGAAATCGTCGCCTACTCTGGTGATGCGCGTTCGACGCTGCTCGAACTTTTAAAAGAAGTACGCAATGGCAACTATGCCAATGTCGATACGCTTCTGGCGGATGCTGACCAGAACATCAACCTGGCGCACAAAAGCCAGACCGAAATCCTCCAGCAGGAAGCAAGCGGCGAAGACATGGAGATGGGCTTTATCTTCATCCATGGCCAGGACCATTTGATGACCACGATTTTGCTTCGTGATCTGATTGGCGATTTGATTGAACTGTATAGAAGAGGCTGATCATGAATACAATTATCCATACCATCGAAAAAGGCCGTCCTTTCTTCGATAAAATGGCCAGCAATATTTATCTGCAGGCCATTCGCGATGGCTTTCTCAATGCGATGCCCGCAATCTTGTTCAGCTCGATCTTTATTTTGTTTGCGGCGCTGCCTGAAGTCTTCGGCATCGTCCTGCCGGCAGCCATTTCTTCTTGGTTGTGGCGTGTTTACAACCTGTCGATGGGCATTGTCGCGATTTTAGTGGCCGCCACAACGGCCCGCTCTCTGGGGGAATCACTCCAGCGTAAACTGCCTGCAGGCGTAAGCCTGAACGTGGTCTCGGTGATGCTGGCTTCCATTACAGGCTTTTTAATGCTTGCGGTCAGAGAAATTGATGGCGGCATCGATACGACCTATTTAGGAACTAAAGGATTACTCTGTTCCTTTATCTCGGCTTTCATTACAGCCAATATGTATAAATTCTGTGCGATCAAAAATATTACGATCAAAATGCCGGATGAAGTGCCAGGCGTCATTTCTAACGTCTTTAAAAACGTTTTTCCTTTTTCCTTCTCTGTTCTGGTCTGCGTCTTGATCGATACAATCTCGCAAAACGTCTTTGGCATTTCTTTTGCGGAAAGCATGATCGCCTTGTTTTCACCATTTTTCAGCGCCGCAGACAGCTATCCTGGTCTGATGATCATCGCCGGCGCAATGGCCTTGTTCTGGTTTTTGGGCATTCATGGACCCAGTATTGTAGAACCAGCGGTCGCAGCGGCCTTATATGCCAATGTTGAAGCCAACCTGCGCTTGTATGAAGCGGGGGAACACGCCGGCCTTTCCTTAACGATCGGCATGAATAACTTTATTGCCTGTCTTGGCGGAACGGGCTGCACGCTGGTCGTCCCGTTCTTGATGATCTGGTTTTGCAAGTCCCAGCAGATGAAAGCCGTCGGCAAAGCCTCGGTTGTGCCGTGCTGCTTTGGCGTCAATGAACCGCTGCTTTTTGGGGCACCCATTGTCTTGAATCCGTATTTCTTCGTGCCCTTCTTACTGGCACCGATGGTCAATGTCGTCATCTTTAAATTCTTTGTGGATGTCTTGATGATGAACTCCTTTATCTATGTCATGCCGTGGGCGATGCCTGGACCTTTAGGCATGTTTTTTGGAACCGGCATGGCCCCGCTTTCCCTGGTCTTGGCGGTGGTGCTGATTGTGGTCGATGCGATGATTTACCTGCCGTTTGCCAAAGCCTATGACAAATCGCTTGTCGAATCTGAGGCGGCGCGCCATGCCCAAATGGAGCTGGAACAAGAACAGGCCAATGAACTGGTTGAAGATCTGTCCCAACTGGAAACGACCCTCGATCTTCCTGACGATCAAGAACTCAATGTCCTGGTTCTTTGCGTAGGGGCTGGCACTTCAGCGATGTTTGCCAATGCCGTCAATAAAGGCGCCGATCAAAACCATCTGCCCATCCATGCCAAAGCAGAAGCCTTTGGCGCCCATACCGATATTTTAAAGGACTTCCAGCTTGTCGTTCTCTCCCCGCAGGTGCAGTCCCGCTATGACGAAATCAAAGCGGATGCTGACAAACTTGGCATCAAAGTCGTGAAAACCAAAGGCAGCCAGTACATCAACCTGACTCGCGACCCCGATGGTGCAGCCCGATTTGTCTTAACGCAAGCCGGTCTGGTCGATCACGCGGCAGGTGCAAATCCTTCCAAAGCTGTCGGCCATGAGGCTGGAAGACAAGATTCAAATGCAAATGCCAGTGTAAAACCAAGTCCAGCCAATACTTCCAAGACGGATGGCCCGCTTTCAGTCCTCGTGCTTTGTGTAGGCGCAGGCACATCGGCGATGTTTGCCAATGCCGTCAATAAAGGCGCCCAGGCTGAAAACTTGGAGGTGTCGGCCAAAGCAGAAGCGTTTGGCGCCCATACGGATATTTTAAAAGACTTTGAACTGGTGGTTCTCTCTCCACAGGTGCAGTCCCGTTATGACGAAATCAAAGCGGATGCCGACAAACTTGGCATCAAAGTCGTGAAAACCAAAGGTGCCCAGTATATCAATCTGACCCGCGATCCAAGCGGAGCGATCGACTTTGTTTTGAAAGAATCAGGAAGAAAATAATTCTCGCCCGTCTATTTCTCATGTTTGATTCAATAATCAAGCGTCAAACCACATTGAATTTTCTTGCCCTTTCCGTTCTTTTTGGCAGCAGATCTTCTTGATAATCCAGAAGATCTGCTGCTTTTTTATAGGCACTGGCAAGCAGAGAATGAAAGGACTGTATGAAAAGGATGAAAGGAAAAATGGGCTTTCATTGAATTGTTTTGATAAAAAACAAAGTGGGTGATTACAAATTTGAGTATCTCTAACCTGAACAATTCATATAAATCTAAAAATGGTCGGAAACACCTTTATGAAACGTGCTTCCGACCATTGTGCTTTTCACCTGACAGGTGAATGTCAAATGTCTTTAATTCCTGTACAATGTCATTACCAGAAAACAAAGAAAGGACACGACAATGACAAACACCTTAAATAACAGTATGACTTTTTTGGTTTCAGAAAG
>JADGIS010000074.1 GCA_015233825.1 Erysipelotrichaceae bacterium RD49
ACTGTAAGGCGACAGGCTTTTGGCTATCATGACGATGGATATTTTTTCCTGAAGATCATCGATGCGTCATACAATACGACAGTCAAGAATCCCAAATCCCACCGGATTTTTCAGTGAGCCAAAATTTTAAAGCCATGTTTTTGATAGAAGCAGATGGCATTATCTCTCGATTTCGAAACGCCCAGGACAATTCCTTTGACTTGGCGAGCCTTGAGTTCATCAATCAGCCGCTTCATCAATTTGCTGCCAATATGCATGTTTTGCGCTGTTGGCAGAATATCAATATGAAGATGAGCGGGGTATAGCTCTTTAAACGTTTCTAAAAAAGCCTGTGATTTTAAAAACTGTTTGCAGGATCCGGCTTGAATCGATTCCATTGGATTGGAATAGGCCTTGGTAAATTGGTCGATAAAGCAGTCAGGATCAATTTCGCAAAGAATATAGCCAAGGGGAGTACCGCTGTCGTCGCAAAAGACAAAACTTGTTTCTTGTGCAAAAGCTGGATAATAATCTACATATTTCATAAACGCCAGATTCCATTGATCTGGCGTTTTATTTGGGTTGGATGAAGTCGCCTGATGAATGCGATGCAATGCACCGAGATCGTCAGGCCTTACAGGTCGAATGGTTGTCATTATGATTGAGCCTGTCGGGAAAGGATCATTTCAGAATAAGCAGCAGCCAATTGCTGCATCAAGGTATTCCGCTGCTGATCATCCAGCAGTTTGGCTAAATCCGTTTCGTTGGTCATATAGCCCATTTCTACAAGCATAGATGGAACAGGAGAAAGTGTAACAACATGCAATGGATATTGGTCAACGGTTGTGACCTGCTTGGATTCGCTCCAGCCAATCGCATCGAAAGCACTGAAAACCTGATCAGCCAGGGTTGAGGAGAATTCATCGTTTGGCTTGATGAACAAGTCAACGCCGGAAAAGCTAGGGTTGCCGGAATTGCAGTGAAGCGATAAATAGTAATTCGCTCCCGTCTGTCCGATCATCGCCATCCGGTTGTTCAGCTCATTGACATCACTGTAGGTGGCCATATCGGTATAAGTGGATGTGTCGCTGTCACGGGTCAATTCCACCCGGATGGCGGGATTGATCATCGCCATCGCGTTTTTGAATTCCTGTGCCGCTTTTAATGTCACATCTTTTTCCATATATGTGACATTGCCGTTTTCATCACTCAAAGTCATGCCCGGATCGATTCCACCATGCCCTGCGTCGACTAAAATGGTCGCAATGGTTTCAATCTTCGGTTCGGTATTGATCATCGCATTTTCATTCGAGGCAGGTTCATTGTTGATCACAACTGCATCAATCACTGCATCGTTGATCCCGATCGTGGCAGCATTCGCTTCCTGCACTACGTCTTGATCGCTGGATGAAGACTCGGCTGAAGCGGATTCAGGGGAAGATTGCACAGAGGACTGTTCCTCTTGGCTTTCATCCTGATTGTCCTGGACATTGGAATCTGATTGTTCTTTTGCCGCGCCCACATCATCGCTTGGCTGACTGTTATGGATGATAGAATCAGAAATGGATGTATGGTCTTCAATGGTATTGGAATCTTCTGAAGCGGACGGCTCAGAAGAGGAAAGAGTGCGTTCGTTGGTTTTGGCAATGGTCTGCGTCTGGTTGGTTCTGGCTGGCGCGCCGAGTGCTTTTACCCCTAAATTCGCGGTATAGAGACATAAGCTGCCAGCCATGCACCAGAGAAAAATCCGGATTGGTTTTCTCAGGCGTCTTTTTTTCTTCCGTTTACGGATTGGTTTCTGTTCTTGCATTTGGCCCTCCGTTTTCTTTGGATTTTAAGTTCTGCCCTTGTTAAAGCAGAGAAAACCTAATAATCCTAACAAAGATTGTACCTGCTGGAAGTCAGATGCAACCTTTAAAGGCCATTTCCCATAGAAAAACACGCAATTCCAAAAAATCTCTGCCAATTCAAAGCCTGAAAGCACTTTCCTAGGATTGGGGCAGACTTTTGGGCGATTTTGCTTGGTATAGCCGAATGCCACCGATAAAGAAGGATGCGTATCCAGTAAAGATCTGGGTCATTAAAAAGCAGAGCAGCTCTTTTCCATTCAGGAACTGCTCTGCAGCTTAAAATGTGAGGATCAAAACTGGCGTCAAGGCTGAAAAGAAGCCGCCTTATTTCTTTTCGTATTTTTCAATGGGTTCGATCAGGCCGAGCTTGACAAAGGCGTTATACATCCCGTCATCATCAACATCTGTCGTGACATAATCAGCAGCCGCTTTGGCTTCGTCGCCCCCACTGCCCATACAGACACTGGTGCTGCAAAGTTCGAACATCGGAATATCGACTTTTGCATCGCCAAAGGCAATGGTATCTTCAAGACTGGCACCAAGATGATCGAGCAGTTTTTGAATCGAAACACCTTTATCAATTTCCGGAACTCCAAAATCGCCGAATAAAGCTTCTTCACCTTTACCGCCCCAGGTTCCGTTTTTCAAATCAGGGAAGTCGCGGCATCCATCAAGATAGTCTTGGTAACTTGACAGGATGTAGCTGACTTTATTGGTATCAGGACGGTACAGATCTTTTTCGCCATCGATCATTTCAGGAAAGCAGTCACGAACGGTGATCTGGTCTGCACCCGGTTTGTGTTTGCGTTTGGAGTACATTCGCATTGCATCGACACCATCTTCCATAAAGTGTTCCGATGCATACAAGCCACTGTTGCACTCCACAAAGAATTCCAGATGACGCGCATGCAGCCAGTCGACGATTTTATGGATCTGCTCTTCTGTCAGAACCTGATGGAAGACAACTTCTTCATGGTCTTCCACATAGCTGCCGTTGCCCCCGATCAGCCCGTCCAGACCGATATCCCAGATTGGCTGATAAACTTCGGCGCGCGAACGACCCGTGCACATATAAACCCGATGGCCGTTTTTTCGCGCTTGTCGAATGGCTGCGATGGCTGATTCTGGGATATTGCCTTCATAGTCGACAAGTGTGCCATCCACATCGATAAAAATAACTTTTGACATCAAACTTCCTTTCTAGCACAGAAACTCTCTCTTTTTTTCTGTCCGTTCATTTTTACTGGTTCCATCATACAAGCCGGATTTCATAAAAAACAGGTCAAAAAATGCCGCAATCTACCGGATACAGTGAACTAAAAGAGAACTAGATCACTTGGTTGTGGCTTCTAAGAATAAACATCACATGGAGAGATTAAAACCAGCAGCCGGAAGGCAGAATTTGAAAAATTGAGTTGAATGAAGGTGAAATGTGGCGATTGACAAAGGATTGTTGTTGCATTTTTTAGCGAATATTGCACAATTATTTGCGCAATGCATTTCGTAAATGTAACGAAGGCCGCTTTTCAAAGTGTTCGGCCAGGCTTCATCGTGCTCTTTGGCAGGCGGCTGGTCAAAATAGATCCGTAAATTGAATCGGAACAAAAGAATTTTTTCATTTTTCTAAAAAATCACTGGTTCAATGACGAAAAACCAATATGATGGAAACAGAATCGGTTAGAAAGAAATCATAGACTTCGTTTCGTCATTGGCTATCTTTTGACTGCTTTGCAGTTTTGGAGGGTGATCGCACCCTGCAGGATGGACTGCATCAAGCTGCAAAGCCTGGGTTTACCATAAAGCCTGCGCTTGAACGAACAAAGACGAGGTCAATGACCCCACCCAAACTGCCTTGCAATTTGGATGGGGCTTGAAATAAGAAGCTTTCATGCATCTGTTTCAAGCCTGATTGACTAGCCTGAGTCTTAACTGACTCCGTGATTTGAGAATCAACCTTAAACAAGTTGAAATAGGCACTCCAGGATGTTCAGCTCTAGTCCTGGACTCTGCGGATTTGTATGAACCAGCACTGAGGTCAGGTGCAGTGTGCAGATCAACAAACCTCTTATCACATTGGCGAAGGCTGATGCTTCACACACTTCTCTGGAAGGCTTTTTCAGCTTCCAAGATGCATTCCTATTTCGAGGATAAGAATATGGTTTATGGATTGGATATGGATGGCAAGCCTTTAATGCCTACCCAAAGGCATGACAAAGTCCGCCATCTTTTAAAAGAAAGAAAAGCCAAAGTGGTAAAGAAAAATCGGGTCTTACGCAAACACCGTTTTATACATTAGTAGTCTTAATCTGCGTTGATTAGAAGCTGCAAATCTGATAACTTTTCATGAATTATACCTAAGACCAGGTTAATTTCATCAGAGGAAGTTATTAAATTTACAATCAATATAAGTTTTATTTTTGTTAACTAATTCAGATAGTCATTAGTGTTAGAAACTACAATTGCGTAAGACTCGAAAATCCATTTACCATCAAGCTTTTATACGATTCAACTAGATATACACAACCCGTCACTTTTGGAGTAGACGCTGGTTCCAAACCGATTGGTTTGAGTGCTTCAACCAAAGATAAAGAACTTCTTGCCTGGGATGTTCAGAACAGGACAGACATTACGGAGCTAATTTCTACTAGAAGAGAAGCGCGTAAGGCAAGAAGAAACCGCAAGACAAGATATCGGGTCCCAAGATTTAACAACCGCAAGAAAAGCAAACCCAAAGGCTGGCTTGCTCCTTCTGTTGAACACAAGATTGACACTCATCTTCATTGCATTGAGGAAGCCCAAAAGATTCTTCCGGTAACCAGGACTGTTGTGGAGACAGCTTCTTTTGATACGCAGAAATTAAAAAATCCAGGGATTTCTGGAACTGAGTATCAAAACGGCGATCAAAAGGGATTTTGAAATGTTCGTGAATATGTTTTGTTTCGAGATAATCACGAATGCCAGCACTGCCATGGCAAAAAGAAAGATCCGATCTTAAATGTTCATCACCTTGAAAGCCGGAAGACTGGCGGCAATTCGCCTTCCAACCTGATTACGCTTTGCGAAACGTGCCATAACGAATACCATGACAAGATCAACTCAGGAAAGATCAAAGGTCCAGAAGATTTTAAGCTGCCTAAGCGGGCTAGCCGTATCGAGATGCAGCTTTCATGGGCATCATGCGCTGGACCCTGCTAGAACGATTAAAACAAGCCAACCCCAATATTGAAGTCATCAATACCTATGGCTACCTGACCAAGAACAAACGAATTGAGCTGAACCTGGCGAAAGAGCATTACAACGATGCGTATTGCATTGCAGGCAATCTCAATGCTAAGCCGTTAAAGCAATGTCTGTATCTCAAAAAAATCAGAAGGCATAACCGTCAGATTCACAAATTCAACTTCATTAAAGGACACAAACGTAAAAGCAAACAAACCGACTATATGGTTGGTGGCTTCTGTCTCTTTGATAAAGCCAAATTCGAAGGACAGGAATGCTTTATTACTGGACGCAGAAAACGGGGCGCGTTTACCTTAAAAACCTTTTGGGGACAAAAAATAAAAGATGGCGCTTCAATGAAAAAGCTGATTCTTGTAGAAAGAGCCAGCGGATACATGAAACAAACAGCAAGTCGGCAATTCCTGGCTACCCAAACCGTATAACGATTTGGATGGGGTACCCTTGCCTAACATATGGATTGATACATTAGAGAGGAGAAACAGGATGGAAGAGAGAACTCAAAATTCCCAGCTGGACATCTATGGCACCTTTGGCCCTTCATGCCATGATCAAGAGCTTCTAAAAAAGATGCTGGAGATGGGTATGACCGGCATCCGGCTCAATCTTTCCCACAGCTCACTGGAGGACAACCAGGACTGGCTGGACAATTTAAAAAAGGCCATGGAAGAAACCGGCAGATCATGCAAATTAGTCATTGACCTGCAGGGACGCGAACGCCGTTTAGGCAAGTTCGAACCCTTTGAAGCGGTAAAAGGCGATATTGTTCTGGTCGGCAAGCAGCTTCCAGTCGGCGGGGATGTTTTGGTCTGCTTAGAGGCAGGCGACATGATCCGCATTGGGGATGAGAATATCCCCCTTCATATTTTGGAAAAAGACGGCTTGTATTGGAGAGCAGAAGTGCTGGATGATGGCTTGTTTGAACCGGGCAAGAGCCTGCACATCCTCAATAAAGATTCTTCATTGCCTATTTTATATGCCAAGGATTTGGAGAATTTAAAAGTAGCCAAAGAAAAAGGCGTAACCGGCGTTCTGGTCCCCTTTGTTCAAAACGCTGAAGACATTCAGGAGATCCGCTCGATTGTCGAAGAGTATATTCCTGGCTGCTGGATGATGGCCAAGATCGAAAATATCGAAGGAGTCCGCCATTTAGAAGAGATCCTGCCCTATGCCGATGAAATTGTCATTGCCCGCGGTGATTTGGCAGCCTCCTGTACCCTGGAGTGGATGCCGGCTATTCAAAACTACATTGAAGTGATCTGCCACCAGCATCATAAGCCGTATATGGTTGTGACCCAGATGTTAGAAAGCATGGAACATCATCCCACGCCGACGCGTGCGGAAGCAACGGATGTCTACAACGCTGTAATGCGCGGTGCTCATTCAATCATGCTGACGGGCGAAACGGCTCATTCCAGCTATCCTTTAGAAGCGATGGACTACTTCACCCAGATCGCCCACAATGCTTTGCAGCTCAAAGATGATCCGCCCTCTTTTTTACATGTTTTAGAAACGCTTTAAGTTTAACCTGTCTAGATTACAGAAGACAGGTTTTTTCTTTTGCAAAGTTTTAAACCGACTGCCAAGCTGTCTATTCAAAAGCTTAAAAACGGCTTTACTCATCTTAAAAATACAATGAAAGCGGATGCTTTGAAAATCCCAGGTCAAATCGTTTTTTGCTTTACACAAACTTTACAAAACCTTTCCCAAAGCGTGATAGAGCAAATGTTCATCTTCCTTTAAGCTTTCCTTGTCAGGAGGGTTTTGACATGACGATGCTGATCATTCTAGGAACAATTCTTGTCTCCTGGACAATTTTCGAAGGTTTATACCGGCTGGCGCTTCACAGCGAGCAAATTGCCAGTCTGGATCTGGCAAGTATCTTAAAAGACTGTGCCAAAGCAGCAAAGGGAAGCCAGAGACGGGCGGCCCAGCATAAACTCAACACCTATTTCCAGCTTGAGCTCGAACGCTGCCAGCGGATGAGTGTAGACGGCTTGATGGTGGATGAGCAGATGCCGTTATTCTATTTGAACAATGCCTGCTCCTTATACTTGGAACAAAGCCAGACCCTGCCTGCAAGCAGCCGGAAAATTGCCCAAGCTCAAATGGAAGAAGCTGCAAATCTCTTTGATGGCTTGCTTCATACCAAGGGATCCAGTTTCCAGATGCTGCAAGCGATTCAAAGCTTAAAAGGACGCTGCATATTGTCATCCCTGCAGTCGATCTGCACATTCTTAGAGGAGTTGCAGAAATCTTCTTATGGTGAACAAAAAACTTTATTGCTCCTGGCAGGAGGTCAACTATGAATCTTGAGGCCATTAAAGCCTTATTGTTATTTTTCGGCGGACTCGGCCTTTTTCTATATGGAATGGAAATTATGGCCGAAGGCCTGCAGCAGGCTGCTGGGGATAAAACCCGCAAGCTTTTAGAAGCCCTGACCAATAATCCCTTAATGGGGCTTTTGGCTGGTGCATTAGTGACTGCGGTCATCCAGTCTTCTTCCGCAACTACGGTTATGGTTGTCGGGTTTGTCAATGCGGGTTTGATGTCGCTCTATCAAGCCTGCGGCGTTATTATGGGTGCCAATATTGGAACGACAATGACTTCGTGGATCGTATCCATGGGGGAATGGGCATCCTTTTTAAAACCAGAAATGATTGCTCCGGCTTTACTTCTGGTGGGAGTCGGTATGCAGATGATGGCCAAAAGCAGTCGTTTGAAAGATGGAGCCAAGATTTTGATTGGTTTTGGTCTGCTGTTTACCGGCTTATCCAATATGTCCGGCTCGATCAAACCTTTTGTCGATGCGCCGATCTTTAAAACGATTTTTGAAACGCTAGGTTCCAATCCACTGCTTGGCATCTTGGCAGGCGCTGGCGTCACTGCGATTATTCAGTCCTCGTCTGCTTCGATGGGGATTTTGCAGACGATGGCCATGGCCGGTGCAGTGAACTGGGGCTCAGCTGTATTCATTGCGCTAGGCCAGAATATCGGGACTTGCATTACTGCAGTTTTATCCGCCGTTTCCGGGGATACAAATGCCAGACGGGCAGCGATGATCCATTTAGAATTCAACGTGATCGGTGCCGCGATTGTGGGCGTATTGGCAGCCGTCTTCTTCATGTTTTATCCTTCGATGATGACTGCTCATGTGAATTCATCCGGACTGGCGATCTTCCATACCGGATTTAACCTTTTTGCAACCTTAATTCTGTTTCCATTTGGCAAGCAGCTTGTGGAGCTGTCCACCTATTTGGTTCCACATACGCATGGAGCAAACAAAGCCGCCGACACTGTATTGATTTTGGACCCTCGCTTCCAGACTATTCCTAATGCCGCGTTGGCTGCCTTGGGAAAAGAACTTGAATTGATCCGTGATTACTGCTCGGGACTGATCAGCGATTCGCGAGCCTGCCTGATTGACAACGCCGACCAGGAAAAGCTGGCCAGGACGGGAAATGAAGTTTTGAAAGCCTGTCTGGAAGTCAAAAGGTACTGCGCTGGAATCGACAGCACTATGCTTAACGAATCCGAACGCCGGGCTTTACAGCGGGCGATGTTCTCCGCTAGAGACTTGCACCAGATTGCTGCCGACTGCATGCGCATCGGTCGAATGAACGAAGAATCGATTTCTCAAAAGGATCTCAATGAAAAAATGGTTGAAGAAATCAACACAGTTTCTTCGCTTTGTGAGAATGCTTTAAAAGAAGTTCATATGCAGGCAGAATTACGTTCCCGATCCAAAACAGAACGTGACAAGCAGTTTGAAAAGACCAGGAAAGACTGCCTTGGCATCCGTCAGATTTTAGCCGCAATCCGTCATGACTATATTGAAAATGATGCCGGCAAAGATCAATCGCAGACGGCTTGGCTGTTGTTTGAAGCAGCAGACTGCTATGAGCGCATCGCCCAGCGCTGCCTGCGTTTAGCCGACGAAGAATCCTGGCAGAAAAGCTCAGGCCTGCCATTGCCGCTTGCAGCATCTGCTCAAAACTAATTCCTGAACAAAAGCCGCCCTGCAAGACGAGAGTGCAGATCAGGCGGCTCTTTTTTCAGTCTGCTTTGATAGGCTTTCAGCATCGATTTGTATAATAGGCCTGATTGGATCCTTCAAAAGAATCTGACAGGTCAATCAGAAAGGACAGCCGAAAGAGTCGGCACGGTAAGTAAATTGAGTGAAATCTGGTCGGTAGAAGATGATCAGAACATCCGGGATATTTTAATCTACACCTTGAAGTCGACAGGGTTTACCTGTGAAGGATTTGAAGAAGCCTCTAGTTTCTGGAGTGCTTTGGAAGATCATCACCCGGACCTGATCTTATTGGATATCATGCTTCCCCAGACGGATGGGATGAAGATTTTAAAAAAACTGCGTTCGGATTCGAAAACGCGGACAATTCCTGTGATCATGACCACCGCCAAGGGAATGGAATACGATAAAATCCAGGCTTTAGAAGAAGGCGCGGATGATTATCTGGTCAAGCCTTTTGGCATGATGGAAATGGTTGCCCGCATCAAGGCGGTCCTGCGCCGCTGCAATCCAGATCCTGATGAAAAGGATGAAGCCAAAAACATTCGAACATCGGGAGCAGTGCGGATGGATTTAGACAGCCGCAAGGCCTGGTGCCAAGATGAGCCGCTCGATCTGACACGCAAAGAATTTGATCTGCTCGCACTGCTTGTTCAAAATCCTGGCAAAGCCTTTACGCGTGATGAACTGCTTTACCAGGTCTGGCATACCGACTTTGTCGGTGAAACCCGTACGGTCGATGTTCATGTGCGAACCTTGCGAACCAAATTGAAAGAGAGCGGTGAACGGATTGAAACAGTGCGGGGGATTGGGTATCGCTTCGCGAAAGAATCATGACCAAACGCATTTACCGCTCGATTTTGTGGGCATGCCTGCTGATGATGTTCACAACCGTTGGCGCAACGGTCTATACGCTGTATCAGGCATTTGTCCGTGAATCTGTGGCCCAGCTGGAAAAGGAAACCGAACTGGTGGCTTCGGCTTTAAACCAAGGGATTGATCCGCAAAAAGAAGTCGAAATTTTAGCGTTAGGGGATGTCCGGGTCTGCCTGATCAAACCGGATGGGACTGTGATTTTCGATTCTGCACACCCTGGCCAGGAACAGAACCATAAAAACCGCGAAGAAATCGTCCAGGCAGTCAAGCAGGGCAAAGGCTTTTCAATCCGCCATTCTGACACGTTGTCAGAAGAAACCTACAATTGTGCGATTCTATTGAATAATGGCTCGTATCTGCGCTTAAGCCAATCCCATTCCTCAATGCTCAGCCTCTTTTTCCAAGCCACCCGGCCGATGATTCTCGTTTTGCCATTTATGTTATTGGTGACGTGGGGACTGGCGAGGCTTTTAAGCCGCAACATCGTCGATCCGATCAACCAGATCAACCCAGGCAAGCCACTGGAAAATATTCCCTATGAACAACTGCGGCCGCTGCTTGAAAAACTGGATGAAAGCAATCATCAAATCCAGCAGCATCTCTGGCAGCTGGAAACCAGAAACCATGAATTTGAAACGTTGACTGCCAGCATGGATGAAGGGCTTTTAATGGTTAACAACGAAAGCCAGCTGGTCTATGCCAATAAAGCGGCTGCCAAGATCTTCAACCTGCATGAAAACTGGCAGCTTTGTGAGCACCAAAAACTGGCTGATATGGTCAAACTGGCTTTAGAAGGAAAGACCAGCCAGCAGGTCTACAAGAAACACGGCCGGATCTATTCGTTAGAGTCGTCTGTCGTCAAAAACGACGATCAATGCATTGGGGCTTTGATTCTGGCCTTAGATGTGACCGAGAAGCAGGAAATGCAAAAAAGACGGCAGGAATTTACCGCCAACGTCACCCATGAGCTCAAAACACCGCTGCAAACCATTTCTTCTTCAGCAGAGCTTTTAGCTTCCGGTCTGGTAAAAACAGAAGATGTCCCCCGGTTTTCGGGATATATCCAGCAAGAAGCAGCGCGGATGATTGCCATGGTCAATGACATCATTCATCTTTCGCGTCTTGAAAATGAATCGATCCAGACAGACCAGAAAGCCGATCTCTATGCCATCTGCCAGCATACGGTTGAAAAGCTCGCCCATTCTGCCGAAGTCCACCATGTGTCTTTGCATTTGGAAGGTGAAAGGATCTGGGTGCAGGGCAGTGAAGTTGACTTGAAGTCCATCGTCAAAAATCTGATTGAAAATGCGATCAACTATAACAAAATCGAAGGCCAGGTCTGGATTTCAGTTGCCCAAAAGGAGAATCAGGCCGTGCTGACCATCAAAGATACCGGAATTGGCATTCCTTCTGCCTTGCGCGAACGGATCTTTGAGCGCTTCTTTACGGCGGACCCCTCCCGCTGCCAATCCGGAACAGGCCTTGGCTTATCCATCGTCAATCATGCCGTTGCAAACTTAGGCGGCACAATTCGTCTGGACTCTGAAGAAGGACAGGGAAGCACCTTTACCATCACTCTTCCGCAAGCAAAAGATCCGGCTCAGTAAGCAGCCGGATCTTTTGCTTTTTATGAAAAATGGCGAGGATGAGGCTGCGTTTTTTCTTTGCCTGCGGCTGGATGCATGATTCGATTAGAGTCAGACTTAGGATCTCCTGAATATTTAGTCTCGCTGAACAGACTCTTTATCTACTTTATACACAGTAAATTTGGGGCTTATCTATTGGACCTTATTTGCCTGTGATTCCTTATCTTACATACAAGGAAACTGTCGCTAGCTTTGAATGATTATAGCGAAAATGACCAATAAATGAGAATAAATAGGTAAACTGTATAAATCCACAAAAATAACTAATAAATAAAGAAATTATTAAAAATTAATTATGGCATCGATACTGCGCTTTCTCCTCGTACGATAAAGGTATAAAGCCTACAAAGGCCAAGGAGAAAAATCATGAAAAGAAATCTTGCTTTACCATCCTGTCTGCTGCTTGCATTGATGTTTGGTGGCTGCTCATCTGCTTCGACACCAACGTCTTCGCAAAGTGAGTCTGCCAGCGTACAGGCTGAAAACGAAACAGTCCAGCCGTCTGCCTCTAATCAAACCGAAATCAAGAAAACAACCGAAAGCATACAACCAAGTCAAGTTCATTCAAAGCTCGAACTCAGCGAGTTCGAGACTATCACTGTCGTAGACAACGACCAATGCTTAATCCAGATTACGGGAATCGAAGAAAAGACTTTTATGGGCATGGCGCTCAATGTTCATCTCGAAAACCGGTCTCCCGAGACAACCTATCGCTTTTCGACAATCGCCGCTTCGATCAACGATATTCATGTCGAAGATCTATTCTCAGAAAGTGTTGCGCCTGGCAAATCGGCGAATGATACCATCCGCTTTGAGAATCTCAAGTCGTATGGCATGGATATCTACACCGACATTGAATTGACCTTTACGGTTCGCGATGATAACGACTTTATGGCTAATCCGATTGCCCAGGAAACCGTTCATGTCTATCCCTATGGTCAGGAAAATGCCACGCGCTTTGAAAGACAAAGCCAGTCGAATGACCAAATGATTGTAGACAATGACTATGCAAAAGTTATTGTAACTGGCTATGAGCCGGACGGGACATTTGGCTATGAAGTCAATCTGTTTATCGAAAATAAATCAGATCGAAACCTGATGTTTAGTGTTGATGGCACTTCAGTTAACGATATGATGGTTGATCCCTTCTGGGCGGAGTCTATCGAACCGCATAAGATGGGCTTCGATACGATTCGCTTCAGCAAAAGCAATCTAGAAGAAAACCAGATTGAACAGGTCGATAAAATCGAATTTTCCTTCGTTATCCATGATGCCGATGACTGGATGGCAGACGACTATTTCAATGAAGTCATCACGCTTTATCCAAACAAAAAAAACTAAGGAACGCCTTGAAAATAAGTCCCTATAAGTCAGCTTTTGAACCCTTTGATTCGATAGTTCCATTTATTTACTTTCCCAAAGTATGTGATATTAATGGCATCCATCTCTTCGTCTGAAACTTTTTGGCCGAGTGAATACTTATGGTTGTCAACTACACATTTGACAGTCAGCCCCTTCTTAGTGGTTGTAGAGCCAATCAGTTCGACAACTGTTTCAATATCGATAAGAGGTTTGCCTTGCCAATTTCGACTGATATAGCAGAATAACCGGTGCTCAATTTTGTTCCATT
>JADGIS010000075.1 GCA_015233825.1 Erysipelotrichaceae bacterium RD49
CTATTCGTCGGCAGCGTCAGATGTGTATAAGAGACAGAAATATCGGTTATATTTAATTTATCAAGAATAATTATTGGGTTATAAATTAATAAGATTTGATAAGTATTGGTATATGGATTTCTTTTTGATGAGGAATACCAAAGACGTTTTAAGTAGATAATGATCTATTCTTGGGATATTTATGGTGACTATTCAGTTTTGTTCATTAAAATATCAAATATGTTGTATAAGCCCAAACTGATGAAAATCTATTTGAATCAGGCCTGTCATTGTGACTATTTAAGGTTTTTACATGATTCTGAATACAACTGTTGGCTGTTTTCAGGGAGGTATAGGAGGTATATATGAAAAATAAAACATCAAAAATGAATTCAGTATTGGCTGGAGCTTGCTGTGTGTCGCTTCTGCTTGCCACCCCTATTCTGGCTAAAGACCAGCCAGACAGGGCTGGTCAGGACATTTATCGGCTTTATAACCAAAACAGCGGCGAGCACTTTTATACGTCATCCACCGATGAAAAGTCCGCACTCGTAACAGCTGGCTGGGTCTTCGAAGGCGTTGGCTGGGTTGCTCCAGAAGAAGGAGAGGCTGTTTACCGGCTTTACAATCCCAATGCAGATGGCGGCGACCATTACTACACGACCAACTTGGATGAAGCCAATTCTTTGGTTTCTTCAGGGTGGTTGATGGATAATGCTGCCAATCCTGTCTTTTATTCAGGCGGGGAAATCGATCTGTATTCAGCCTATAATCCAAATGCAAAATCCGGTTGCCACAACTATACGACAAGCCGCGCGGAGCAGGAGGCTTTGATTGGTTCTGGCTGGCTGTATGACCAGGTCGCCTGGAAAGTGCTTGGTGAAGGTTACGTCGAGGCGGATCCTACGGTATATGAACGCTTTGCCGGGCAAGAATTTGTAAAAAATATTTGGGGATTTGCTGGCGGACCAAGCGCATTTTTAACAATTAATGCAGATGGTACCTATCACGAGATGAACACGAGAATTTCAATGATTCCAGGAATCAATAATGACTACAGCGAGTTTACCGGAAAACTCTCCGACCCAATCAAAGTCGATGAATACACTTGGAAGGCGCATGTCATTTCAAGCGATTTGGCACAGCCTGTCAATACAATTATTCCTGAAGGAAAAAATGGAAAAATGATCATGGTTGAGCCGTTTACAGGTCTTTATGCCCCGATGGATTTTTATATTGCTTCTCCTGATAAACCAATCGACCAGTTTCCGGCTTTTATTCAGCAGCAATATGCAAAGCACCAGGATTCTATCCAACCGGGTTATCCAAACTCCTATGTGCTGTATACCCCGGATGGTATGACTTTCATGGTCATTGTCAATCAATAATAATCTGATACAGCCTTAGAGAATTTGAATTTGGTTTGCGTCTCATGTAGATTTAGGCGAAGAAATTCTCGCTTTCAAATATCGGACGAACCATTCGATCAAAACCAGCATTGGATCCACCAGGTTGGATCGGAAAGAAGCATCAAAACTTTATCCAGGCAGCGGGCTTATTAAAAGAAGCCAGGGTTTTTACAATCCAATCCATAACAACAGCAGTCAGTTTCGTACTGGCTGCTGTTTTAAATGTATCCACCTCTTCCCACTGGGGTTGGTCATAAAAAAACGAGGCCGAAGCCTCGTTTAAAGGTTAGATCAGAAATTAAGCTGCCGTGTTAGCGCGTTTTTTCAGTTCAACCTGCATTGCCTCAAGATTTTTCTTGGACAGTGGGTACCAGAACATCAGAATCATAGCAACAGCGAAGTAGCAGATTGCTGGTACAGCAGTGGAAATCGCGTAGATTCCATTCAATGTGGACTGAGCCTGGGTAACAGCTACACCAGCTACAGAGGACTGGTAACCAATCCAAGTCAGAGCGAAACCGCCAAGTCCGCCGGCAAGAGCCTGGCCGAGCTTACGAGCGAAAGAGTATACGCCATATACGGTACCGCCATCAGCAGAACCAGTTTTTAAAGTCTGGTAGTCGATGATGTCGGAAATGAAGGCCCATCCCATCAGCTGGAAGATACCCGATCCCAGGTTAGCCAGGAATAAGAAGCCAAGGAATACATAAGCATCTTTAATCTTTAAAGTGAAAATCAGCGCATACATTACAGCAGAGAACAGCAAGGAAGCAGTAGCCGCTTCTTTTTTACCGAATTTCTTTGTAATTTTTCCAGAGAATGGAGCCAGGATCAGGGTGCATCCAGTCATCATCAAACCAGCTAAGGACATCGCAGTGATGTTGTTGAAGTAATCCATGTACAGATACATATTCATGGAAGAAGCCAGCATGGAAGATAACAGCAGCAGAATCGCAGCGACGATGTAGCTGATTAAAGCACGATTGGAAACCAGGGATTTAACCAGTTCAATTGGGGACTGTTTAACCTGGGCTTCAGTGTCCATGACGATTCGTTCGCTGGACCATTTGTAGCATAAGGTGTAGCAGATTAAAGCCAATATAGCGAAGATGCAAGCCACTAAGAATACGCGGCCGCCATCCATAACGCTCTGGCCGGAAGCATCTGTTACATAGATGATCTGTGGAGTTAAAGAACCAACGATTGTCCCTGCGAAAGCCGCACCTAAAGAGCGGAAAGTAGACAGGGAAGCACGGTGTACAGGGTCATCAGTAATGACCGAAGCCATCGATCCGTAAGGGATGTTGATGGAAGTGTACATGAAGGAACCCCAGAGAATGTAGGTGATGAATACATATACAATTCTAGCAGCCATAGGCAGGTGAGCTACCCATGGTACGAAAAGCAGGACACCAGAGCAGACGACCGGAATCATCATTCGTTTGATCCAGACACGGTAACGGCCGTCCGCATGGGCAGCCGCCCGGTCGATCAGACGACCCATACCGATATCCGTGAAGGCGTCGATACAGCGGGAGGTCAGGAATAAGGTACCAACAACGGCACCGGAAATACCCAATACGTTTGTATAGAATACGGTCAGAAAGGAACTGGCCATAATGAAGAAGAAGTCGTTTCCAAAGTCGCCGAACATGTAACCAAGACGGTCTTTCATGCCAAATGGCTTATGAACAACTCCTGCCTTATTTGTGTTAGTTTTAGACATTTGTTTTCTCCTCAATTGTTAGATTTTTTCTTTGTTACAGCAAGTCCAGACCTGATTCAGGTGGACGTTTTCTCAAGAATGACGCTAATTAATGTTATTGTCGTTTTTATTCACGCTAAATTAGGCCAGAAGCAGGCTGTTCATTCCGAACAGCCAGTTTTGGAACCAGGTCTGGTCTTGATCGGCGGGTTTTAAGACTGAGGGGATTAGATCCCAATAAGCTGCCGTTGAACCAGGTTTCTGGTTTATTTCTTGATTTTCTGAAGCTGGGCGTTGATGTAGTTGACGCGCTTATTCAGGATGGCTTGCTTTTCAGGAGTCATCTCTTCCCCGCCAAAGCCGCCGAGCATCGTGAGCAGATCCGAGACTTTTTTATCGCCGAACATTTTGAGCATGGTCACTTTGATTGGCATGTTGGCCAGCGAGCTCATCCCGTTGGATAGAATTTCAGCGGCCTCTTCATTTGCCAGCAGGGTAGAAATGCCATCTTCAAGCGAGTAGAAGTCTGGATTGATCTGATCTACAGCTTCCACTTCATCGACATTCAGCGTATCGAACCAGTTGGTTACCGCACCACCTTCTGGATCAACGAAGACATAGCTTGCTTCTGGTTCAGCCACTTTTTCAAAGACAACCGTATCGGCCAGGCCCTCGGCCTTTACCGTGAAGGTATTCTCGCCATCAGCTAAGGCCACGTCTTTGAAGACAACCACTTTCTCAGCTGGCTGGGTGGCGATCACCTGGCCGTCTTTAACCAGTTCTACTTCACCTTTCAGGTTGGTGTAGACCTTGATATCGATGGTATCTGTAGCACGTTTTTTAAACCGCTTGGACGTAATGTGCAATACGGGTTCATCAGACCAGTAAGCCTGGTAGATGTAGTAGGAATCCTTTTTGGTCTTGCGGTCAAATGTCATCAGGCCTTTGTTGTTGCGGCCTTTGACTCCGCCTTCATCACGGGTATCCACGCCAAAATCAAACATGTTCCAGACGTGCGTTGCCCACAACCAAGGCCGTTCATCGATGATTTTTGCCATGTGTTCATGGTAGGCAGCCTGGTATTCTTCCGAATAGTCCCCGCGTCTTGGCTCATCCGTGTGGTAAGTGATGATGCCTTCGCAGCCGTATTCAGAAAGACCCAAAGCCCGATCCGGATATTCTTCATGGAATTTGTCTACCCAGGCCTCGTTGCCGGTGAATTCACCGCCATACCAGCCAAAGTAATGGTTGTAAGAGAGAATATCGGTCAGCTGGTTATGGGGGGAAGTCTTAGGCAGCATGGAAACCTGCGCCATCGTGGTCAAGCGGGTTTTGTCCATGTCGTGCACCAGATCATTGAGGCCGTTCAACTGGCTGAGCAGTTCATCGGATTCACCAGCGATTGTGATTTCGTTAGAGATCCCCCAGGTCACGATGGAGGGGTGGTTGTAGTTCTGGACGATGAGCTCTTTCATCTGTTCCCTGGCATTTTCTTCTGCTTCTGGTCCGGCGATCATGGACGAGATCATTGGAATTTCAGCCCAGAGGATAAAGCCCATTTCATCACACAGGTCATAGAAGTCCTGGGCATGCTGGTAGTGAGCCAGGCGGATGGTATTGGCTCCTAAGTCTTTGATTAACTTGGCATCTTCAAAATGGTCTTCAAACTCCAAAGCGTTTCCTTTGCCTAAGCGGTCCTGGTGGCGGGAAACACCGCGCAGGGGAGTCAGGACCCCGTTGAGGAAGAACCCTTTCTGGGGATCCACATAGAATTCACGAACCCCGATGCGGGTGGTGACTTCATCAACGGTTTCATTGTTTTCAAGCAGGCTGCATTCAACGGTGTAAAGATAAGGATCCTTAACGCCGTTCCACAGATGGGCATCCTGGATAGTCAGCTTGATTTCGTTTTCTTTGGCTGCCGGCTCAGTGGTCTGGGCGGCAACATGGCCGTCGGCATCGAGAATCCTGACTTCAACACGGCTGATTTCTTTTGGGTTGGTGACAAAAGCCTTAACGGTGACATCGGCATCGGCGCCATTGATCCGGGTATCGATCTGGATCCCGTTTCCGCCATAGAAATCGAGATCGAAGTGGGAAGGCTCAACAACCAGGAGGTTGACATTGCGGTAAAGACCACCGTAGAAGGTGAAGTCTGCTGTCTGGGGGTAGATATGGTTAGCAGAGTTGTCAACTTCAGCTACAATGACATTCTTTTCACCAAAGCCCTGGTTAAGCAGGTCAGTGATGTCAAAGCGGAAAGTGGAGTAGCCGCCTTCGTGGCGGCCGGCTTTCTTGCCGTTGACAAAGATATTGGCAGCGGAGTTGGCGCCTTCGAATTCGAGGTAAACGCGGGAATCGGGTTTGCGTTCGAAAGCAGGAAGCTCCTTGGTGTAGTAGAAGGTACCGCGGGCATAATCGGCCCCGCCGTCCTGGCCGTCATATTTGTTCCAAGTATGAGGCAGGTCGACAACGACAGAAGCTTCGGGGGCGATGGCCAGGTTTTCAGGCTTTTCTTTGGAGAAGTTCCAGCCATCATTGAAATTGAAATACTCTCTCATTGGGTAGGTTTCCTTTCTGTTGATCAGAGTTGACTTTGCTCATATTTGGAATGCAGCGTGACGCTATCGCTTTGATAGAGGCAGGTGGAATCCATCTTTGGAAAAGTCCCTTCTGAGAACTGACATCTCAATAATAGGGGTGTAAGCGTTTTAAAACGATTGCCAGTCTTGTCCCAAAGATTGCACTTCTTGCACCTTATCAAATCCTGTATAAATCACAATGATCCAGATTGGGGTTCAGCCAGTTCTGGGGAATTTTTGATGGAGTCCAAAGTGGAGCTTCAGGATGATGAATTTGCAGTTTGGATAAGCCGAAGGGCAAGTTCATCAAACCAGAAACCCTGGTTTGGACGTAAAAACTCTGTGCTTGTTCTTCACGAAGTACGAATACATTATAGGCCATCACTTAAAAACATCCTTGTCACATACATCGTACTTGAATTGTTAAATATAACAGTAAAAATGTTTATAGATATCCTTAATTATATGCCTTGGATCATGGAGGGAGGAAGGAGTATCCTATAGAAAAGGCTTGTATGAGGATAAAGATAATCTTTATGCGATAAGCTTTTGAGTTGTGAAAAATTGCGCCCTGGATTGCAAGAGTTGGCAAGTGCTGTTTTGATGTATCCGGTTTCAAGAATCAACCGATACAATAGAAGCAATCTTGAAGAAGAAGTACCTGGTTCAACCGATTCTGCGCATAGGAATCATCACAAATTCCAAATGGTAATTTTGATTGTGCACGAATTGCGATCAGGGTTAGAGAGGACAACAATGAAAAAAGCAAGTGAACAGTTTAAAACGTATTTAAACGAAAACGGTCCAGCCATCACGACGATTGACGTTCCTGTCATTGAACAGGATGGATTGTATTTCAAAGATATTGACGGCTCTGGCGTCTTAAAGGAATTCTCCGACTGGCGCATTCCAGCCGACAAACGGGCGCAGGCTCTGGTTAAAGAAATGAGCACCGATGAAAAGATTGGGCAGTTGTTTGTCACCAGCCGCAACCCCTATACCAATGAAGCCAACCCCATGATGGCGATGATGAAAAAGGAAACAGGCGCTGAAGCCGGACAAAAAGAAAATAAGAGCGATGAAACCGGTCTGCTCGATGAAAACATTCTGGAAAATGTCAGCATTTTCGCCGGCTACCGCATTCCAGGTACGACCGAATCCATTAATGGCGACAAGATGAGAAACTTCATCCTGCGCACCAACCCAAATCCTGAAAACTTAACTGACTGGCTCAACCAGCTGCAAAAAACAGCGGAAGCGGATGAGCACTTCATTCCAGTCCTGGTTACCACCAACTCCCGCAACGAAAACGGTAAAGTTGTATTCGGCATGAACGACTCGGTGGGCACCTTCCCAACCTGGCCTGGCACTTTAGGAATTGCTGCTGCCATTCAGGGAACAGGCAATCTCAATATCGCCAAGGACTTTGGTGAAGCCATCCGTCGTGAATGGGATGCTGCCGGTTTGAAAAAAGGCTATATGTATATGGCTGATGTGGTCACCGACCCAAGATGGCAGCGCATTTACGGAACCTTCGGCGAAAGCCCAGAATTGATTTCCGATATTTTCGAAGTTCTGGTTCCCGCTGTGCAGGGAAGCGATGAAGGCGTCACAACCGATGGAGTCGCTCTGACTGTCAAACACTGGCCAGGCGGCGGAGCGCGTGAAAACGGTTTTGATCCGCACTATAAAGAAGGCCAGTGGAACGTATATGCCACCAAAGACTCCTTGATTGACTACCACACCAAAGGCTTTATTCCAGCAATCAAACATGGTGCAGCCAGCATCATGCCTTACTACGCAAAACCATCTCAAGAAAAATCTGCTTCGCAGGCCGGTCTGGATGGCAAAGAAATCACCTGGCAGCCAGTGGGCTTTGCATTTAACCAATATATGATCCAGGACCTTTTGCGTGACCAGTTGGGCTACAAGGGTTATATCAACTCCGACTCCGGTATTATCGATAACATGGGCTGGGGCGTTGAGGCGCTGGATCGTGCTGAGCGTGTCGCGCTGGCGATTAACAATGGCGTGGACATGATCTCTGAATCCTATGGTCCTGAATACGCTCGCGAAGCTTTAGCTCGCCGCACCAACGGCTACTATGACACGCATCCAATTCCAGAAGGCTATACGCTTGAACAGATTACATTGGATGATGAAGCCATCTCTCGTGCTGCTGCGCGCACTTTGGCTGAAAAATTTGCGCTGGGTATGTTTGAAAATCCATACCGCGATGCGAAAAACTCGGAACTGGTGATCACCCATGGTGAAGACTGGGCAACCGCTGCCAAGGTTCACCGTGAATCTGTTGTCCTGCTCAAAAACCAGAATGTTCTGCCCATCACTGAAACGGCTGGCAAGAAATTTTACATTGAAGGCTTTGACCAGACGGCTGAAGCCGGCCAGAAATGGACTGAATCCTTAAAAGCTGAACTGAAAGAACGCGATGTAACGGTTGTAGATGACTACAAACAGGCCGATATCGCGATCTTGATGGTTTCTCCAGAATCTGGAAACTACTTCACCGCGACAAAAGGTCTGCTAGAAATCGATCTTTGCGAAAACAAAGAAGTGGCTGACTTCTCCGAGGAGGGCCTGCCATTAGAAACAACCCATATGGAAACAACTGTAGCCGGCATTGGCAAGGTTAAAGAAATCGCTGCTGATCTGCATGCGCGCGGCGGCAAAGTCATCGGCACGATTAATATCACGATGCCTTGGATGCTTGGCAACCTGGAACCAGAATGCGATGCTCTGCTTGCTGGATTCAATACGTATACCTCTGCCTTCTTCGATGTCATCTTCGGTCAGTTTGCTCCAGTGGGCGCTTTGCCAATGACCCTGCCGAAAAACGATGCGGTTGTTGCTGTCAATGCCCAAGGTATCTGCGTGACGCCAAACGATTTGCCAGGCTACAAGAAAGATGAATACCTGCCAGAAGAGCTGAAAGACGAAAACGGCAAAGGCTATGCGTATAAAGATGCGGATGGCAACTACTATGAATTTGGCTACGGCATGAAATTCTAAAAAGAGGATTCACTGCCAGTCTTTGCAAACTCAAACCTTACCCGCTGCTATGAATCAGAATCTATCGTTTCGATATTCGATCTGCAGCAACTAAATTTAAATTCACCGGCTGCGGCTGGCATTTACCTGACTTTGGTAAACGCCAGCCGTTTTTGTTATGAAGAAGACCATGAAAGAAAAAGGACGGTAAATGTTCTCGCAAGATCTTCAAAAAGCCGCGAGTCATTTACAGTCCGTTGATTGTAGAGAAGCCAGGAATGAGCTCAGCAGCTTTTGGATCTGCATATCCTCAAAGATGACCGGAATTCCAGGCTATGATCCAATAGTATGCATATATACCTTAACTATCGGTATTTTTCAATTTATTAATGTAAGCATTCTGCTTTGTTTTCATCCAATTCACTTTCATACTCATCGTGAAATGAAGGCTTGCCAAGCCGTATCGACAGGCCATCGAAACGACAGATCCAGCGCCTCCACTTCTGCTTTATCTGGATGTCAGAAGAATTCGTAAACTGCAGTTGGCATTCAGCCCCAAGCGTCGTACGACGCTTTTTAACCAATCGGATTGCCTGCTTTTTGATCAGAACGCAGGTTCCGTCGTAAACAAGCAGCTTCCTTTACAACGCCTGCTTGTTTCCTCTATGCACTTTGTACAGACAGAAAGGCATTAGTATGGCCAAAACAATTCATTCATTAACAGAACAGAATATTCTGGCGGCTCTGATTTCTCTATTTCAGGACAACGATAAAAAAATGACTATTGCACAGATTCGCGAAGGCATACCGGGTTATCTGGATTTTCAGCCCTCTCAAAACGATCTTGATCAGATTACAACAGTTCTGAAATCATATTCTGAAGGTCCAGTGGCGGACGATGCAGTCCAGGATCCTTCAATTGTAACGACGAATATTTTCAGCGATCTTGGTGATGAAACCTATCAGCTGAATGAATCTAAGAAGGATGCTCAGCAGTTTTTGAATCGCCCCAGCTTCTCAGCAGACCTAAAAACATCTGTGAAAACAACCCAACAAAAAGACCATGAGATCAAAGGATCCTCTGAAAGTTCTTCCATACCTCAACCCTCGCTGGAGACTTTTGATTCCTTTGCAGAAACCACTGTAACTCAAAATCAAATCAATCCAAATCCCATGGATCTGAAGCATCTTGAAAAGCACCTCAACGATGCAGGAACTTCAGTGCAGGAAGCAGAAGACCGAGCGGCTTCTTTAAAAATCCAAGGTACAGCTACCTATGAAGAAATCACAACGAATTCCTCTGATTCTTCTGTTGAAAGAGCAAGACAGCACATGAGTGAAGCGTATCAGAAACGAATGGAAGCCTTCCAGCAGCGCGTCAATGAACTTCAAGAGGCACTGGATGCAGCTCTCCATGAAAAAGAACTGGCTCAAAACGACGCAGATCGTTCCGGTATGGATGCGTATAAACTTCAGCAGGAAATGCAGTCAACAGTCGATTCGAAGGAAGAGACGATCCGAAAGTATCGCCATTCTGCCCAGGAAAACCAGAAGCATATTGATGAGCTGCAAAAAGCTCTGGCAGAAGCCAAAGAAAGTCTGGAAAACGCCCAGCTCAGCGCTCTAGCCACTGAGCAGGAAATGCAGTCTGTTCGTGACAAGGCGAATGCTTATTATGCCTATGGAAACGAAAAGATCAATGATTACCAGAATGCTCTCGACAGCTGCCAAAAGCAGATCGGAGCTTTGCAAGGTGAGCTTGATGAGTCTGCCCAGGCAAAAGACCAGATGACGATCATGTACCAGCAGGATCTGCAGGAGTACCAGGCGAAAATCAGAGACTTGCAGAAAGCGCTGGCAGACTTCACTGCACAAGCCGACAGCTTGAAAAGCAATGTCGACAGCCTGAAGGCCGATAAGGAAGAAACCTACAGGGCATATCAACAGAACATCGATTCCTATTGCAGCGAAATCGGCTCTCTGGAAGAGGATCTGAGAGCATCCCAGCAGAAGCTGGCTGAGGCTGCCACTCGCGCCCAAGCTAATGGTCAGGAAGCGGATGCACTTCGCCAACAAACCGCTTCTTTCCAAAGTCGTCTTGGTGATCTTGAAGACAGATTGAATGCAGCCTTAAAGGCGCTTGAAGCTGCCCGCGCCCAAGCCAATGAGGCTGATGCCCAAAACCAGAGCCTCAAACAGGATCTCAATGACCTCAATGTCATGAAAGAGCAGATGATTCATTCATACGGCCAGGATAAAGATGATTGGAAGATTCGGATGGACAAAATGCAGGAAGCGTTGATGCAGGCAAGCCAAAAACTTGCAGATACCACAAAACGCGCCGATGCCTCTGAAGCCCAGGCTGGCAGCCTCAAACAAAACCTCGAAAATCAGCTGAACAGCCGTGAAAAGATGCTTGCATCGCACTGCAAAGAAATTAATCTTTTCAAAAACCAGATCTGCGCTCTCAAAAAGGCGCTCTCTGATTCGAACCATAATGCCAGTACAGCCCAGGCCGAAGCCCAGGCATCCCGTCAGGATCAGGAAGATCTGAGAAACCAGATCGATACATTGCAACAGAAGATCCGTGCGCTGCAGCAAGAGCTTGATTCCAGCCTGGCAGACCTGGACGCAGCCAGAGGCCAGGCAGATGAAGCCAAAACACAAACCCAGGGGATGCAAAACAGCCTCAATGGCCTGAATATTCAAAAAGATCAAATCCTGGCAGCCTGGAAGAAGGATACTCAAGACTACCAGGCTCAGATTGCCCAGCTCAAGGCTGAGATGGAAAAACTCAATGGCAGTCTCAAGAATGCCGATGCTCGGGCCGCCAAGACTGAAGCAGACAATGCCAGTCTGCGCCAAAACGCCGCTGACTTTGCTGCCCTACGCGACCAAATGACGGATACCTGCAATCAGAAACTTGCCTCCAGTCAGTTACAGATTGAGAGCCTGAAAAACCAGCTGGACGCCTCTCAAAAGAATGTCGATGGCCTCCAAGCCGATCTCGATGCCTATAACGGCTTCAAGGATGAAATGATTCGTTCGTATCAGGAAGATATGGACGGCTATCAAAACCAGATCGCCAATCTGAAGAAGGCATTGAGCAGTTCCCAAGAGGAACTTGCTGATGCACGCGACCATGCGAATGCCGCCCAGAGCGAAGCCAATGATCTAAAACAGAAGGCTGGCCAGCTTGAGGCTTCAAAGAAACAAATGCTCGCCGCCTCCAAACAAACTCGCGACCATTATGCTTTGCAGATTGATGCGCTGCAAAACCGGCTGAAGTCGCTGCAGGCTGCTCTGGAAGACTCAGACCAGGCCGTCTCTGGTGCCCAAGCCCGTGCAGAAAAAGCTCAAGGGGAAAACAAGATTCTGGAAAACAGCATTGATACCCTTAAGACAGAAAAAGAAAGAATCGCAGCAGACTGCAAGAATGAAATTGAATCTTTGCATGGTCAGATTGCCCAGCTTCAACGGGAACTGGACGAACTTCGAATAGCGATGCAAAAGGCCCAGGATCGGGCCGACGCTTCTGAAAAAGCGCTGAGCACGGCCAACGCCAGGGCTGACTGCCTGGAAAATAAAGCCGAACTCTACTCCAGCTCCTTAACTGATATCAACAATGCGTATGCCGGTACAATTGGTGATTACCAGGATACACTCAATGGCATTCAGGCTGAACTGGACAAAGCCTATCAGGCTGTTCACGATACCCAACAGACTTTTTCGAATCCTGAAGTTCAGGAACCTGAGAGTTGCCAAGCCGCGGATGAGATGGGTACGCAAAGTTTTGCTGCTTCCGGCTATGACATTCCAGATCCAATTGATATCGATATTCAGCTGGCTCAGGATAAAATTGCCCGCCAGCAGCAGAAAATCCTCGATCACCGGGATTCGATTCACGAAACCTCATCGGATTTCATGAAAGCAGTCTATCAGGCGGAAATTAACCACAATAAAAACGTCATTAACCGTCAGACGCAGAAACTGGCCGACTTACAAGACGAGAAGATGAAAAGAAATCGGTAGCACTTTTGGATTTTACAATGCGGTGCCCAATTCATTTTGAAGATGCGACCGACAAAAGTATCACAGGTAAATTTCTGTTTGTTTAACGGGAACAATTAGATTTGTAACAATGCCATTCGGTTAAGGTAATTTAAGATAAGCAAATCATCTCAATGAGGTGGTTTGCTTTTTTTACGGCTCATTAGAGCAGTTGGTTACAAAACAACATAAAAGAGACAGTTGACAAATTCAGCG
>JADGIS010000076.1 GCA_015233825.1 Erysipelotrichaceae bacterium RD49
TCAATTACAACAAACTCTTTCTAACTGAAAATTGGACGAGCAATTAAAATATCATCTATTTTGTCCTTGATTCTAGAACAAAACACCTGAAAATAGACTTGTGAAAAAATCTATGAATTATTCAGGTATTAAATTTCCGGTTTTCACAATCGTTTTTGTCTTTGGATTTTGGTCAGATTGTCTGGAAAGTTTACATTCCAAATCGAATCAGTCTATAATACGACTTGCAGTGCAGACAGGGAAAAGAAGCAGAAGTTTTGGATCAGAGAGCAGCGGCTGGTGGAAAGCTGCCCAAAATCTGTTTGACAAGCCGCCCTCGAGCTGCCGCTTCCGGCGATATCGGTCAAATGAGGGTGTTTTCCTGATAAGCATTGGAAAGCAAACCGGGATGGTAACGCGTGTTCAACGTTCCTGGAAACAGGGGCGTTTTTTTGTGCTTTTCAATCAGGACAGGCCATCTTGATCGAGACAAAACAAATGCTGTTTTCATTCGTTCCATTTGAGATATCGTCTTTGCAAGCTATCAATCGTGAAAGGAGAATTACGACATGAAACAACTGACCGGCAACCAAGTCAGACAAATGTTTCTGGACTATTTTGAGTCCAAAGATCACATGATCGAACCTGGTGTCAGCCTGGTTCCGCATAATGACCCAACTCTTTTGTGGATCAATGCAGGGGTAGCCGCCCTGAAAAAATACTTTGACGGTTCCGAAAAGCCAAAGAAAAACCGCATTGCCAATGCGCAGAAATCGATTCGAACCAACGATATTGAAAATGTCGGCAAAACGGCCCGCCATCATACTTTCTTTGAAATGCTGGGCAACTTCTCGATTGGCGACTACTTCAAAAAAGAAGCCATTCCCTTTGCCTGGGAGTTTTTAACAAGCCCAGAATGGATCGGTTTTGATAAAGATAAACTGTATATCACTGTCTACAGCGATGATGATGAAGCTTACCGCATCTGGACGGAAGACTGTCATGTCGATCCAAGCCATATTTTAAAAACCAAAGAGAACTTCTGGGAAATCGGAAAAGGTCCAGGTGGTCCAGATACTGAAATCCACTATGACCGTGGTCCGGAATATGATCCACAAGGTCTTGGAGAAAAACTGTTCTTCGACGAAATGGAAAATGACCGGTATATCGAAGTCTGGAACGTTGTGTTCAGCCAGTACGACTGCAATCCTGAAATTGACCGTCGCGACTATAAAGAACTTCCCCAGAAAAACATCGATACCGGTATGGGCTTGGAGCGGCTGGTTGCCTTGATTCAAGGCGGCGAAACCAATTTTGATACCGATTTATTCCTGCCGATCATCCACGAAACCGAACGTCTTTCGGGCAAAAAATATGAAGGCGACAACAAGATGGCTTTCCGGGTCATCGCCGACCATATCCGCACCCTGGTTTTTGCCTTAAGCGATGGAGCTGGCTTTTCTAACTCCGGCCGCGGCTATGTCTTAAGACGCGTGCTGCGCCGGGCGGTTCGTTTCGGCTTGAAACTCGGCCTGGAAGAGCCTTTCTTGTATCGTCTGGTTCCGGTCGTATCGGAAAACATGAAAGACTTCTATCCATATCTGATGGACCACATTGAAGAAAACGAAAAAGTGATCCGCCGTGAAGAAGAAACCTTCAAGAAGACCCTCAAAAACGGCCAGGCTTTGCTTGACGAAGAAATGGCAAAAGCCAAAGACGGCAAATTATCGGGCGAAGTGACCTTCAAGCTGTACGACACCTATGGCTTCCCCTTTGAAATGACCCAGGAAATCGCCGAAGAAAATGGTCTGAAGGCTGACCGGGATGATTTTGATGAGCAGATGCTCCAGCAAAAAGAACGCGCAAGAGCAGCCAGAAGCAAAGAAGATTCGTTTGGCAAACAAAATGAAGAGCTGATGAACTTTACCGAAACCTGCACCTTTACCGGCTATGACAACTATGAAGAGGACGGCCGCATCATTGCTTTGTTTGATCAAGACGGCCATCTGGTCGATGAACTGTCTGGTGAGGGCCAGGTGATTTTCGATGTGACCCCCTTCTACGTTCAATCCGGCGGCCAGGTGGCCGATACGGGTGTAATTACCGGTGAAGACGGACTCAAAGCCCGTGTTACAGACGGAATCAAGACCCGCAACAAGCAGCATCTTTTACAAGTTGTTGTCGACCAGGGCACTTTGCATACCGGCGACAGACTCCATCAGGCGGTTGATGCAGACCGCCGCATCAACACCACAGCCAACCACTCGGCTACCCACCTGCTGCAATCCGCTCTCAAAGCCGTTCTGGGTGATTCTGTTCACCAGGCTGGAAGCTATGTCGGCCCTGACTATCTGCGTTTTGACTTCAGCTATCGCGATAAAGTAACGCCTGAACAGTTAGAGGAGATTGAAAACAGAGTGAACGTCATGATTGAAGGCGCACTGCCGGTTTCAAAAGAGATCATGCCGATTGAAGAAGCCAAGAAAACGGGTGCAACCGCTTTGTTTGACGAAAAATATGGGGACGAAGTGCGCGTTGTAACCATGGGCGATGTCTCTAAAGAATTCTGTGCCGGCTGCCATGTGGACAATACCGGCGAAATTGGCCTGGTTAAGATCGTCGGGGAAGAGTCCATCGGTTCTGATACCCGCCGGATTACGGCTAAATCCCGCAAAGCCGCCTACGATGATTTTGCTGCCCAGCAGAAAATGCTTGAGCATATTGCTAAAACCGCAAAATCCAAAGGCATCAAAAACCTGGATGCGAAAATCGATTCTTCCTTCGAACAGATGAAGGAAATGCAAAAAGAAATCGCCGATCTCAAAAACCAGATTTTTACTCTGAAGTCCAAAGAATGGGCTTCCCAGGCTAAAGAAATCAATGGCCTGCACTTTTTGGTGAAACAGGTAAGCAGCATGGATGGCAAGGCGCTCAAAGAAATCGCCTCCACCCTGAAAGGAAACGACGACTTGATGGTTGTTGTCTTGATTTCCAACAATGATGGAAAACTGACCATCGCAGCTGGTGCGGGCAAAGAAGCCGTCAAGCGCGGGGTGCACGCCGGCAAGATCGTCAAAGAGGCTGCCGCCATTACCAATGGAAAGGGCGGTGGAAAACCGGATCTGGCCCAGGCAGGCGGCTCGGATGCTTCCAAGATTGATGAAGCCTTTTCCAAGGCCCAAACCATGGTTGAAGCGATCTGATTGGACCCTGTCCTTCTTGTTTGATTTTGAATTCTGATCCCGGCTCATTCTTGCAATGAGCCAAGCCGGCTGCATTTTAATCCATCTGCAGCCGGCTTTTTGCAGGCTGACGTATTCAAAGCTGTAATTTTTGAAGACAAAAACGCTCGAAAAGCATACATTTTTCGAATGTTTGATCTGGCCGCTAAAATTCTGGCTGCCAGGCCAGGATCCGTTCATAAGGCTTGTCAGCAGCCCGCCAAACAGAGTCCAGAACCAATAAGACCAGCAGATTTGACTCGCTGCGCATTCAAAATACGCTTCTTTTCGACAAAGCCGGATCGATTTTTCAACGCGGTTTTTCCAACCAAGAATGCAGACAGTCGAATTTGTCAATGGATTTATAAAAAACGAATAAGAAAGACAAAAGAATCGTTAAAACAGTTCTCTGGACGGAGAGAAGTGGATTTTCAACCCAATATCAAGTGCCAAAATCGGATGGCAAAAGAACCTGCTCTAAGCGGTTTTCTGATCAAATGAGCAGTATTGATCTGCACAATCCGCTATGGTATTCGTATGCATGGCCAAACGGATGTGCCAATCCATCCGCTTTTTCTTCAAGCAGCCAAGCGCTCCAAAAGAAAAAGAGTCCAAGAGTTGGCTGTGGTCGATTCAAGCGTGAGAGGACCTGGATTTTAGAAAAAGTGGGACTGTCGTGGTTGGAAAGCCCTCTTTTTCAAAAAATGGTGGCAAATCCGGGCGTCTTTTCAAGAAATAAGGATTGGTGTATCATATAAGCGCTTTAACAAGGAGGGTTTGTAATGGCTAATATTACAGAAACAGTAATGTTCACCACCGAAAAGATTCGTCGTGAAAATATTAAACGTATTCTTCGGGAGGTTTCTGAAGCTCTTGAGGAAAGGGGATATAACTCCGATAACCAGATTGCCGGTTATCTGATCAGCGCGGATCCGGCCTATATTTCCTCCTACAAAGATGCCCGGAATACCATTCAAAAAGTCGAACGGTACGAAATCATCGAAGAGCTCGTAAGGGCGTACCTGGAGAAGTAATGGAAAGACTGATCGGGCTTGATCTTGGCTCAGTGACCTGCGGCGTTGCCATCAGCGATCCGCTAGGCATGATTGCCAGAGCCCTTACAACAGTACGCTTTGCACCCGATGATTATGAGGCAGCATTGCAGGAAGTACTGAAAATCATTCGCGAAAACAAAGTAAAAAACGTAGTCCTTGGTCTTCCCAAACACATGAATGGCGACATTGGCGTGCGCGGTGAGATCTCACAGAACTTCGCTAAGAAGCTCGAGGAAAACGGAATCCACGTTGACTTATGGGATGAACGCCTGACCACGAAGGCCGCCGAGAAAATTTTGATCTCAGCCGACCTGTCCCGTAAGAAAAGAAAGAAAGTAATCGACCAGATGGCTGCGGTGCAGATTTTGCAAAGCTATCTTGATCGTAAAAATGGCGGTTTGGTTTCGTTCTAATCAAGTTTTTCCAGGGGCAAACATCGTTTTTGCCCCTTTTTAAGTTTTTGCAGATTCAGGTTCTAAAGATCAGGGAATTGAACCGGAAGTAAAAGGAGGACATTTACATGATTGATTCAAATTCTTTATATGTGACCGATGAAGACGGCAACGAAAAAAGAATGATCATCCTGTTTACGTTTAACAGTGATGATTATGGCAAGTCGTACGTCGTTTTCCAGGATCCGGAAAATGAAACCGGTGAAATCTATGCCTCAGCGTACAATGATGATGGTGAACTGCTTCCTATCGAAACCGATGAAGAATGGGATATGGTAGAAGAAGTGATCAACACTTTCGTCTTGGACGAGGAAGAGACGGATGACTAAGCGGCGCGTCCGTAAAAAAAGTCATAAGGGGTTATGGATAACATTGATCGTTTTGGTTTTAGTCTTAGCGGGCCTTGCGGGCGGAACCTATTTTTGGTACACGTCTTCACTCAAGCCGGCAGGCGACTCTGACCAGGCGATCGGAATCGAAATTAATCAAGGGGAAGACCTGAATACACTCTTGCAACAACTGAAGGAAAAGGGCCTCATCAAATCTGAAGAGGCAGCAAAAATATACGCCAGGCTCAACCACTTTGAGATGTATGCTGGAACATTTGAGCTTACACCTTCAATGAGCGTTCCACAAATTTTTGAATACATCAGCGTACCGGCCAATGCAGTCTCTGATTATGTAACAGTCATGATTCCTGAAGGAACATGGGCCAAGGATATTGCGCAAAAACTGGCTGACGAAGTGCCAAATCTTAACAAAGATGAGCTGATGCGGCTTTGGAATGACAACGCGTATATTGAACAGCTTGCCCAAAGCTACCCGTTTTTAGATCCTTCCAGGCTGGAAAATGATCAGTATTTTGTCAAACTAGAGGGCTATCTCTTTCCGGATACTTACTATATCGGATTGGACGCTACCGAAGATCAGGTGACGCGGATGATGCTCGACCGCTTCAATGAGATCTATGCAGCGCACCAGGCTGAAATTGACGGCTGCGGCCGCTCGATTCAGGATTTGATCACGCTGGCCAGCGTCATTCAGTTTGAAAGCGGCGATCCATCGGAAATGAATGATATTTCCGGCGTCTTTGTCAACCGGCTTAACCAGGGAATGCCTCTGGAAAGCTCTGTGACCGTCTGCTATGCCTTGTATGATGACTTCAACTCAGGTGAAGACTGCGAAACCAATACGCAGATCGACTCCCCCTATAACACATATCAACATGCAGGTCTGCCTATTGGACCAATTCTCAATCCAGGAGAAGATGCGATCTTAGCCGCGCTGCGGCCGACAGGTCACGATTATTTATTCTTCGTTTCGGATGTGTATGGGGATGGAAAAACCTACTTTGCCAGAACCTATGATGAACATCTCGCAAACATCGATCGGTTCAATTTGCAGATTTCTGATTCTCAATAAAAAACGTGCTACTATTTCTATGTTTTGAAATCTGGAGGATTGAAACATGGCTGAAAAAATTTTTGTAACGCAAGAAGGTTTGGAAGAACTCCATGCCGAGCTGGAAAATCTTGTCCATGTCGTAAGACCTGAAGTTATTATTGAACTGCAGGAAGCCCGGGCACAAGGTGACTTGTCTGAAAACGCCGACTATGATGCGGCCCGTGATCACCAGGCCCGTGTCGAAGCGCGAATTAAAGAACTCGAAGCTCTGATTAAAAATGCGGAAATTATTCAGGAAGATGCCGAAGGCACCAAGACTGTCCGCTTGGGATCTACGGTGACGATTCACGATAACAGCGATGGAACGGAAATGACGTTTAATATCGTAGGTACGATCGAAGCGGATCCTTTCAACAACAAAATTTCCAATGAAGCTCCACTGGTCAAAGCCATTCTGGACAAAAAGCCAGGGGATACGGTATTGGTAAAAGGGGTTGAAGAACCTTACGAAGTAACGATTGAATCTGTAATGTAGGGAACCAATGCGTTCGGCATAGTCCGGACGCTTTTTGTTTCTTTTGAATGGACTGGATGTCATCTGTTTGCAAAACTGGCCGGGCAGATCCCTTTAAACGGATCCAAATTAAGGGGGTGCGAGGTCGATAATCAGGTAAACAGTAAAAGAAGCAGGAATGGACCAACTACAGTGTTGGACCCGGAAATGTCTAGAAGAAAGGGGGCGGTTTCATGCTCTATGTTTTAATTGGTGAGGATCCCTCGCGGATGGAGTATAAACTGGAACGGATCAAAAAAGAGGAAGGCTGCGACCAAATTGACCGGTACGATTGCCAGAAAGATGAGGCGGCTGCGATTTTAAATGAGCTGGACACCATGAATCTGTTTGCCCAGAAGCCGATGGTGATCTTGGATAACGCCACCTTTTTAGGGGCAAAAAATACAACGCCATTGAAAGCAGAAGAGATTCTGGCCAGGATTCCTAAAGATAAAGTCGTGGTGCTGCTGGCAGCGATTAAAAAAATGGACACCCGCAAGAAAGTCATCAAAACTTTGCAGAATACCGCTAAGGTTCTGGACTGCATGCCGCTCGATGAAAAAAGCCAGCCCATCGAAATTCAACAGATGCTCAAAGAGCGCAGGATCAAGATGGACGCCAATGCTTTGAGCTGGTTTTGCGAAAATGCCGGCTTCAGCCAGCCTGTTCTGGCCAGCCAGCTGGATAAACTGGCTTTGTATTCCGATCATCTAAGCCTGGCAGATGTGAAAGCTCTGACTACGGTAGAACCGACGCATAATGTTTTTAAAATGACCGATGCCCTGTTTAACAAAGACCGAGTGCGCTTATTAGAGCTGTATCGCAACTTTCGCGGCCAGAATATGGAACCGCAGGCGATCCTGGGTCTTTTGGCCGGACAGATCCGATTTGTCTATCAAGTGCGGGTTTTGATGGATGCCGGTCTTTCCAAAGAACAGATGATGGACAAGCTCAAAGCATCCAGCAGCCGCATTTGGAATACGATGAAAAATGCGAACCGATTTCGAGCGGATCAATTACTGGATAATTTGGAACTGCTCTCAAAGCTGGATGAAAGCATCAAAAGCGGCCGGATGGATAAAGATACGGCTTTTGAAAATTTTATTTTGCAAATCCGTCAGCCAGACCAGGGATAAAAGAGACATGATCTTGAGCGCTCAATGGGGCAGGATGCAGATCCAACGGGCAAAAAAAAAGGCGAAGCCGATAGGGGCTTCGCTTTTGTTGTTTTGATCAAAACGACAAAATTTCATGAAAAAACGATATCAAGGATATCGTGTTTTTACTTAATGGAATTAACTGCTTTAGCAAGTCTGGATTTCTGGTTGGAAGCATAGTTTTTATGCTTGAAACCTTTCGTAACAGCTTTATCCAGTTTGGAGCAGGCTTCAGCATAAGCTGCAACAGCTGCTGCTTTATCTTCAGCTTCAACGGCTTTCAGCACTTTTTTGATCGCTGTCTTCAGAGCTGATTTCTGAGAAACATTGCGGCTTCTTGCTTTATTATTCGTGAGAACACGCTTTTTCTGCTGTTTGATCTGCGGCATGGGTACACCTCCTGACGTAACGCCTTGAAATTATAGCAAAGTGCTTTTTACAATGCAACAAATGCTCGTTTGATCAGTTATAATACAACTCCGAAAGGGGGCATTCCTTTGAATTCCAAAATCATTTTTATGGGGACTCCCCAGATTGCAGCCGACGTGCTGCAGGCCTTGTTAGATCACGAGGCTAATGTAGTCCTTGTGGTCTGCCAGCCGGACCGCAAAGCTGGCCGCAAAGGCCAGCTGCACGAATGTGAAGTCAAGCAGCTCGCAAAAAAATATGCGATTCCTGTTTTCCAGCCTGAAAAAATCCGTAATGACTACCAGCCGATTCTTGACGCTGATGCTGATTTGATTATTACCTGTGCTTATGGCCAGATTGTGCCGAAAGCCGTTCTTGACGCACCCAAACAGGGCTGCGTAAACTTGCATGGTTCCATTCTGCCCGAATACCGCGGGGCCGCACCCATCCAGCGGGCCATCTTTGATGGCAAAACCCGCAGCGGCATGTCGCTGATGCGCATGGAAGAGGGAATGGATACAGGCGGGGTCGCTGCTGTTGAAGAAGTTGAAATTCTTGAAGAAGACAACACAACCTCTTTGTTTGCCAAGATGGGCCAGGCAGCCGGAAAGCTGGTCGTTGAAAATTTAGAAGCATTATTAGCGGGTTCTGCCATCTTTGAAGAACAAAATGAAGCTATGGCAACGTATGCCAAAAAAATTACAAAAGAAGAAGAACAGATCGATCTCAGCCAGACAGATCGACAGATCCTCAACCAGATCAGGGCTCTTTCGCGAACGCCTGGCGGCTACGTGATGGCTGGCAGGAAAAAGCTGAAACTGCTGGATGTGCGCTATCAGCCAGGTTCAACGCCGGGTATTGGAATCTTTACGGCACCCAGCAAAAAGCAGTTTGCAATGGGTGGACATGAAGGTCTGTTCTTGCTGGATGAAGTCCAGCCAGAAGGCAAAGCCGCAATGAAATCCGCTGACTTTGTCAATGGAAAAGGCAGAAGCCTGATTGGAAAGAAAGCGGGGGAATAAATTTGGATCAAAAAAATATCCGGAATTTTTCAATTATTGCACATATTGACCACGGTAAGTCGACCTTGGCCGACCGCATTCTGGAACTGACAGATTCCGTTGAAAAACGGGAAATGAAAGACCAGATGCTCGATTCCATGGATTTGGAAAGAGAGCGCGGAATCACCATTAAGCTGAATGCGGTAGAACTTGTCTACCATGCCAAAGATGGACAGGACTATCTGTTTCATTTAATCGATACACCGGGCCATGTCGACTTTTCCTATGAGGTCTCGCGTTCTTTAGCCGCTTGTGAAGGCGCTATTCTGGTTGTCGACGCTGCCCAGGGTGTGGAAGCCCAGACCATGGCCAATGTGTATCTGGCTTTGGACAACGATCTGGAAATCCTGCCTGTCATCAATAAAATTGACTTGCCCAGTGCGCAGCCGGATGTGGTCAAAGAAGAAATCGAAAACCTGATTGGTTTGGACTGCACCGACGCCGTTGAAATCTCAGCCAAATCCGGCTTGAATGTCGACCAGGTGCTCGAAGAAATCGTTGCCAAGCTGCCGGCACCATCCGGTGATCCAGACAAACCGCTGCAGGCATTGGTTTTTGACTCCGTTTATGATCCGTATAAAGGCGTTATTGCCTGGGTGTCGATTAAAAATGGCAAAGTAAAGGTTGGCGACAAGATTAAACTGATGGCCTCCGGCGCCGAATATGAAATTACTGAGCTGGGCGTACGTACGCCTAAACTGCTCAATAAAACCGAGCTGGAAACTGGCGATGTCGGCTGGATTGCCGCTTCGATTAAAGATATCAAGACCGTACGGGTCGGGGATACGATCACGCATTCTGAAGTCCCTGCGGCCGAACCCTTAAAAGGCTACAAAGAAATGCAGCCAATGGTGTATGCGGGGATTTATCCAGTGGACAACGCCCGGTATGACGATTTAAAAGAAGCCCTTGAAAAGCTCCAGCTCAATGATGCGTCTTTGCATTTTGAACCTGAGACTTCCCAGGCCCTGGGGTTTGGATTTCGCTGCGGCTTTTTGGGGCTGCTCCATATGGATGTAGTGGAAGAACGTTTAGAACGGGAGTACAACCTCAATTTGATCGCCACTTCGCCTTCCGTTATTTACCGTGTTCATAAAACCGACCGTACGGTTGAAGAAATCGACAACCCAGCCGCCCTGCCGCCCGCCCAGAAAATCGATTTTATCGAAGAGCCGTATGTCAAAGCCGAAATCATGGTCCCCAAAGACTATGTGGGCACGATGATGGAACTGTGCCAGAAAAAACGCGGCGAGTATGTCGACTTGCAGGTTCTGGATGATACACGCATGGAACTGGTGTACCAGATGCCATTGTCGGAAATTATTTTCGATTTCTTTGACAAGATGAAAAGTGCCACCAAAGGCTATGCCAGCTTTGACTATTCCTTCTCGGGCTATCGCAAGTCAGACTTGCAAAAACTCGACATTTTGATCAACGGCCAGCCGGTCGATGCCTTAAGCATCATCGTCCACAAAGACTTTGCCTATAACCGCGGCAATGCCATGACGATCAAATTGAAAGATCTGATTCCCAAGCAGCAGTTTGAAATTCCGGTCCAGGCCGCTATCGGCAGCAAAGTCATTGCCCGCACCAATATCAAGGCCCTGCGCAAAAACGTCTTAGCCAAGTGCTATGGCGGCGATATTTCCCGAAAGAAAAAGCTGCTCGAAAAGCAGAAAGAAGGAAAGAAGCGCATGAAGATGGTCGGCAGTGTCGAAATCCCGCAGGAAGCCTTTATGGCCGTCTTGTCGATGGATGAAGACAAATGATTCCCTCGGCTTATGTCCATATCCCATTTTGTGAACACATCTGCACGTATTGTGCCTTTCCAAGAACGGCCCGGCTGGACTGGATTGATCCATGGCTTGTGCAGATCAAGCAGGAAATCAAAGCTGCATTGAAAAAAGCCAGAAAAGATGATCCGGCGTTTGCGCTTCAAACCATTTATTTTGGCGGCGGGACTCCCAGCATTCTTTCTGCCGGCCAGCTGCAAGAACTCATGGACTGCTTTCAAGGATATCTGGCCAAAGACTACGAATGGACCATGGAAGCTAATCCCGAGTCATTAACCCAAGAAAAATTGCAGGTTTTCTTGCAGGCGGGTGTCAACCGGCTTTCGATTGGCATTCAGACCTTTGATGAAAGCAGACTGGCCCGCTTAGGCCGACACCATTCGGCAAAAAAAGCGCTAGAATGTATTGCGCTGGCCAAGCAAGCCGGCTTTTCCAATCTCAGCGTAGATTTGATGTATGGTTTTTATGACCAGACACCGGAGCAACTGCAAGCGGATCTGGATGCTTTTTTAAAGCTGGATGTCAGCCATCTGTCGATCTACTCCTTGATTCTTGAGCCGGATTCGCTTTTAGCCAAACGCGGCGAACCGGAGCTGGATGAGCAAAAAAGCGGGGAATTGTTCGAATGGATCGAATCCAGACTTCAACAAGCCGGCTATACCCATTATGAGATTTCCTCCTATGCCAAGGATAAACAGTATGGTCTGCACAATACCTTGATCTGGCAGGATGGTTTGTATTATGGCTTTGGATATGGAGCCGTTGGCCGCGATGAACAGGGGCTTTACCACCATAGTGGAAGCTTGAAAAACTACATTGAAGGAAAAAGTGAAATCGAATACGAAAACGATGCCAACCCTTGGTTTGATGCGATCATGACCGGGCTGCGCACCATTTTTGGCTTGGATCTTGAAGCCTGGAATACAAAATACCAAAGTAACTTTGTGACCCGCTATCCGAAAACTTTGGCAAAATACCAGGACCATTTGACTATCGATGCTGGCTGTTTAAAGGCCGACGGGAAGGGAATGGAAATCCTGGACTCGATTCTGGTTGATTTTTTAATTGAAGATGAAAACCAAAGTCCGCTGAATTCTTCTTTAAGCCGTACGTCCCTTCAAACTGGCTTTCAAGCAGCTGATTTGGCCATGAAACCCAATCAAAACAAAAAGAGCAGGACTGATTCACGAAAATAATCAGTCCTGCTTTCGTTTTGCTTCGCTAAGCAGATCGATAACGCCTTTGGATCCTGATCGAAGATCGTCCAGGCTGGTCGTTTTGAACAAAACTATTTCAGCATGTCTTTTAAAGCTGGAACATAAGGGATCAAACCTTTTTGAAAGCAGACTCTCTGGTCTTCCAAAGGAAGGGATCTTGCATCCATGACAAACCCATTCACCGAGACCATCCAAATTAAAGGATTGTCTTCTTGTTTTGAAGGCAGAACCCATTCCGAACTCCATTGGCTCATTTTGAGCAGCTTTTTAATTTCAGCTGCCTTGTTGCTGATGGTAGATTTGGACAGGCCAATACCCTCGGCAATCTCCTGGCCTGTCATATGGATTGGCTGTGAACGATCAAAGAGAAAGTTACAGCTGCCAACCGCATAAATAATTCCGCTTGCCCACGTAGCTGGCCGGCCGGAAGCAATTGGAGATGAACGTTTGCGGCAGAGTTTGGTCAATGCTTGTAAGCAGAGCTCTTTATATTCTTCATGGGTCTCTGAAAAAATTGGTGGGATTGGGTTGATGGCTGAATTTGGTATGTCAAAAAAGAAAGATGGAAAACAAAAAAGATCTCCCGTAGGATGGAAGAGTCTTACCACAGACGAACAATCCATACAGACAGGAGATCCATATGCACTCTACCGTTTATTCTTCCAATATTCAAGTTTCTTTTCCTAACCAGGAAATCCTCTTCTTCCCATCTAACCTCAAAGGTTTTACACAACG
>JADGIS010000077.1 GCA_015233825.1 Erysipelotrichaceae bacterium RD49
AGATGTGTATAAGAGACAGTTTCTAACCAGTTAGACTTTTAGCTCCTTTGGGGCCTCAATTTCAAAGAGGTTGTAGCCCTTATTTGCCTTTGAATCCGCTTCATGAACGATGATTTTGTCTTTGTAGACTGAACAATGCTGACAGCCGAGATTCTGAAACAGGCTGATTGGATTCAGCCGGCCAGAACGTTTTTTCTCAGTGGCCAAAAGTTTGTTCTGAATTCGTCTGACTATGCAGGAAGCTATAAAGGTCAGCAGCAGGTGGCCTCTAAGTTTATCCTCAGATTCAATCCTCAAAGGCAGCAGGTCCGTATAATTCTTGCACACGTCAAATGTCTGTTCGACCTGCTGCCTTGTGTAGTAGACGGGCAGGATTTCTTCAACGGGAACTGGCCAGAACAAACATTCCTTCAGAAGCAAGGGCTTCAAACAGTTCATCTGAGACATCTTCCTTCGGATCCAGGTGATTCAGCTTCTGGGTGGTCTCCATTGCTTTTCTTGCCAGGTCCAGGCAGATATACGCATAGCCAGGGCAACCCTCAGCCAGGTTAACCTTCCGTTTCTGGATATAGACAATTCGTTTGCCAAACTTCACCATGTTCTCCGGGCGCTCCAGTTTATCCCTATACTGGCTGGCAAGTTCCTTATATAAAATCAGGTTCTGCTTCATTCGGCAGACAAAGCGGACTTTAGCCTTATATAAGGTCTTAATGTTATCCATTGAATAGTAGCCTGCGTCCAACAGAGCCTCACTAATGGGAACACCATTTTCCTCAAGCTCAGAAATAGTTCCAGAAACCGTCAGGACATCCGGGACAGATCCTTGTACAGCACGCAGGAAAACAGGAATCCCTGTTTTTTCCTGGGTAACATAGATCAGTCGGACCTCATTGGAGATTTTTCCATTGTGGTTGCTTACACCTGTCAATGGAAAATGGATACTGTTTGGAAGGCCTGTTGAATCAATCAGGATGTTGGAGATATCTTCATTGTGTTTCTTCATATGGTCGATATATGAGTTAAAAAAACTTCTATATGATTCTTCAGACCCGATCTGTGTCAGCTGCTCACTGATTCTCTGGCTCGACAAGCTGGCCTGTGGATAGAGAATTGAGGCATAGCTGTGCTCATACCAGTCACGAGCATGACAAAGGCTGAGCTGATTGAGGATATAGAACTGAACCAGGGCAAACACTGTATCTTTATGGGAACAATGAACAGCTTCTATGCATTTTGGGAGACCAGAATTCTTCAGGTACTGATGCAGAAACCAGGCATCCCCAAAATTAAGGATCAGGGATGATGTAGGTTTAGCCGGCATTGAAGCATATTCGCTTTCGTCGAGGAGGAGATATTCATCCTGCTCAGGAAGATATTGAAACAATCCTCGCTGGCGATTTTTGAAAATATGCTTCTCCTTGTCGATTACCCGGCCTAGATTGATATAGGTCTTTTTATCCTTGCCGTTCACCCAGTGTGAACAGCACAGTTTTCCGTATTCAACGCCTTTCTTGGTGTCATACCCAATATGCATAAGCTTAATCCTCGGTAGAATTCTTTCTAACCAGATTATAACACTATTGGATATAACCAAGGACTTCGAAGCACCAAAATGGCTATATTTAAAGCGTTTATTACAAACCAGTGCTTCCTGCTAGCAGAACTCGTTAGAAATAGAAGCGGGAACTACAGATAAACTAAATAAGAATTATAGAGGTGGTTATAAAGCTAATCTATTCAAATACAGTAGAAACTACAGAATTGGTTGCTGGATTGACTGTGACGATGTTTGTAGACTCTCCGTATTTGAAGCGGATTTCGATGTTGGAACCTGATGGGTGGATAGAGATGTTTTCTACATCACCTTCTTCGGCTCCTACGTTTTGAAGGGCAAGATTCAAAGCCGCTTCTTCTTCGGGAGTTCGATTTGGCTGGTTGTTGTGGTCGTTGTCCGATTTGTTTTCAGAGTCTTCTTTGTCTGATTCTGATCTTGTTGGAGACTGTGAGTCCTTTTCGTTGTTCGCTTCGGCTTTTGAGTCGTTTTCATCTGCGGGATTTGGCTTTGAATTTGGTTCAGACTCATTGTCAGTTTCTACATTGTTAGATTGAGAGCCGTTTGTCTCGTCTGTCTCACCTTTTTCGTTGCTCCCATTTTCTCCATCTGTTGCATCTTCTCCATTATTGTCATCATTTCCGTCTTTCCCATATCTTCCATCGGAATAATACTGGGCTTGCATGATTCCCTTTGGGGAGATGACACATTCGAAATCGCCGGATGGGGTGCCGAAGGTGACGAGAAAGCCTTTGTTTCCATCTTCTTGTTCAGTGACGGTTGGATTCTGGATTTCTTCTTGGGAGAAGCCAGAGTAATCCAAGGCGACTTCCAGGGCATCGTCTTTGGAGATGGCCATGCCTTTTTTGCAGCCGAGAAGGGTGATGGTTAAGACCAGGCAGATGGCGAAGGCGATTAAACTATACTTTTTCTGTGTAGTCATAGTAGTAATGTCTCGTCTGGTAGCTTGGGACTTTGGTCATCACAACACCGATGAGGTTGGCGCCGTTACGGCGAAGATTTTGGGTTGCATCCCTGGCTTCATATTTATTGGTTTCTTTTGCGGAGTAAACAAATAGAGTGCCGTCTGCTAAGTTAGAGATCGGGATGGCATCAGAGGTTGCCATGATTGGTGGGCAGTCGATGATGACGACGTTGTATTGACGCTTGGCTTCTTCAATGAGATGAGCATACCGTTTTGAGTTGATGGCTTCGGTTGGGTTGGGGATTTTCGTTCCGGCGGAAAGAAAATCTAACTGGTTGCCATCAGGAAGATCGATCGTCTGAATCTCTTCGTAGTCATGAATTGGGGTATCGGTATCGTAGTGGGTTAAAAGGTTGGTTAAGCCTTCGGCGTTGGATACGTTCAACATTTTATGCAAAGAGCGTTTATGCAGGTCGCAGTCGATCAGTAAAACTTTTCGATACTTTGCGGCATAGATTTTTGCGAGTTCTTTGGAGACGGAAGACTTTCCTTCATCGGGCTGCGTGGAGGTGATATTGATTGCTCTTAAATCCGAATCGATCTGGGAGAATTCAATGTTTGCGCGCAGCTGGCGGAATTGGTCTTCGAGGTTAAATTGATAGTTTTTGTTCTTCTTTTTAGGGGCCATAGTCTATCTTCTCTTCATTTCATGTTTCTTCTACTATTTCTTCATTTTTCTGTTTTTAGTTGTTGTTTCTTTGCTTGCTGGTGCTTTGTTTTCTGCTTTTAACGGCTGTTATTTCTTGATTGGCTGTTTTTGTTTGCTGTTTCTGTATTTTTCAGCTTCGTATTTTTTTAACTTTTGTATTGATTGCTTTTTCAATTCCTGTTTCTTCGGCTATTATTTTTTCTTCTTTGTCATTGCCTGGGTTTCGGGGAGTTCAATGTAAACAGGAAGACCTAAGAAGGCTTCGACTTCTCTGCTTGTTCTTAAGTGTTTATCGGTAATCAATCGAACGAATAAGTAGGCCATCACGCCAACAAAGCCAATAAGGGCTCCGATCAAGGAGTTCTTGGGAATAGATGGGCTGACAGGGGCGTATTCGAGTTTTGGTTCGTCGGTGATTTTGATGTTCTGAACATTTAAGGATTCAGACATTTCGGTAACAAAGGTGTTGATGGTATCGGTTGCGATCTCTTTGGAAAGCTTTGGATCCTTTGTGGTTGCGGTGACCGTGATGATTTCGGTATTGGGTGTATTGGTAATGGTGAGAGTGTCTCTGACTTTTTGGGCACTGTCCAGACCAGTTTGCTGGGCAACCTTGGTCATGATGTTATCCTGTGTCAGCAGGTTCATAACGTTGTTGACTAACTTTTGGTTGGTGTTCAGAGAGTTATAGTCAACCAGGCCTTCAGTGACTTTTGGGGTTAAGAATAAGGTTCCGCTTGATGCATATTTTTCTGGGATGACTAACCAGGTAAAGAGTCCGGTACAGATTCCACAGATTAAAGTGACACTAATCAGAAGCCATATGTTTTTCTTCACCAGTTCCCATAACTTGGTTAAATCAATTTCGACATCATTATCGTCTTCTTCAGGTAAGGGTGTAAATGTATTGTTATAGGGAGTAGCAGTTGGCGCTGAATGGCGCTTGTCTTTGCGTTTTAAAGGTGATGAACTTGGCATGAGAGGCTCCTTTCGTCAATGTCTTTTCGGTCTGTTACAGAGCGAAAATGCCTTTGTAATAATACCAAACGCCCTAGTAAAGGGAAAGAGAACAGGGGATATTGTGATTTTGTGGGACAGTTTTCACTCAAACTGATGTGATTGGTCAGGTTTTCTTCAATTTGTGTTCCAATATATATAAGCAGGTATAAGAATGGATAGATAAGCCCAGATAGAAATCCAGGATAAATATGGATATAGGCATGGATATATCCCATAAACGAGCTGCATAGCTAAAGCTGCTAAGCTTGTTGGAGTGGGGACTTATCCTACGATTAAGTCTTCAAGTCAGTATTCAAGCCCTGTACATGATTAAATGTTCAAGCTCTATTTATGTTCAGCATTCAAATGTTTAAGAAATTCAGCACTCGTGCTTAAGGAAAGTTTCTGGACTCCAACATTTTTTTGACCATTGCATCCAATGGTTATATATACCGAATCAAAAGCAAAAATGCGAATAGAAGACAGTTGAATGGCTTAAACTTGTTTGATTTTTTACGCTTTTCTTGGATACTGTATATTTATGAAAAAATTTGTAGATATTCACTCTCATGTAGCTTGGGATATTGATGATGGAATTCCCTCTATTGCAGAGTGTGAGAAAGCTTTAGAGATCGCCTATGATGACGGAATCCGGATGATTGCCAGCACTCCGCATTTGATTCCAGGCCGGACGGATTTGGATGTGATTGCTAAAAGGCAAAAGCAGTTGAAAGATGTTGCAAAAGAATTTGGGATCCAGATTCGAACCGGTGCAGAACTGTTTATGAACCGGGCTTCGTTAAATGCGATTGCCCAGGGACAGATTCGTCCGTATGAAGGAACAAACCGGCAGCTTTGTGAATACGATGTAAGACGGGATTTGTCGGAAATCGAATATGCGGATGAGCCGCTTTACGAAATGAGAGTTCGGGGGATTACGCCCGTGATTGCCCATGTGGAACGGTATTTCAAGGGGGATATTGATCTGGATGTGGTTGAAAACTGGAAAGACCAGGGGTGCATTATCCAGATTAACCGGACCAGCTTGCTTGCAAAAGGAAATAAGACGGTTCGCAACAATGCGTGGAAAGTCATTGATGCTGGACTGGCAGATTTAGTGGCGACCGATACGCATCGGACAAGTGGGCCAAGAATTCCGGTTCTTTCGGATGTTTATGAAGAGATTGCAGATCGCAATGGGGAAGAGGTTGCCCGCATTCTTTGTATTGATAATCCCAGAGCGCTGCTTGAAGGAGAAGAACTCCAGCAGATTCCTGCCAAGCCAAAGAAAAGACGGTTTGGCTGGTTCAGGCGCTAGAAAATCTTCCTTCCTTCAGCCAGACTTGAATCGATTTTTTGGATCGGATGCTTGGATTGAAGTGAATCCAGGCTTCTTTTCGGAGGATTGTGGATTTGGGTCCGTTTGAATTGGATTCCGTTTGAATGGTGTTCAGTATTTTGACTTGCAGCTTGATTGGGTTAGCGTTCAGTTGCTCCTTGTTTTAGCTGCGTGGATTTTTAGTTTCAAAAAAGAGGGCCGGCTGTAGTTTGTTTGAACTTCAGCCGGCCTTATTTTTTGCCGATCTTCTGTGCCGTCGATCTTGTTTGGTGCTGGTCTTATTTGTCATCGGTCTTTTTTGGTGCTGGTCTTATTTGTCATCGGTCTTTTTTGGTGCTGGTTTTCTTTGTAGTCGGTCTTCTTTACTATTGGCTTTCTTTGGGTCTGCCCTTCTTTGGATTGGGATTGGATGCGCATTAGACGGGTATTGGGCCTTATGAAATGTTAAGTTGAAAAGAGAGAGATTGGACAAAGGTTTGCGGGAAGGTGAATATTTCCTTTCAGTACTATCTTGATAGAGATGATGATGATGATGATATCGGTCCTGGGTTGTTTGATGGCTGGCTGATGGGAATCAGAAAGGCAAAAGTGGTTTAGGGAATGAAGGACTAAATTGTAAGGATGGACCTGACAAAAGCCTTTTTCTTAGTGAATTCGACCAAAATTGTTCGCAATATAAAGACAAAATATAGTCTAAAGCATCGATTGCAAATCTAATTGTTCACATTAAACAAACAGAAATTTACCTGTGATACTTTTGTCGGTCGCATCTTGTAAGGAAAAACCACAAGCCTCAATCAAGATCCCAATCATAGATCCCATATATTAAATATAAGGAAAAGGAGGGGTGCATATGATCAAACCAGGCGAGGTTTTCTCGATTGTCAAAGACAATCAGCCAGTGGAGGGCTGTACGATTTCGCGCAAGATTCTTTCCAATGGTAAAGATGCGGCCATTGTGTTTTCAATGGCGAAAGGAACGGATATCAGTGCCGAGACGTACAGCCAGAATAAGCTTTTCTGGGTTTTGCAGGGAGATTTAGTTGTCTATTCTTCTGCATTTGGAGAAGTGGCTGTCCATACGGGTGAGGCTGTATGGACACCAACAGATGTTCCTGTGGGAGCAAAAACAGATACGGATGCGATCTATGTAGAGATCGCGCCAGAAGGAGTGGAGAATATGAGTACTACGATTCAACCAGGTGAAGTGTTTCAATTAGCAGATCTGGTTCCTTACCAGACGGGTTCGATTGTGAACCGGGATGTGTTGGTTGCACCAGGCATGAAGTTTGTGGTGATGGCTTTTGATGAGGGCACGGGTCTTTCCGAACATGCAGCCCCTGGCAATGCGATGGTCTTTGGTCTTGAAGGCGAAGCGGTGATTAACTATGAAGGCGTTGACCATGTGTTGCATGCGGGTGAAGAGATCCTGTTTGCGAAAAACGGCCGTCATTCTGTGAAGGCAAAAGGCCGCTTCAAAATGGCTTTACTGATGACACTTGAAAAGTAAGGCAAAAGACGAATTGGATTTTGGAAGTTGAGATCTTGTTTCTTTGATCTTTTAATCCTTTAATCTTTTCTTTTAATCCTTTAATCTTTTGATTCATTGATCCTGTATTTCTTTAGTCTCGTGTCATTCTTTGTTCTTTCGGAGCTGGATTGATGAGGCATGGCTTGAGACTTTGGTGCGGATTGAGGGTTTTCATGCGATGAGGCTGAAGGATAAAGCTGAAGGATGAAGCAGGAGGATAAAGCTTGAGCGGATTTTTGCTCAGGCTTTTTTTGCGTTGTACTGTTTGGCAGGCTGTCTTTTAGGCATAGTTCATATCGTTCAATTTATAATCTTTATAATTAGACACTTATCCATTTATGTGGATTGGTCATCTCAAATGCGTAGGTTATGATGAATATGATACGTTGATTGAACCAATTTTGAAAGGAGAGTTGACATGAATAACCAGGAATCAATGTTTTGTTTCCAGTGCCAGGAAACAGCAGGCAATAAGGGCTGTACACGAGTTGGAGTGTGCGGCAAGACTTCCGATGTGGCGGCGATGCAGGATCTTTTGGTCAATGCGACCAAGGGGTTAAGTGCCATTACCACACAGCTGCGCAAAGAGGGAAAATCCATCAGCAATGAAATCAACCATCTGGTTACCCTCAATTTGTTTACGACCATTACCAATGCAAACTTCGATCGCAAGGCAATTGAACTTCGCATTGAAAAGACGCTTGAATTTGAAAAAGAGCTGCTAGAGCAGGTTGAAGACAAGTCGGCTTTGCCAGAAGCTTCCTTCTGGCAGGGTGGACGTGATGAATATATGGACCGTGCCAAGCAGGTTGGTGTTTTGGCAACGGAGAATGAGGATATTCGTTCGCTGCGTGAGCTGATTACGTATGGCCTGAAGGGTCTTGCGGCGTATACAAAGCATGCGAATGCTTTGCTTCGCGATAATGAAGAAGTGGATGCGTTTATCCAAAGAGCGTTGGCAGAGACTTTAGATGATTCCCGGAGCGTTGAGGACCTGGTCGCTCTGGCTTTGGAAACGGGTCAATATGGCGTTGAAGGCATGGCTTTGCTTGATGGAGCCAATACGGGAGCGTATGGCAATCCAGAAATTACCGAAGTCGAGATCGGGGTTCGTAATCGTCCGAGCATCTTGATTTCAGGCCATGATTTACGGGATTTGGAAATGCTGCTGGAACAAAGCAAAGACAGCGGCGTGGATATTTATACCCATTCCGAAATGCTGCCAGGTCACTACTATCCAGCGTTTAAAAAATATGATCACTTTGCGGGCAACTATGGCAATGCGTGGTGGAAGCAGAAAGACGAATTCGAATCGTTCAATGGTCCAATCCTGATGACGACCAACTGCATTGTTCCGCCAAAGGAAAGCTATCAAGACCGTTTATGGACGACTGGTGCTGCGGGGTATCCGGGCTGCAAGCATATTCCAGGCGAGATCGGAGAAGAAAAAGATTTCTCAGCCATGATTGAACAGGCCAAACAATGCAAGCCGCCCGTTGAAATCGAGCAGGGAAGCATTGTCGGCGGCTTTGCGCATGAACAGGTCTTTGCCTTGGCCGACCAGGTAGTCGACGCGGTAAAATCCGGTGCAATCCGCAAATTTGTCGTGATGGCGGGCTGCGATGGCCGGATGAAATCGCGTGAATACTACACCGAATTTGCCGAAAAGCTGCCTGAAGATGTCGTGATCTTAACGGCAGGCTGTGCGAAGTATAAATACAATAAGCTCAACCTTGGCGATATCAATGGTATTCCGCGTGTCTTGGATGCCGGTCAGTGCAATGACAGTTATTCTTTAGCGCTGATTGCCTTAAAGCTCAAAGAAATCTTTGGTCTGGAGGATATCAATGATTTGCCATTGGCTTTCAATATTGCCTGGTATGAACAGAAGGCAGTCATCGTCTTATTGGCTTTGTTATACCTTGGCGTGAAGAATATTCACTTAGGTCCAACCCTTCCTGCTTTCTTATCGCCAAATGTATTGAAGGTTCTGATCAACAACTTCAATATCGGCGGCATTACCAATGTCGATGAAGATCTGAAAGTCTTGATTGGCTAGTTCAGCAGAATTGATATTATATAGTAAGCTATATAAATTTGGACGTTTTGTCTAAAAGCAATACAAAAACAAATAAGGCTCCAGAAGCCCGTCTTTTCGACAGGCTTCTGGAGCCTTGTTTTTCTTATCTGTCAGCTATTTGGCCTAGTAGAAATGAAAAAGGGATCTTAATGGATTTATCGTTTTTCCAACATGATAACGTGATCTAAGTCAATTTGGCTAGCATCAATAACAGGAAGTTTAATAAGATAGCCAAAATAGTTAGCGATCGTAAAGATTGATTCACGAATATATGGAAAAAGAATAGCCATGAATCTCTGGAAATACTCGTTCAGTTTTGTCTTGTTTTTATGTTCGAAATCTGAAATTAGTTCATCGTTAAATAAAACAAATTTCCCAATATATTCAAAACTACCAACTTTTTCATGAGCATCGGATAAGATAACCTCTACGTGCAATAGAACTTCCCTTGTTTTTTTAGAGTAGTGATACTCATTAAGTCGAATTTCAATTCTAGAAATATCACGATTCGATTCCAGTTTAATAGACTTCAAAATTGTATCGATTATAGTAAACATAGTATCTCCTAAGCAAAATAAGATGAGTTAGGCATAGTGTAGTTACTTGGGAATGTCGGTGGATTTACATTCGTCCAATCATCATCATCATCAGAAGTATTATAAGTACAAAGAAAATTGAAATATGTATCTTTAATATCTTCGATATCTTTGTCCACATCGGTTTTATCTTCTCTTTTGATCAGATATTCAGAGCTTTCTTTTTGCTCACTTACTTTAAAACGATAGAGCTTATCAATGAGTGAGTGATCCTGATCGATAAGATAGAGCAATCTGCTGGCAGCCCCTTTAATCGGATTTGCACCCTGTTCCCACTTCTCTACAGTCTTTTCACTAATCCCCAACGCTTTTGAGAACATCCGTTGAGATAGTCCAAGACTCTTTCTAAGCTTCTTGGCAAATTCATTTGTTGTTATACTCTCTGTATCCGTAATTTCATTTCGGTAAACAGGCATTTGAGAGAGATGTGCAAGTTTGAACATATCTAACTCCTTCATTCTTCTTGTTGCGCTAAGGCATCGATTAGGGCATTCAAGTTGTCTTTTTCTGATTGAGATAAGTCAGATTTAGGTTTTTTTCCAGATACTTTGTGGTAAATATGACAAATAAAAGCTATCTCTTCTGTTAAATAAACAATATAAATAATTCGATAGGCTTTACTCTTTCCGATACTTCTGTTGCTATCCTTATGGCGAATTTTGTAAGCTACTAGAGTTCCATTCTCATGTTGGTGAAGTTTAGCACCAAATTTACAGTTTTCTAAATCAAACGAAAGATCTTGCATCAGTTCGTTATATCCAGATTGACCTAATTCGGTATCTTTGATGTCTTTTTTCAAATCAAACCCAAATTCTTTCAGGGTATTCAATAATTCTTTGTCATCAAAAGGGTTTACTAACTTTACACTCATAAAAACTCCTAATCAATACCCTATTAAATAGGGTACGCTTAACATACCATAGATCCAAACGATTTGAAAGATATTTTTAAATTAAAGAATTCTCTTGTCATACTCTCAATAAATACTTACTAATCGCTTTTCTGCATTTCCTTGTTTGATTCCATCTCGGAATATCTATATTTGGTCTGTTGTCTGGAATTCCTTTTCCGGTTGTAGAGCAATCTTAAATGGATAAGATTCGGTATTATTATGATGAAATTATCTCAACTCAATCGAACCGGATTGAAAAACGGATTCGGATGACCAGAAAACGCTTTACCAAGTTTTAGAAGCGTCTAGGTATTTTCTTTCCTTATATTTATTGGATTGAGTGATAAGCAATGAGTTGAGATTTGGTGATTTCAATGAATTGGGATGCGGCAATTTCAATGGATTGAGATTGGAGGGTTTCAATGCATTGGAAGTGTTTTAGAAAGAAGGATTGATGATGACAATGACTTCATTGACGGCTTTGATGCCGGTTGTGGTGATGCTTGTATTGGGGCAGCTGGCCAGGCGGTTTCAGTGGATTACGGCAGCGCAAAAGGATGGGGCGACGAAGCTTGTTTTTGGGCTGTTGTTTCCGGTGATGATTTTCAACCTGCTTGCCTCGACCAAGCTGCAGATGGATATTGCGTCGATGGTGTTGATGCTTTTGGTTTGTTATACGGCGCTTTATTTTGCGGGAAAAACGATTTTTGCGAAGTGGCTGGCTCCGTATGGGAATATCGGGAGCTTTTTGTTGACGACGGCAGAAGGGGGCAATATGGCTTTGCCGCTGTTTTTGTCGATTGTGGGGCAGAAGTCACCGAGTGCTGGCAATCCGATCTTATTGGATTTAGCGGGGATCTTGTTTTGCTTTATGGTGATTCCGTTTTTAGTCTGCCTGCAGGAAAATGCAAAGTTTGATGGGATTTCCTTGCTGAAGCGGGTACTGCGTTCGCCGATGATTATCGCGGCAATTTCGGGTTTGTTGGTGAATGTGAGCGGGGTATATCAGATGCTTGCAGCATCAAGCTGGATGCCGGCGTATTCGGCCATGATTTCGGTTTTGACCGATCCGATTATTCCGATTGTGTTGTTTTCGGTTGGCTACAATCTGAATTTGCAGGGGGAAATTTTAAAGCCGGCGTTGAAGTTTGTGGCTTTGCGCCTGGTTTTGTTTGCGGGCATTATTGGTTTGTTTTTCCTATTCTTCCCAGTTCGGATGAAAGATCCAGCATTTTTAATTGCGGTACTGCTTTACTTTATGGCGCCGACTGGATTTGGTGTTTTGGGACAGATTGATCCGCTTTTAAAGACGACGGACCAGAAAGAATACTGTTCGGCGGTCATTACCTTGAATATGATCGTGACATTGGTTGTTTATCTTTGCGTGGTGTTCTTGTATGGGTCGCTCACTGCTTAGGAGCAGGTCCTGGAACCAGGACTTCGGCTTTATTTTGGTTCAGGCCTCAAAGTAAATCTTGAATGCAGGAGAAGAGGCTGGAGATTTTCTTGGAATTGGATATGGCTTTGACTGCTTAATGGATAAAAGCACGAAAAAGGAAATCATCTTGTAGAGTCGATATCATAAAACTATCTGAACAAAACAACTTTATATATGAAAGAAGGTATCCTTATGGAAATTGTTATGTGGGCTGATTTACAGTGTCCGTTCTGCCTGGTTGGCGAAGCCAACTTACAAAATGCGATCAGGGAACTCGGTCTTGAAGACCAGGTCAAACTCGATATTAAATCCTATGAAGTGCATCGTCCCCAAGATGGTGAAGGCGACAAAGAAATGCTCCAGATCTTCCAGGATAAAGAAGGCTTTACCAAAGAAGGTGCGATTGCTCATATCGCAGACATCAACAAGATGGAAAAAGAGGAAGCTGGCATCATTATGGATTTTGGCAAATGCCATGAATCAACTGACTTTGATGCCCATCGCCTCTATAAATATGCGATGGATCATGGCAAGGGGAAAGTAGTCAGAGACTTGCTGCATCAAGCGTATTTCATTGACCATAAAGTCTTAGCGGATATCCATACTTTGCTGGAGATTTGGTCCTATGTCAAGATTTAGTACAATTAAAATAGAGGTTTCTTATCAGTAGAAGTCCTCATTGCTTTTTTAAAGGGTTTTTCTTTTCCCTTAGTTGACCACTATCCATTTCGCCTTCCGGCGACCAGCCTGTGCGGCTGGACCGCACCAGCGTGGCACGCTGGACCGCAGCTCGCTCCGGTGAGGTGTGTGGGACTTTCACTCGCCGCTTGCTCGATGACCATCGT
>JADGIS010000078.1 GCA_015233825.1 Erysipelotrichaceae bacterium RD49
GTACAATACTATTATACCAATCAACTTACAGGCAAAAATAGGAATAAATCAATTCGCTAGAGCAATGGCTCTTTGTCTGTGCTTGATGAACATGAGGTACTGGTTTGCACTTTTATCGGGCGCATCATAGTCATTATTTATAGTCATTTATTTATAGATGTCCACTAGTAAGATGCCGCTGCCGACATCTTGTGCCAGGCAGGATTTGACAAAGAAAGCTTGGCTTACCCTGTTGCCATGACTCATCACTTAAAGAAAAACCTGCCGGGCTTCTTTCAAGGCAAGGGCTGGCTGATCGGTCTTCCGTCAGCCAGCCGCTTTATTCTTTGTATTGAAGTAATTGGAAAGAAAAATTCTTTTTGGTTCTAAAAGCAATTCAAGTCTTGAAGAAGAAAGAGACTGCCACATCATAGTGGTTTTAATCTCAAAATCACTTTGGGCAGTCATAAGAGATGGTTCTGTATCTGCAGATGATTCAGTCAACATTTAAAATCTTAATGCATTCGGCTTTTTCGCTATTTCGGGTGAATCAGAAAAGCCAGCGTACAAACCTATGAAACTACGTCGATCATAACACGACCGCATAGGCCTGCGTCTGCGTGCGCGGCACGGCGCTCAGATTTTTTATTTTTTGCATGATTCACGTTATGAAACAGATAACGTGAATGGATGAACCGGTTTGGGGCAGGATTCTTTCCAGCGCACCTGCCAGGCCGCTTCGATCATTGGTTTTTCCAGCGAATTCCAATTGTGTCCTTCCAGCTCCAGCGCAAGCTCGACAATCCGCTTGGCATCCTCGTCAAGATCCCGGCGGATGCCTGAAAGCCTAGGAATAGCAAATTCGGAATCATCGGTCAGGTCCAGCGCAAAGATGGCTAAATCTTCCGGCACCCGCTTGCCAAGATCGGCAGCAGCCCGCAAGGCGCCAAGGGCCTGGGCTTCATCTCCGACCAGAATGGCATCCACATCCGGCACCTGCTGGATCAGCTGTAAAAGCCCTTGGTATCCGCCCCGAAGAGTGGATGGCTGCATGGTGGAGCGTTCTTTGGAAACGAAGACCTGGTCACGTGAATAGAAAGCATACTGGACGCCTAAAAAACAGTCATCCAGTTCGGGAAACGTGTACCGGTCATTGAGAATCGCGCCAATGGACTTTGCGCCGGTTTCAAACAGCCACTCTGTTGCCTGCTGGGCAATTTCGGTCTGGAAAAGACCGTAGCTGACTAACCGCTCATAACCTGACTGACTCTGGTCAACCCCAATACAAAGGGCCGGAACTGCGCTCCGGCCCAATGTTCGAAGCGCATTGCGCCTGGCTCCAAAGAAAAGCAGGACCCCCGGCACAGACAGCCGCATCTGTTCACGGGCTGCGTTTGCTTCGTTTTCATCGTGGTGAACATTCAGAAGCGTGACCTTTTTTCCTTGGGCTTTGAGCCTGTTTTCGACAAGGAGGGCCAAACGCGAATAGATCGGACATCCATCGGCCTGAACGATCATCAAGATTCCTTCCGGCCGCTTCTGCCTCAGAGCGCTGGCGAAATCATTTTTCTGATAGTTGAGTTTTTGTGCCGCTTCTAATACTTCACTTCTGGCCTTTTCATTGACACCCGCAGTATCGCTCAAGACTCGCGAGACGGTTCCCAGCGACCATCCGGAGGCTTTTACGATATCTTTCATGGTGACTTTGGCCAAAGTATTTATCCTTTAACAGCGCCAGCGGCAACGCCTTTGATAATGTGTTTCTGTCCAAAGATGTAGACGATGACGATTGGGATAATGGTCATCATGATCGAAGCCATCATCGGGCCCATCGAAACGCGTCCAAAGCTTCCGCGGAAGTACTGGATCAGCATTGGGATGGTTTTATATTTGGTGATATCCAATACCAGTGTTGGCAGCAGGTAGTCATTCCATACCCACATCGCCTGCAGGATGGTTACGGAAACCATCGTTGGTTTTAAGATCGGGCAGACCACTTTAAAGAAAATCTGTAAAGGTGTGCAGCCATCGACCATGGCCGCTTCTTCAATTTCAACTGGAATGGATTTTACAAATCCTGCAAACATGAAGACCGCAAGACCAGCACCAAATCCTAAGTAGATAATCCAGATGTTGTAAGGTGTGTTCAGCTTGAGCAGGTCAGCAGTCTGCGATAGGGTGAACATAACCATCTGGAAGGGAACAACCATGGAGAATACAAATAAATAATATAAGAAAGAGTTGAATTTCGATTTGACACGCATGATGTACCAGGCGCACATGCTGCAGCAAAGAATGATGGCAGCAACGGACGTAACGGTAATCAGCGTGGAATACCACAAGGAGGATAAGAATCCCTGGGAATTTAACGCTTCGTTATAGTTGGCAAAGCCTGCAAACTGGTCGGCACCAGGCATCTGGAAGACGCTGCTGGTGGTGATGGCGCTTTCGACTTTCAAGGAGTTAACCAGAATCATGAAGACTGGGTAAATCCACAAAATCGTCAGGACGCAAAGGACAATGAATAACAGGATATTTTTAGCCTTTGAGTTTTCCTTCTTGTTCATGCCTGTACCTCCTTACTTCTTGTACTTCTTAACTGCCAGAAACCAATCAAGATTACAACAATCGAGAAGATAACTGACTTAGCCTGTCCAATTCCCTTCCAGGCAGCACCTGCACGGGCATAGAACGTGTTGTAGATGTTTAAGGCAAGCATATCTGTCGCATGACCCGGGTCGCCGCCTGTCAAAGCCAGGTTCTGGTCGAACAGTTTGAGGGAGTTGGTCAGGGTCAGGAATACACAGATGGTGATGGATGGCATCATCATTGGAATCTTGATTTTCCAAAGGATCTGCCAGTCTGTAGCACCATCGATTTTGGCTGCTTCAATCAAGTCATCCGGCACGTTTTGCAAGCCGGCGATGTAGATGATCATCATGTAACCAATCTGCTGCCAGCACATCAGGATGATAATGCCCCAGTATCCGGCAGTCGCATTCAGTTTGAGCAGCGGCTGGCCGCAGATGGACAAAATACCGTTGATCAGGATCTGCCAGATATAGCCCAGAACGATACCGCCAATCAGGTTTGGCATGAAGAAAATCGTTCTGAAGAAGTTGGTTCCTTTTAATTCCTGTGTCAAAGCCATCGCAAGTGCAAATGCAAGTACGTTAATGGCGATGATGTTCACAATCGTTACAGCCAGCGTGAACCAGGCGGACTGCAAGAACAATGGATCTGTCAGGGCGCTTACGTAGTTTCCAAAACCGATAAACTGCGCATTGCCTACCGTTGTGAATCGACAAAACGACAGGTATAAACCTTCAAAGAAAGGAACGATAAAACCAATCGTAAAGGCGAGCAAGGTAGGAAGCACGAAGATCCAAGCATAACGTTTTAAAGCCTTTTCCATAAAATATTTTTCCTTGTCTTCCTAAATAAGATCAAAAATAAGATCAAAATCAAGCTGGCGGCCAAACAAAACCGGCCAGCAAACACTTGTCGACCAATGCAATCCATTTGATTCAATTTGGTTCATTCCAATTGAGTCAAAAAGATCAAACTGATCAAAAAACATAGGCGCAGGCTGAAGTAACCTCCCGCCTGCGCCGGTAGTTCGTTTTACAAACCGAAGGAGTTGGTTTATACCTTTCCCAAAACAATTGGGAAGACTCTTTCAAGATGGCTTTTCCAGTTTCTTGTTCCGTCTTTTTGCCTGCAGACGCAAAGAACCAGGTCCAAAGCTGGATTTTAATCTTGTCAGAGAATTTGTGCTCTGTCTTCAACCAGGCTTGAAGACAGGTAAAGCTGGATCAAGCCTCTGCTCCTCTTGTTTAATCCTCTTGGCCTGTTTTCAAGAAGAGAGGCCTGGCTTCGTCCAATGATCAAGAAAGAGGTTCTATGATCAAAGCCAGTTTCCAGTAGAGGCTTGGATTTTAAATCCAGTGCGAATGCCCTTTCGAATGCCCGGCCGGCTTGTGCGGCTTTAAAGCGGGCGGATCGCTGCATTCTTGTGCGGTGTGAATTGTTTAGATTGTCAATTACTGAGCGAGTTCTTTTTCAGTTTTCCAGTTGTCTACAAATGCAGATTTCACTTTATCCCAGTTTTCATCGGTTGGGTCAGCTGCATAGGCAGTCAGAGCAGAACCTAAGCCGTTCTTCCATTCTTCAGATGGCATCGTTGTGAAGTTCCAGGAGACTGGAGTTTTGCCGGCTTCCGTCAGTTTGATATCTTCCTGAACGAATACGTTTGGAGATGGTTTTGCATCTTTGAATGGAATGGTCAGGCCCAGATCGTCAGCCATGAATGTCGTTCCTTCCTCGGAAGTCACTAACCAATCCATGAATTCCAGAGTGGCAGCGATATCGTCTTCGCTTGCTTCTTTGTTCACTACCCAGTAATTTTCTGTACCAGTGGTCAGGCCCTGGTTGGCTTCATCGCCAGCACCAATGTAGATTGGGATCATTGTGATCTGTTCATCCGTCATGCCGGCATCGATCAGGTTGGTGTATTCCCAGGAACCATTCTGGAAGAATACAGCCTGTCCGGATGTGAATTCACGTTCACTGTCGTCCGCGGTCTTGCTGGCAAGATCAGCACTTGGAGTGGTGGAGTCTGTGATATACAGATCAAAGATATCGCGATAGTTCGGCAGATAAGTTCCTTCGATTTCTTCTTTGTCGGTTACGCCGTCATCTTTATATTCAAAATACAGAGGCATGTTGGCCAGGTGCGTTTTGAAACGCCAGTCAGAAGAGCCATCCATACCAGCGGATGTAAAGGCGGAGAATCCGAGCTCGTCTTTGCGGGACTGAATATCGTCAGCTACTTTTTTCAGGTCTTCAAAGGACTGAATATCATCAACGGAGTAGCCAGCTTTGTCTAACAGCTCAGTGTTCACGATGATTCCATACGATTCAATCGCGCAAGCAATGGCAGCAACATCATTATCTTTTTTGTCGCCGATATATAATGCATAGTCATCGCTGGTCAGCTGGTCGAAGACAGGAGTGCCGTACAGGTTGTAAGCATAGTCTTCCCAGTTTTTCAGGCCAACAGGACCGTTTACCTGGAACAGGGTTGGAGTACCGCTCTTACCCATTTCAGACATCAGGGTTGTTTCGTAGTTGCCGCTTGCTGCCGTTACAACTTTTACTTCAACGCCTTTTTCTTCGCTGTATTTCTTAGCCATTTCCTGCCAAGCTGCATCAGCTTCAGGTTTGAAGTTTAAATAGTAAACACTGCCTTTGGAAGCGTCGCCAGCTGGAGCAGCCGTTGAAGATCCAGTTGCCTCGGATCCTTTTGCTTCTGATCCAGTGGCTTCACTGGAAGAGGAGCTGGAGCAGCCAGCCAAGGCCATTGCGCCGATCAGTGCCGCAGAAGCAAATTTCTGCCAATTTTTCATATATCCTCCTAATCGTTTGCACACCGGTTTTCATTCACCCGCCGGTTTGTTTCGCAAACTTGTTCTGTTTTGATTATAGCAACATTACGCGGACGCGCTACCATTTCAAATCATTTTCCGCATTTTTTCGAAACAAAAACTGAAGGCGTTGCCCTCAGATTTAAAGCCCTTTCATGGAATCTATTCCATAATACTCGATGTTTCCGTTTTCATTTAACCGTTTTCACCCCTATTTCTTGGGTATTCTGTGGGAATGGAATCGGTATGTTGTGGCACAAGCGGGATGACCGAAAAGAATGAGTAATTATTTTTTAATTTTCATTGATTTACTTTTGAAAAAAGCGTGAAGAAAAGCCCGTAACCTACGGGCTTAATTGTTGCATATTTTTTGGCATAACAAAAATTAAGTTTGCGCTTTGTTTGCATTTTGTTGCATAACAAAAACAAACTTTTTCATTCCATCCGTTTCTGGTACAATGTTTGGCCTGCATCATGATCACCGCCTAAAAATCAAGTGTCTGATCCAATTAGAAAATGTAAGGTTTCAAGCAATTTTCTAATCCCAAGCCACTGTAGATTTGTGATCTTCAATGCAAACGCCCTAGTTTTTGCACTTCCATCATAGGGCAGGAGCTTAAAAAATCCGGTCTGGTTTGACCGGATTTTAGAAAACGTTTCATGTCAGATTTTTTCTACTTGCTCATCGGCTTCTCAACGATGAAATCTTTGGCTTTAAGAAGCATTAATGCCGCTTCCTGAGGTGTAAATAATTCGGATACAACACCGCTGGCCATAATCGCCAGCTGGCTGCCCGTGAGCACTTTTCCAATGGCCTGTGCAACCTCGGCCAGCTCAGGATGCGCTTTCAGTGCTTCTTTGGTGATGATGATTCCAGCCGTCGTATCTTCCCTTGCTTCCAGATCATCTTCCAATAAGACAAGCTCGGCTTTATTGACATATCCATCCAGCGAGTGGGCGGGAATAACGTCCACTTTTCGCTCAAATATTGATTCTACCAATCCGTTCTCAGGAAGATTGACAGTGGTTTTGAAGTCAAATCCATATTCCGCTTGCAGATACGGATAGCCGGTGAAGTCTTCAAAAAAGATGGTTGGTGCCCCAATGGTCAGCTGGTCATCGATTGCCAGCAGGTCACTGAGCGTTTCGATGTTTTCTTTGAGCGCCAGTCTTTGGGAAATCACCAGCGTATAGTGGTCTTTGACCTGCGGCAGATTGTACCAGGAAAGGCCGAGCTTTTTATATTCCCGCTGCAAGGTGCCTAAATCCCCGGCATGATAGACCTCTTTATGCTGGAGGACATTGCGCCAGGCCGATTCCGTAAATTCAATTCCCACCTGCAGGGAGTTGCTTTCCAGTGCCGGCTGAATACTGGTTGTGCCGCTGCCCGTCTGCCGGATCTGGCATTCAATCCCCTTTCGGGCTGCCAGTTCCCGGAACATCCAGCCGATGATCTGCATATGGGCCTCGTCGCTGGCTCCGACCAGAACCTCGTCCTTTTCTTTGGCACAGCCTGCTGCCAGGCTCAGGGCCATCATGAACGACAAAAGCCAGGCCAGTTTCTTTTTCAGTCTTTTCATCACTGCCTCCTTTCCTGATCCGGTATACGCAATCATACAATGGATACATGATACAGGGTATACAATCTTACTTTGCAGGCCGGCTTGTGGACCTTGCCATCATTCCCGGCGTGAAAGTTTCGTTTTGCGGATTGCTTGATTGGTTTCTTTTCTTGATTGGTTTCTTTTATTGTAGCGGACAAAGAGGGCCAGAAAAGAAAAGAGGCCAGCAGATCTGTTGGAAGATCTGCTGGCCAAAGAAATTTCGCTTGATTCGATCGAAATGAAAACCCGTGGTGAATGGGCAAAGAAACCGGGTCAGGATTCCATTGTGAACGTGGTTTCCCATCCATCCTTTGAAGCTGGAGCTGGCCAGAGGAAAAAGCTTGCTATTCTTGAAGCGGATCAGTCTGCAAAGAATCAGGCCGCAGATTCACGAACAAAATACCTGCGCTCATCAGCAGGGCGCCCAGGGCAATGCGAAGGCTTAAGGCTTCATGCAAGAACAGCGCCGAAAAAAGCACCCCGAAAAGACCGATCGTGCAGCCAAAGACGGCAACACTCGAAACCGGCCATTTGGACAGCAGCACGCCCCAGATTGTATACGCTCCTGCTGAGACAAAGGCCAGCATCAATAAAATCGCAAAGCCAGCGGCGCTCCAGTGAATGACTGGCTGGCCGATCAAAAAGCTGACCCCAATCATCGCCAGGCCGCCGCAGGCAAACTGCCAGCCCGAAAGCAAAACCGGGTTGGATCGGCGGGAAAAGATCTGAATCAGGATCGCGGAAACCGCCGCACAAACCTGGGAAAGCACCAGCACCCCTTCTCCTTGCAGATTGAAGGCAAAGCCGCCGCCGGTATAGTTCATTGCTAAAATTCCCAAAAAGCCAATCAGGCAGCCGGCAAATTTCAGCGGGGTCATCTTTTCCAAGTGAAAGATCCAGCAGGAAAGAACCAGTTCCAGCAAAGCCCCAAGGCCAGTGAGCACGGACATCATCATGCCCGAAGAATGAGCTGCCCCAAGATAATAAAAGACATACTGGCCAAACGTCTGGAAGAAAGCCAGAATGAAAACCGGCCGGATATCCTTGCGCTTTGGCATGGCCAGGTGGTGCTGCTTGAAGCAGCTGTACCCAATGACCATCACGCCCGCTAAAAAGAAACGCAGTCCAGCAAACAAGAGAATGGAACTGGTTGATTCAATGTCCATCAGGGCATAGCCGGTTTTAATCAGCGGCGGGGCCAGTCCCCAAAGTCCGCAGCAAAACAGCGCTCCAAGCCACAAGGAAGAACGGCTCAAGGCGCTGCTTGTTTGAGTGGTTGAAATCTTCGTCATACGTCATCCAGTCTATCGCAAAAGCGAAAAAAAGGAATTTTTCAATGTCCAAAGGGCATCATTTCCTGGTTTGATCTTCTTGATTTCTGTGCTTTTCGCACGCTTTCATGCAGCAAGACATCCAATCCATCCCCCTCCATTTGGATTGGTCCTGAAAAGAAACCAAACCAGGCAACCGTACAAGCCAGGCAATGACACGTTTTTGAAAAGATCGTTTCAGTTTTCCGGCCGCATCTGGAAATCGGAATAGGGGACTGGATGAGAATGCTATAATGGTGCTTAATTATGGCCTGCTCTGGCCCGGAAAGGTTTTAAGGTATATTTCTCTATGGTTTTGTTTTCTCAGATCGTTCTGGTCCTGCTGACGCTGATTTTGCCCTTTATCGGGACCATGGCGTATTGCTATATCAAAGACAGCGGCTGGAAGCCGGTGGTGTATGGAATTCTCGAAATGGGAACTACGCTGATTCTGCTCCGGCTGATTCTGCCGATGATTTTTATCAACAGCGATTGGTTTCTCAATCTTTTAAACAACCAGCTTGCCTTTAATTTCGTCTATTGCCTGGCATTTGCCTTGATTTTGACGCTTTTAAACTTCATCGCCTTTCGCTTTCACTTGCAAAGCTGCTTTCTTGCGTCAAAAGGCGTGGTGTTTGGATTTGAAGAAGGCTTTATTTACGAAGCCTTATTTATCGGCTTTGTCGGTTTAAGCTCTTTGCTTTCCAGCAGCGCGCCAGACATCGATCCCTCTGCGATCGGCGGCCTTTGGATGGCTTTGGCTGAAGCGCTCAGCGTGCTGGTTTTCTTTGCAGGCTTTGGCTACCAGATGGCCAAAGGAGTTGAGAACAAAGACTATAAGTGGATTGCCCTGTACGCGCTGGAAGTCTTTGCCTTATTATGGATCGGCTCCTGCTGGTCGTTGTGGAATCTTCCAAGACTGGTTTTCATCGTTTTGATGCTTGTCCTTGCTGGCGTTACCGCTTGGCTTTTGAAAGATAAAATCGACTGGAGCCTGCTTTTCAATCAATCCGAAACCAATGAACCCCAGGAAGATCCAGACTATCTCAAAGAACTGGAAGAATACGAAAAGAAGCTCCAAGCCAAGCGAAAAGCGCAGTTTGAAGCCAACAAAAAGCAAGATTCCAATCCAAGCTGACTGGTCAAAATCGATCCGATTCGGCCTGGCCTTTCCTTCCCGCCCTGCTTTGAAACGAAATGGCTTGAACAAAAAACAGGCATCTTTTCTGATCGCAAGATCAAAAGATGCCTGTTTTGATGTTCGTTTTTGGTATTTTTGAAACCAGACTTCTGGGGTTAACGCTTGATGCCGGTCAGCTTCAAGAGAATTTCCATGATCTTGTTTTCATCCAGCACGACCATTTTTTCCATTTGGATCTTTTCCGCTAAAGCGCTGACTTCTTCATCCGGGCTGTAAAAGAAGACTGGAACATCTTCGATGCTGGCTTCCTGCAAGAGGGCATCTACTTCCGGACGCAGATCTGGATTTCCCACCACGGCGATACCATAAGGAGAAACCACAACATTCTGGGCGCGCTGGCCATCGCTGAATTCAACATCATCCAGCACCGTATACTGCTTAGGCAGATCGTTTAAACTGGCTGCATTGGCAACGATCGGCTCGCTTTCATCCACCTGGCCAAGAGCTGCACCCGCTGTGGATTTGGTCATGGCACTGGCAGAGGATGTTGTGGCTGCGCCTTTCGGATTGGTTAAACGGCGTTTTTCCAAAGCCAGTCTTTGGACCTGTTTGGAAATCTTCGTGTTATAAACTGCAATCCCGATCATCACCACGCAGATTCCTAAAACAATCCAGGTGCTGTAGGTCGTTTTAATCAGGAACAAGAAGACAAGATACAGCACAATGCAGGCAACCAAGGCCCACATACTCATCTTGTACTTTTTCATCAGCTGCTGAATCTGGCGGTCGATATTGGCAACTGCTTCAGGGTCAGCCGTTTCGATGACTTCGGCTTCCATTTCCTCATTTGCATCCTCATCTTCCTCATCCTGGCCAGAATCCTCTGCATTGGCGTTTAAATTCCCATTGCCGTATCTCGCCAGTTCACGAATCCCATCGTCCTGGCCATCGGGTTCTTCAACAATTTCTACTTCTTCAATGGTTTCAATGACTTCATCATTTGGATTTTCATTTACAGGTTTTTCGTTTTGAACCTGGTCTTTATTTTCGTCCATCTGCTTCACCTCATATCCTGCTTATTATATCTGTCTTGATTTGAATCTGCCAAAAATCCGGCCAAATCCCTTCTCTTCAGGCAAATGTATCTTCTTTACAGGCTTTAAAGCTTTTTTAAATTGAACATCCATCTCGATAAGTTCAATTTTTATCCTTGGGATTTTTTAATCCAGACAGGTTGATCACAAAGGTCTATAAAAACAGCCGAACGGATGGGTTTCGTTCGGCTGTCAGAATTGACTCAGCTAGGCTTGGGTTCCTTTTTCGAGATCACGTAATTTTTCAAAGAGTTCGCGCTGCTCATCGCTCAGATTCTTAGGAACCGTAATCCGGATCTTGGCATATTCATCGCCGGTGCCTTTGGCTGCCGCAATGCCTTTGCCTTTCAGGCGAAGTTTCTGGCCGGACTGAATGCCAGCTGGAACTTTCATTTCTACGGTGCCATCGAGAGTTGGAACATCAATCGTTCCACCAAGAGCAGCCGTAACACAGTCAACCGATACTTCCACAATGATATCTAAATCTTCACGTGTAAAGGTGGAATCTGGTTTGACATTGACTTCCAAGTATAAATCGCCGGCTGGACCGCCGAATACACCTGGTTCGCCTTTGCCTGGAATACGGATCTTCTGGCCCTGGCGAATGCCGGCTGGAATCTTGACTTCCAGCGTCAGCGGGCGGCTGACATACTGGCCATTGGGGCCTGGTTCCGAGACATTGAACGTAAGGGTTTCAGTGCCGCCTTTGGCAGCTTCCATAAAGTCGATCGTAATGCTTCCATGACGATCTTCCCCTTTTGCTGGGTATTCATGCTGTTGCGAGCTGCGGCGGCCAAACAGGTCTTCGAAGCCGCCAAAACCACTGCCGCCTCCAAAACCGCCGAAACCGCCAAAGCCAGATCCGCCGCCTCCAAACAGATCCGAGAAGTCAAAGCCTGCACCATCGCCCGAATAGGAGAAGCCGCCGTTTCCAAAGCCGCCAAATCCGTTCATCTGGGCATTGTACATGTCTTCATTAAAGTTAGGATCCAGTGAAATCTCGCCATATTTATCATAAAGTGCCCGCCGCTCCGGGTTGGAAAGCGTCTCGTGGGCCAGGTTGATTTCTTTAAATTTATCTTCTGCGCCTGCGTCTTTGTTGACATCAGGATGATACTTCATCGCCAGTTTCCGATACGCCTTTTTAATTGCCTTTTCATCGGCATCTGGAGACAGTCCGAGAATCGAGTAAAGTCTAGTATTATCTGCCATATTCAGTCCTTTCCAAAAAGCACATCGGCTTTTCAAACGGACAGCGTCTGATTTACATGTGTCCTTTTATATTTTTGATTATTTTGGCCAAAACAGTGGCTGATTTGACCACTTTAAGAGCTTTTTTCAATGAAAGCCCAATATCCAGCCAATCAGGGTATCTCCACATTTCGATTGCATTCCCTGCTTCTTTTAGTTTAGCTTGTTCGCGCTGAAAATCCATTTTAAGCACTCATGACCTTCGAGTGCTGAAACGGTCCCCGGATTTTCCGTTTCCATCCAATCTGGCCTTCTCTTCTCGTTCCATCACTTCCTGTCCATTGAAGAATGAGTCTAGCAATTCTGGTATATTTCGTGCAATTTCAATTCCTTTTCATTTGAAATCAACCCATTTCTCAACAACAAGAGAAGCACAAAATATCTTTTTAAACGATTTCGTTTATTCAATGAATATATTATCTTTATAGGTTGTTGTTTAATATGAGCCAAATTCATTCTTAAATAAGGCAGAGGCTTCGTCAGCTGTCAGGTTTTCCTATCCTGCTCCATTCATTTTTTTGAATCCTTCGGTTTCCAAATCAACGATAGACCTCGAAAATTGTCTAAATCTAGACCATAAAAACGGAAAACCCTATACCTGCTGCCGAAATCTGTTTGAACGAAAGCACTGTATTGATATCCCAAATTCTGCAGATATTTTGGTTGTTAGATTGGCATGGCTCTAAGCTAGAGTTTCTAGTTCTTCCAGCCAATCACCACCCTTTCGTGCCTGTTTTAACCGCGAAATATGCATAAAAATGCGGTCTGATTCAAGTTAAAAATAAAAAGAGCGGGGATTGGCCGCTCTTTCAAGTGCAAAATGCTTTGCACCTCAATTTGTACAACTATTGTATATGGATTATAGTTGAGAAGCAAGGGAGAACCTCATAAGAAATAGCACCACTGGCCGCGACCCCTAATGATGAAAATTGGGAGCCTGATGACGTAACCTTCTGCTTTTACTATAATGTTGCGCGTGAAGAACTTTGAGCACGTTCTCTTTAGTTACAGATGAG
>JADGIS010000079.1 GCA_015233825.1 Erysipelotrichaceae bacterium RD49
TAATAAAAAGTTAATGTTTATCCAAATAAAAAATACCATTTTTCGCTTCGAAATGTAGGAGAAACGAAAAATGGTAAATATAAAACTCACGACACCTAAAGGTGTTTCGAATTTATGAGAGTCCTCAGTAAAAATGAAAGGAAAAGCTAAGGCAGGCAATTCAATCCTATTCTAAGGAACCACAGGAAAATAAGATCCAATAGGTAGGCCCCATTTTTACTGTATATAAAGTAGATAAATAGCCTGTTCAGCGGGACTTAATATTCAGGAGATCCTAAACTGCTTTGGGTAAGGAGGTTTATAGATATGAAAGCCAAATGGATCGGGATCGTTGCCGCCCTTTTGGTGGTGATTGCCGGGGTCGGCGGCTGGCTGATGCACATGGAAAACTACGATGAGTTTTATTATGTAAAACTTGTGGATCCCCAAGCCAAAGAAGGATCCGGCACGCTTCGCTACGAATATACTGTGGATGCTGTCAATGAAGCAGGCAAATCCAAGTCTCTCACCTTTAAAACCAGCACCCCACTCGAAAATGGCCAGATTCTCAAGCTTGAAGTCCGGGCTGCCGGGGTATTTCATTATGATCTGATCGAAGCCGATCAAATCCCTGAAAAAATCCGGCAGCAAGTCTTGCAGGAATGAGACACGCAAGATGGCTGTTTTGATTGAATGCGGCATTTAGCCTCTGGAAGCTGGATGTCGCTTCAGTTTTCAGAAAACCGTCTCCAAAATAAAACAGAGTCAGCCAATCCCAGCATCAAAAGCGGATCGACTGACTCTGTTTTTCGTATTTAAATCCTATTGAAAGCAGTTTTCCGGCTATTCCATTCTCCAATCGGATGCGGTTGAATTAGAAAACCAGATTTCTTGGTGTGCGTGGATACGGCTGGACATCGCGGATGTTCTGGATACCGGAAAGGTACATCAGCATCCGGTCGAAACCAAGGCCAAATCCAGAGTGAACGCAGCCCCCAAAGCGGCGCAGATCCATATACCACTGCAGGATTTCTTCATCCATGCCCATAGCATCCATCTTGGCTTTTAAAACATCATAGCGTTCTTCACGCTGGCTGCCGCCAACGAGTTCGCCAACATAAGGAACAAGCAGGTCGCATGCGGCAACCGTCTTGCCATCTTCGTTTTCACGCATGTAGAAGGCTTTGATCTCTTTTGGATAATCGGTTAAGAAGACCGGTCCGCCGACTACTTCTTCACAGATATAGCGTTCGTGTTCGGACTGCAGGTCCATGCCCCAGTAGATGTTGTTGTTTTCAAAGCGGCCTTTGGCTTTTTCAAGTTCTTCGATCGCTTCGGTATACGGCATGCGCTTGAAGGACGAGTTTGCAACGGCTTTGACGCGGTTGATGCAGTCTTTATCGATGACGCGCTCAAAGAAGGCCATTTCTTCCGGGGCGTGCTCCAGCACGTAGTTGATGCAGTATTTGACCATATCTTCGATGACATCCATGTTATCGGACAGGTCTGCAAAAGCCATTTCCGGTTCAATCATCCAGAATTCGGAGGCATGGCGGGTCGTATTGGAGTTTTCGGCGCGGAACGTTGGACCGAAGGTATACACGTTGCGGTACGTTAAGGCAAATGGTTCAACATGCAGCTGGCCGGATACAGTTAACTGGGCATGTTTGCCAAAGAAGTCTTTTTCGTAGTCCTGGTTTTTGATGGTGGTTACGGTAAAGCACTGGCCTGCGCCCTCAGCATCGTTGCCGGTGATTTCTGGAGTGTGCACATAAACAAAGCCGCGGTCCTGGAAGAAGGTATGGATAGCCATAGATAAAACCGAGCGCACTCTGAAAATCGCATAGTAAGTGTTGGCACGTGGTCTTATATGGGGAATCTCGCGCAGGTATTCAAAGCTGTGGCGCTTTTTCTGCAATGGGTAGTCATGGTCGGCCATGCCCAGGACTTTAATCGTTTCGGCATTGATTTCTAAAGGCTGTTTGCCTTCTGGTGTTTCCTTGACGATACCCGTCACTTCGATGGCTGAACCAGTCGTAATTTTGGCCGCTTCCTCAAAGCCTTCCATTTCTGGTGTATAGACGATCTGCAGGTTGGAGAACGTCGATCCATCGTTGAGTTCAATAAACGCAACGTTTTTAGATTTTCGGTTGGTTCTTACCCAGCCCTGCAAAGTGACGGGCTTGCCGTCATAGTCATGGACGTTTTCTTTCAATTTTTTGACTAACATAATCGGATCCTTTCTAAAGATTTTGATTGTTGTTTTGGATGGATTGGTTTTCATTTACAGATTGGTGAATTCAAAAGCTGGCTGGTCTGCCAGGCAGCTGATTCTTCTTTTGTTCAGCTTTCTTTTTATTTCCAGCTTGGTTTTCGCATTGGCTCAATGGATTTGGCTTCTTTCCAGAGCTTTTGGCTGCCATAAAAAAAGCTCCTCCTGACTTTTGTCAATGAGGAGCGATTGTTACCGCGGTACCATCCTGCGTTCCCTGTACGGGCACTTTAGCCTTAACGCGGCGAACGGGACTGTCTACCATTCTAAAAGAACTTCTCCAGTCCGGCTGGGCAGGTGTTCAAATTCCTGGTTCTGCTCCGGGTTTCACCTTTGCCCCGTCTCTCTTTGCCAGAGTTGCAGGAATTTCACTGCTTCGATGCCGTTGAATCCATCGAGTTGGTTGTAAATACGAGTTCCTGGATAGAAGATACCACATCGACTGCTTTGACAGCAACTCCATGCGGGACCTGAAAATGCTGGTGGGTAAAATCGACGATGCCGGTAATTCCGTTTTCGATTAATCGATCCACCGTGCTTTGCACGTCTTCGGAAATCGTCAAAATGGCAATGCGGCATCCTTTGGGAATGCGCTGTTCGAGTTCATCAAGCAGATAAACATCAATTCCAAACATGTTGCCGACTTTGGCAGGATCCGTATCAAAAGCACAGGTGATCTCTCCGACCACATAATCCCATTTATTGTAGTTTAATAAGGCACGGCCCAGATTTCCCGCGCCAACCAGAATGATTTTTTCGTCGAAATCAACCCCAAGCTCTGAATTGAAAATGTCGATCAGTTTGTCAACATCATACCCATAGCCCTGTTTGCCAAGACTTCCTAAAAAAGAAAAGTCACGGCGGATTGTCGTTGGCTCAATATCAACGAAGTTGCTCAGTTCCCTGGACATAATTTTGGAGACCCCGTTTTTTTGAAGTTTCCGTAAAGCCTTGAGATACACTGGATATCTTTGCAGCGTTGCCTTTGGAACAGAGTTTGCATTTTTCATCTTCATCACCGCCAACATCATACCATCTAATTCCTGATTTGTGAATTTGTGATCAACATTAACAAAACTCCTGTTGAAAAGCTGCGGATTCTGCCCACTATCTTCAAACGATTCTCATCCAATCCGGTTGCCTTGAAAGAAGAAATCCCTTGCAGATTGTTCAGTTTTCAGACATTTTCTATGCACGACCGGCTTTTTTAACTCAGACTGTTCAATCAATTTTGAAGATGCGACCGATAAAAGTATCACAGGTAAATTTCTGTTTGTTTAACGTGAACAATTAGATTTGTAATCGATGCTTTAGACTATCTTTTGTCTTCTAATTGCGAACGATTTTGGTTGAATTCACTAAGAAAAAGACTTTTGTCAGGCCCATCTTTTGAGTGGTTTCCCTTTTGCTTTGTCTTATTCCATTCCATGCGCTTGCCACTTCTTTTTGCCAAACAAAAGGCTCCCCGTTTCCATACCAGGACCAGAATAAACGGGGAGCACTTTTTTTAAAATAAATTCAAAAGCCAAAAGAATCAAAGAAGATCCAAGGTCTCAAAGGTCATCCTTGACCTTTTCCGATCCGGGACTGACCAGTTCAAAGACTGAGAAATCAATATTGGAAGAGGGTTCGTCATCAATTGATATATCGAAGCGTGATTTTTGAACGGGATGGTGCGCAGCGTTTTTGGCTTTTGCATTGGCCTCGACCCGATCGAGCAGTTCCTTGCGCTCTTTGGCGGACATCGAACCCGTCTGGATCATCATATCCGAACCATCGACCCCTTCCATTTCATAAGAAGCAACCCTGCGCGAAGAATAGCGGGCACTCGAACGGGTTCGGGCAACCGAAACCGGTTTGGAAGCTTTCCGCCCGCCCTTGGCAAAGCCTTTCGTTCTGGTTGTCTTGTTTGCATTCATCGCTTCAAAGCTTTCTGCCGGTTCGAAGCGCTGTCGTTCTAGCATCTGCGCTTGTTTGAGCGCCTGGGCATTGACTTTGGCCAGGGCCGCTTTTTCCTTGGCTATTTTGCGTCTTGCGGCTCCCTCTTTCCAGGCATCAGCCATATCCGCCAGATCATAGCGGTTGGGAAAGAGCGGCAGGTTGGTGACGGGCAGCGAGCGGACAAATTTTTGGGTGGCCGGCGACATTTTAAAGGTCATCCGCTTGAGGCGAAAGATTTCTATCCGGCGGTCCAGCCATAGAAAATAGTAGGCCACAAAAAGGCCATAAGCCAAAAGTCCCACCCAAAAGCAGGCCCAGAAATTCCATTTCAATCCCAGTACGAATAAGGCAACCAGTCCGCCTAAAAGCAGGCCGCTGCTTAAGGCAACAATCCAGCCCATCCGGGAAGGATAACGGGCAAAGGCTTTTTGCAGGCGCTTATCCGGTTCAAATTCCGGATACAAAATCCCATCGAAATCAATGGACTCATAAAGCATTCCCTTTAAAGGAGAACCCCAGGCGTCGATGATCGCATTCATCCAGTAGCGAAGCGCTTTGGCCGATCTGGGGTTGCGCTGGCTGGTATCCATTTTAGCCAGCATCGTCATCGCCTTTAAAACGGCGTTGGCGGAAAGCGTAGATCCACGAAGAGAAGCTAAATATTCCAGCAGCCGATTGCTGGACATGGAAAACGCCGATATCTCGTTTTTCATGCTGCGCTCGATTTGGACAAGCGCTGTGTAATCGAGATCTTTTTCCATGCTTCTCCTCCTTTCTGGTGTTTGCCTTGGCTTTCGACCAGGCGCAGACAACTTAGTATAACAAATTTAGGCGGCTATTCAGCAAACGGTCCCGAGAATCACCTTACGTGTCCCGAACAAAACTTTGACGACAAATGGCAACGGTAAGAAATCACGAAATTTGTTATGGGATTGAGGCTTAAAAACTTTTCTACTTTTAGGATACATCTTTTCAGAATGTTTATACTCGCTTTTTCGGCTCAAAGCGTCATCTCTTCAAATTTATTCACAATCGAAAAGCAGAAGCTGCAAAAAAGGGACTGAATCATCCATTCAGTCCCACTTGCTGCAGATAGTTTTTCCATTCTTTGGGCCGCAGTCTTTTGAGCAGCATGGCCGTAATCCAGGCAATGCCAAGTCCAGAGACTACAGATAAAGCCGTTAAGACCGGCAGCAGGCCACCCATAAAAAACTGCTGGTAAATCAAGGAAATCGCCAGCGTCTGGCCAAACGTATGGAACACCGCCCCGCATACGCTGACTCCATAGATCGAAAACAGGTTTATCTTCTTAGCAAGGACCATCGCAAGGCACGAGAGCGTACAGCCCGTTACCGACAAGACAAAGGAAACCGAAAACAAGGTTCCCGTCGCGAGAGCAGCAATAAAAACCCGCAGCGCGGTTACGATGATCATTTCCTTGCTGCCATAGGCATAGAGCGCAAACAAGCCGGCAATGTTGGCCAATCCGATTTTATATCCCGGAATGACAACGATCAGTGGAAAGAAAGCTTCTACCAGCTGCAGGATAATGCCAATTGCAGTAAGCATAGCCAAGGTGGTTATGGTTTGAAATTGGTTTCGTTTCATTGAATCACCGTATCCTCGATGTTTTCGGTATCGTTTTCGATCGTAATGACCGTCTCATTTGGCAGGCAGACAATCGGAACCGCTCCATTGTCGACTGCTCCTTGTTTGGAGCAATAGTGAAGCGGTGAGTTTTCCTGGCTGACTTCCACTTTGCCCTGACTGACGATAATATGAACCGGCCCCAGCGTCCCCTGCACCTCGTATTCGCCATCTTGCGACAAATCAAGCCGCAGCTTTTCTTCATTACGCACTTTCACCACCGCAAAGCTGCCCTGCTGGCTGTAAAGAAACATCGGAATGAGCAGTCCGATCGAAAGGAGCAGAAGCAGGCTGATTAAGAGTTTATCGGCTTTTTTCATGGCGTTACCGTCACTGTAATCGTCTTGGTTGTGGAATTGCCAAAACGGTCACGAATTTTGACATCGACGCTGTGCGTCCCGGTTGTCGAGACAAAGTCAAAGGATGGCTCATAATACACGCCGGATAGATCAGTCGCTTCAAAGACATCATTCCAGTCTACCGGCTGGCCCCAGCCGATTTCAATGGAATCCGGCGATTTTTTCAGCGTTGGCGGCTTGGTATCTTTGACTTTGATCACAAAGGGCATTTCGGCATCACCATCTTTTAAGACAAAGTCATACTGGCCAACCCCTAAATAGTCCAGGCTCACCGTAATAAAGCGGTTGTCAGAAATGGTGATGCCTGGAGAGCGGGGTTCAATGGCCAAGCTGCCAAGATCTGCCTGATCCGCGTTTTCAATATAGAGGGATGGATTGGCGTAAACATCCGTTCCGAGTTCCATGACAAACGTCTGGTTGATCAGCTTAAACGGCTGGGCACAGCCACTTAAACCAAGGCTGATCGAAAGGCAGAGCGCAAAAGCGCCCACAATGCCCATGGCCAGCTTTTTGGTTCCGGCATGGCGGGCTTTTTGCATCAGGTTTTGAATCCATGGCTGGTCCATGATCCAGTCAAACGAAGTTGAATCCAGCAAGGCTTCCTTACCGAAACCCTCCTGTCCACGCTGGTTTTCTGATCCAGGATGCCTTGTCGTAGGATCCCGATGGAAAGATTCAGGCCGCCCTGCCTTCCCTTTGCCCGTTTTGGCTGCCGCAGCAGCGTTGGCTTGCTGGATTCTGGCCAGGCGGGCTTTTCGGGCATTGTTGGTAAAGCCGGGAATCTCCAGCAAGGACGACTCCTCGATCACGGGCGGCTTTTGGTCTTTCGAAATATCGTGGGGCAGCAGGCGCCGGTCGGGAGCTGCTTTGCGCAAAGAAGGTTTGGATTCCTTCTTGGCTTGAGTCCTTGCCAGGTCGGCCGGCTCTTTGCTTGCACGCCTGGCTGATTTGGGATTGGCACTGGCTTTTTCGCTTGGCACGAAAGCCTTCTTTTCTTCCGGCATGGAAGCTGAAGAGAAACGGGCCGTAAACTGGGGACTGGTCAATGGAGGATTGGTCTGCCGGAGGCTTGTTTCGGCTTGGGCGATCGGGATTCGCTCTTTGGTGTGAGGGCGGATCGAAAACGTGCGCTTGCTCATGCATGTTCTCCTGCTAAGGCGAGTTCTTTCATTTTGGCCATGCGGTGTTTCATGCCGGATTTGGTGATGGTCTCGCCATACATCAAGTACACTGCATCGCAAAGTTCAACGTTGGAGGCTTCTGGATTCTGCTTGCGCGCCTCCATGACATGCTGGATTTTTTCGGGAACTTTTACCTGGCTGCTTTCAATGATCGCAATCCATTCCAGCTGCTCTTTGGCTGCTTTCTGGGTCTTCATCTCATTGGCCACTTCGCAGTTGTCCAGCCTGGTCAGCTGGTTGTAAAAATCGCGCTGGATACGCTGGTCTTCAAAGTTGAACAGCGATTGGCTGGCCCCAAGCAGGCGCAAAAAATCAGCGATCTTGTCACCGACTTTGGTGTAGACCACATAAGACTGCTTACGCAAGGTGACTTTGGCTGGAATATAGAAACGGTCCAAAATCTTGACGGCCATTACCGCAAGATCCTGCGAGGGCAGCGTAAGTTCCATATGGTAGTTGGTCGTTTTGGGGGAGTTGATCGAGCCGGCCGCTAAAAACAATCCCTGAATGAACGCTCTGGCGTTGCGTTCGGAGCGGATCAAGGAATAGGGCGGCACATTGTAAAGGCCGCCTGTGCGCAAAATACCCAGGCTTTCGAGAATTTCGCTGGCCTGGGAATAAACGGTCAGGCGGTAAATATTGTTCTTTTTCAGATTCATGCGCCGAATGGATGCGATCTGAACATCGACATGGTATTCGCTTTTTAAAAGGCGGAACACCAGTTTGGCAATCGATGCATTCTGGGTCTGAAAAGAAAGCCAGGTTTCTCCCCGGTTCCAGTTGAGCGAAGCACGGGACAAAAATAAAGCGCATAAAAGCGCTTTAGCCTGTCCGCCGGAAAACTCAAGCTGGCTGATTTCCTGCTTGACATCACTTGAAAACGACATGCTGGTGTTCCTTTTCCATGTTCGCCAGAATTTCCGCCAGGCAATCGGCAATCGCCTGGGAATCATGCCGGATGCGGCCTGTTTCATCGACGATTGTCAAATCGCGGTGCAACACCTTATAGGCATGGTCCACTTCCTTTTGCACGACCGGAATGCTGCCTTGTCTTGCATAGCGCTCCAGCGTCGACTCGTCGATCGGGTTTCGGTTGATGATTGCGATCTCAATCGGGTTTTTATAGGTATGCATCTCAATGGCCCGGACATGGTCTTCCAAAGAAAAGCCATCCGTTTCTCCTGGCTGGGTCATTGCGTTGCAGAAGTAGACTTTTGGACAGGTTGTTTCGGCAATCGCCTCCCGAACGCCTTTGACAATGACGTTGGGCAGAATCGAAGTATAGAGCGAGCCAATGCCATAGATGATCAGATCGGCATTCTGGATGGCTTCAATGGCTTTGGGATAGGCTTTGATGTCATCTTCATAGAAGACCTTGGCAATGGAGTTGTTGGCGTTGGGGATATTTTTCTCCCCGCGAACCAGGGTTCCATCTTCCATCAAGGCATACAAAATTGCGTTATCCAAAGTTGAAGGCAGGATATTGCCTTTGACTTTCAAGACTTTGGAAATCGCCTGCACGGCTCCCATATAAGATCCTGTCAAATCCATCATGGCCAAAAAGATCAGGTTGCCCAGCTGATGGCCGCCGATATCTTCCGATCCGGAAAAGCGATAGTTCATCAAGCTGGAAAAGAGGGGATCATCATCGTCCGCTGCCATGGCGCAAAGCACATGGCGGATATCGCCCATCGCCGGGACATTGTAAATATCACGAATCCGGCCTGTCGATCCACCATCATCTGCGACTGTGATGATGGCAGTCAGGTTGACATCTTCAAGGTGCTTAAAGCCATTCATCATGGCGGAAAGTCCCGTGCCTCCGCCGATGACTACGACGTTTTTCATAAGACGTCGTTTCTCAAATCCAAGTCGCGGTGGGATTTGAAGGCTTTATAGTCTTCTTTGTAGTGATCAAATAACCAGTTGCAGACGGACACCGAGCGGTGCTGCCCGCCGGTGCAGCCAATGGCTACGATCATGTGGTTTTTGTTCTGCACACGGTAGCTGTCGAAGACAAAATCGAGATACTTGCTTAAGCGGTCGATATATTCTCTTGTTTCTTCCCGCTCCATGACGTACTTGTATACCCGCTCATCATTACCGGTCAGCTTTTTTAAGCCTGGCTCATAAAAAGGGTTGGGCAGGCAGCGTACATCGATGACGATATCAGCATCCATAGGCAGGCCGTGCTTAAAGCCAAAGGACTGAAAGGTAATCGCAAATTCAGGTTCGCTTTGGCTTTTAAAATAGGGTTTTAAAATATTGACCAGCGCCTGCGGGGTCAGCCGGGTCGTATCAAGATGAAGGGTATCCTTCATGTTTTCTTCCAGAGATTTGAAGGAATCGCGTTCCAGTTCAATCGCTTCTTCAAGCGTGGAAGCCTGCTTGGAAACAAGCAGCGGATGCATGCGGCGCGTAAAGCGATAGCGCAGCAGGAGTTCTTCATCGCTTGCATCGACGAAAACGACCTGCAGCGGCCGTTTCAGGGTATCGAAGAAGTTCATGAAATCCACATAGTCCTGGCTGCTTGCACTCAAGGCCAGGCGGTCATATTGGGGATCAGCGCTTTCCATCAATTGTTCTAAAGCGGGAAGGAGTTCTTTTGGATAATTGTCAATGCAGTTGTAGCCCAGATCAGCCAGCGCATTCATGGCACTGGTTTTGCCTGCGCCGCTCATGCCGGTAATCAAAACCAGCGCTTTTTCTGCTTTTTCCATAGAGAGTCACATCCTTTCATAAATAGTGTATGAGATTCGAATGCCAGATTGAGATTCGAAAACGAGACAGACCATTTTGTCTTTTGATTCCAGCAATGAAAAAGGAGTTTGCGTTTCTACCATCAGAATACTCAATACGCAAGCGAACTCCTTTCCTGATGTTCAGGAATCGATTCATCTTAGCAAAAAAATCCGGCACAATTATGTGCCGGATTTCGTTTAGTCTGCTGCGGACCGTTCGAAATTGTGGATGTTCTCATTGGAACCAATGACGATGATAATATCGCCTTCTTCAAAGACGTAGTTCGGATCGATTTCTTCAATGGTTCCATTCTTGGTCTGGATGGCGATAATCGAAATGCCGTACTTCTGGCGAAGCTCAAGGTTTTTGAGCACCTTGCCGGTAAAAGAGCGCGGTGCTTCCAATTGCGCAATATCGATATTGCCGGTCACAGAGAAGTAGTCGATGACTTTTTTATTGGAAAGCTGGTTGGCTAAGCGCACACCCATTTCATGTTCGGGATAAACCACTTCGGCACCGATCTTTTCGAGAATACAGCCCATATCCTTGTTATTGGCCTTGGCAATAACCATCGGCACTTTCAAATTCAGGCAATACAAGGTCGCCAGAATATTGGCCGAAACTTCTTCGCCGATCGCTACGATCGCCACCTGGCAGTCCCCGACCCCGATCTCTTCAAGGGCAGCCTGGTCAAGATGGTTGATGACATAGGCATAGTCCGTTAAATAACGCAGTTCGCGTACGCGGTCCGAATCTTTGTCAATGATAATCAGATCCTGGCCGTTTTCTGCTAAAGTCTGCGCCACAGCCGAACCAAACCGGCCCAGGCCGATGACACAATACGCTGCACGGCTCTTTTTAAACATATCAAAATTCTTACGCATGAATATTTCCCTTTCGATGTGTATTTCGTATCCAATTGTCAGCCCCGATTTTCCATTTCAACTCGTTAAGCTCGAAAAATCAGGCTGGCTTCTTTGCTTGTGATGGGCTTAGCCGATCAAAATGCTTTCTTCTGAGTAATGGGCCTTGGGCTCCTGGCCGGTAACCAGCAGGTTGACGATGGTCACCGTTCCCACGCGGCCGATAAACATAGTCAAAATGATGACGAGTTCGGAAGCCGGCGAAAGCGAGGGAGTGATGCCCATCGAGGAGCCGACCGTTGCAAAGGCGCTGGTCACTTCCACCAAAACGTCGCCCAGCGCAAACTGGGGATCAAACGCGCAAACCAGGATCGTTCCGACCAGGACCGTTGAAAGTCCGAAGTAAAGCACCGTGGAAGCCTTGGTAAAGCAGATCTCCGGAAGCCGGCGATAGAAGACTGAATCTTCATCATGAGCCGCCGAGGAGGAGAAAGCTTTAAGCGAAATGGCAAATGCCGTGGTCGTTTTAATCCCGCCGCCCGTGGAGTTTGGCGAAGCCCCGATAAACATCAAGACGATAAAGACCAGAAGCGCCCCCGAAGAAAAGCCGGATAAGGGGTAGCTGGCAAAGCCGGCCGTGCGGGTGATGACGGATTGAAACCAGGCTTCCAGCCAGGTCTGCTCAGTCAAGAGTTTGAATAAAATTGTACCAAGCGCTAGAAGCAGAATCGTCATAAACGAGGCGACTTTGGTTGTCAATAACAGCTTGCTCCAGCGAAAGTGATTGCGAATCAAATCCATCATCGCAATAAAGCCAAAACCGCCGATGATGACCAAAGCGCTGATGACCATAATCAAGCCAAAGTCATTGGCATAGGGAATCAAGGAGTCTCCGCCGGTAAACACATCAAAGCCCGCGTTGTTAAAGGCCGAAACCGATAAAAACGCTGCATGGCCAAGGGCCCGAAGCGGATCAAAGTACTTCATCAAAATCAGCCATAGCAGCAGCGCCCCGATGGCTTCAATGCCAAAGGTGATCAGGAAAATATACTTGGCAATTTGAATCAAGCCGCCGTAGCCCGCTAAGTTTTGCGCCTGGACAAACAATGATCTGGTTTTAAACCCGATTCGGCTGCCGGCTACCAATAAAAAGCCAAGGGTCAGCAAAACAATGCCCATTCCCCCGATCTGGATCAGAACAGCCATCACGATCCGGCCAAACAAATTAAATGTCGTGCCGGGAACGATCACGGTCAGTCCCGTTACACAAACAGCACTGGTCGCTTCAAACAGTGCTTGGATAAAAGTCAGCTTCACCCCTGGCATCAAAGAAATCGGCAGCCATAATAAAATGGCACCAATCAAGATGACACTGGCAAAGCCTAACACCAGCACTTTGGCCGGCGTTAGGTTGAAAAACCACTTCTGTATTCGTCGAAATACCATACTTTATTCCTTTTATTTATTTTGAGGACTCTCATAAATTCGAAACACCTTTAGGTGTCGTGAGTTTTATATTTACCATTTTTCGTTTCTCCTACATTTCGAAGCGAAAAACGGTATTTTTTATTTGGATAAACATTAACTTTTTATTAAGCATTGAATTGATCATTGAAAGCTTAACACCTTCTGCGGCCTGCAGCCGAGCAGAAAAATGACTTTTTGAAAGGAGAAATCGAGATGTTAACTGTTTCTAATACCCATCATGACTTTTTACGGAATCTGAACGGCCAGATCA
>JADGIS010000007.1 GCA_015233825.1 Erysipelotrichaceae bacterium RD49
ATGCCACAAGCAATCTGATGCGTTATGTCTATTGGCGAATACAGTTGTTGGTCTGTCATGCTCTTCTCCTTTCGCTACAAAAAACAAACAGTGAAGAGCTTAATCCTGACATCCTTATTGAATATTTGGCCGACCATTGTCAGATGATTCTAAAGCCAAATAACGTCTTCTTTATTCTCCAGCCTCAAAGGACTATTTAGGGGTTCATGCAAGTCAGGGGCGACAATTTCTTTTACTACTTTTAAGCAAAAGCTCATCTGTAACTAAAGAGAACGTGCTCAAAGTTCTTCACGCGCAACATTATAGTAAAAGCAGAAGGTTACGTCATCAGGCTCCCAATTTTCATCATTAGGGGTCGCGGCCAGTGGTGCTATTTCTTTTAAGGATCCATTCGCTCTTTTGATCAGCACCAATTTTCTCATAGAAACAGCACGATGGATCCTTTGTCCTGATCAAGTTTTCAAAACAAAATATCCGCTTTTTCTGCGTCCAGTCATCAAGCACTCCTGTCCTTCGAATTTGACCTTGTCAAAGAGGCAGAAGCCGCCAACCATATGGTCGGTTTGATTGCTTTTCCGTTTGTGTCCTTTGATGAAATTGAATTGATGAATCTGGCGGTTATGCCTTCTGATCTTCTTGAGATACAGGCATGTTTCTAATGGCTTTGCATTGAGATTTCATGCAATACAATACGCATCGTTGTAATGCTCTTTAACAAGACCAAGTTCAATTCGTTTGTTCTTGGTCAGGTAGCCATAGGTATTGACGACTTCAAGATCAGGGTTAGCTTGTTTTAATCGTTCCAGCAGCGTCCAGCGCATGATGCCCATGAAAGCAGTATCTCGATACGGCTGAGTCCGCTTAGGCAGCTTGAAGTCTTCTGGACCTTTGGTCTGGCCTGATTTGATCTTGTCATGGTATTCGTGATGGCCTGTTTCACAAAGCGTAATCAGGTTGGAAGGCGAGTCGCCGCCAGTCTTTCGGCTTTCAATGTGATGAACATTCAGAATCGGATCTTTTTTCTTGCCATGGCAGTGCTGGCATTCGTGGTTGTCTCGAAATAAAACATACGCACGAACATTCCAGAATCCTTTTTGATCGCCATTTTGGTACCCAGTTCCGGAAATCACTGGATTTTTTAATTTCTGCGTATCAAAAGAAGCTGTTTCCACAACGATCCTGGTTATAGGAAGAATCTTTTGGACTTCTTCAATGCAATAAAGATGAGTACCAATCTTGTGTTTAACAGAGGGAGCAAGCCAGCCTTTGTGTTTGGTACGAACTCGGTTATTGAAGCGGGGCGCTCTGTATCTTGTCTTGCGGTTTCTTCTTGTATGGCGTGCTTCTCTTCGAGTAGAGATATTTTCTGTTACATCTGTACGAATTTGAACGTCCCAAGCAAGAAGCTCTTTGTCTTTGGTTGAAGCACTTAGACCAATATGTTTAGAACCGCCATCCACTCCAAGAGTGATGGGCTGGGTATATCTTGTTGAATCGTATAAAAGCTTGATGATAAATGGATTTTTCTTTACCACCTTGGCTTTTCTTGTCATTTAAAAGATGACGAACCTTGCCATGCCTTTGGGTAGGCATTAAAGGTCTGCCGTCCATATCGAATCCATCAACCATATTCTTGTCCTCGAAAGAGGAATGCATCTTGGAAGCTGAAAAAGCCTTCCAGAGAAGTGTGTGAAGCATCAGCCTTCGCCAATGTTATAAGAGGTTTGTTGACCTGCACACTGCACCTGACCTCAGTACTGTTTCATACAGATCCGCAGAGTCCGGAATTAGGCTGTATGTTCCAGAGTGCCTATTTCAACTTGTTTAAGGCTGATTCTCAAATCACGGAGTCAATTAAGACTCAGGCTAGTCAATCAAGCTTGAAAAAGATGCATAAAAGCTTCTTATTTCAAGCCCCATCCAGAATTACGTAGTGATTTGGGTGGGGTCATTGACGGGCTACATTACGAGATGTGAAGGGCTTTGAGACCTTTTCGTTTCTGAATGCCTTTGGCTTTGCGCTTGGACAAGCCTTGGATCAGCTGGAGGCGCCATTTGATCTGGTCACCAAAAGAGCTTGGTTTCAGGCTGCTGGCATTATCCTGATGGCGGCGGTAATCGATCAAAACCTCATCGATAAATTCAACTTCTCCCATCCGGAGCGCCTGCATCCCGATAAACTGGTCGTGCATCGGAATCGGATATGGAAAGGGCAGGCTGGCGTCCACCACCGGCTTGCGCACGGCCATGCAGCAGCCGATAAAGGAATTGCGGACTAAATTGTTGAACAAGCCGTTTTTCGATCCATGGGCTTTCATATAGGAAGGTTCGACGGTCTGCAGATCATCCGAGCAGATCTGCGCGTCATGAACCAAAGCCATCAATTGGGGCTTTTTAGCAAAAGCATGCCGGATCACATCCAGCTTATCCCCTTTCCAGCGGTCATCCTGGTCGGAAAAGACGATGATAGGGTTATGGGCAAACCCCAGGGCATGTTCAAAGTTGGCGATCAGTCCTTTGCCAGGTCCAGGGACCAGCACAATCTTGAGATCGACGTTTTCACTTTGAATGTTTTGAATGATCTGCTGGGTCGCATCCGTTGAGGGATCCAAGGAAATGACCAGCTCATCCTGGTGCTCCATCTGGCAGACGATGCTCATCAGCTGTTCACGGATATATCGCTGGCCATTGTAAGCAGCCATAACAACCGAAACAGCGGGCAGATCTTCCGGCTCGCTTGCTTCATGGGCATGAGCGCTGAGCAGTGAACACTTATCGACAGGATCGATCGCATCGGCCATGGAAAGATGGCTGGCCGGGTCGGTGACTTTTTGGATAAGCGCACCTGGATCAAAACTGGCCCGCTCCTTTTGAACGTCCGGCTTGGCTGCAAAAAAGCCTGGAGCCATCGACCGACAATGGGCAGAGATTGGTTTAACACTCATTTTTGGCACCTCGACTTTCAAGGATCGTCTTCAGATCCATCCCCAGCGTCAGCTTAAAGCCGCTTGGCATCGAAAGAAAAAACAACGGCATCAATCCAAGTGGGTTGTGGTTTTCAAAGGCTTTGGCCCGCCTGGTGTAGACGCGGACCGTTTTCCGGATGGTTCGCATCTGTACCTGGGAAGCTTGAAACCGTCCGGCCAGCGTTTCTAAGGCTTCTTTTTGATGGGCTTCCTGGATCGCCGCTTTCTTGCGCGCTTCATACTTGTTTCGCCTCGAGAGGCCTAACGTATTGGCTTCATGCTGGCGATAGCCAATGAGGGGCAGATCCAGATAGCCAAGCTGGCCGCTTAACGACCCGATCACGCTGATTGCCCAGTCGTGGGGCAGATCCAGATCTTTGGCCTTGTTTAAATACAGGTCTTTTATTTCTTTTTTGAAAGCAAGCGTACAGCCAGGGGCAAAATTATAGGCCGTCAAGTCTTCCAGGCCCATCGGCGTAAAGCCGCCATGCACCACCGGCTTGCGGATCAGGTTGTGGTTGCCCCGGCGGGTAGAGACTTTATCGGCAATCTGGTTATCCTGGCCGTCAATCAGATCAAAGCTGCAAGCCAGAACCTGGAGATTGGGACGCAGGTCAAACTGCTGGGTCATGATCTGGACTTTATCGGGGTACCACAAGTCATCATGATCGCACAAAAAGATCAAATCCCCAGTGGCAGCCTGTAAAGCGTCCTGAAAGGTCGCTACAAAGCCCTGGTTGGCAGCATGCTCGACCACTTTCCAATGCGATAAATGGTGGGTCTCAATATAGGCTTTGAGCCGCTTGAGGGTATCGTTGGTGGAAGCATCATCGACGATGATCACCTCATCGAAAGGGAGCGTCTGGTTTTGCAGACTGTCCAGCTGTTTTTCCAGATATTCGTTAGAATTCCATGTCGTCAGCGCACAGCTGATGGTGAATCGGTTTGGCATTATTTTCATTTCCTCCCTTCCTCGCATCAATTTTCATTCCAGCCTGGCGGATGGCTGATTCGATTATCCTGTTTTCGGCGGCCTGTTCTTGGCTGCATGCATTGAGCTTGGTCTGCAGCCCAAATTGAATCTGCGCGATGGAAAGTTCTTCAAGGCTTACTTTTATTTACTGGACGAAGTCTTGTTTTCGACCTTTTTTTGCCTGAACTCGTTGTAAACTCCCCTCATCCGGCCATTTTTCAAACGGTCCAATCCTGTCCAGCTGGCCAAAGTCAATTTTTCGGGGACTGCAGGCAACCGCCTGCCGGCTTTTGCCAAGCTTTCCACCAAAGATTTGTTCAGGCCGAAAATCTGGCCACTCTGGCTGCCATAAGCTCTGATCTAATCCTATCAAGATTCAATTTTGCCTTTTAGAGACTTGTAAAAATCTAAGCCTTAAATGTTAAACCAATTTTAAAAGAAGCCGGTTGGCTACCGGCTTGTCAGAATCTCATTTAAATGGTTTTCAAACGCCTGGATTGAAAGCGTTTGTTCAAATAGTGCTCTCGCATTGGCGCGCAGGACCAGGTTTTCAGGCCCCATCGTCTTTAAAACTTGGTCAACCGTCTTGTCCAGATGATCACGGTCTATATTGATCCCGCATCTTGCAGTTTCAATCCAGTCATGCAGATCGCCCTGCAAAGAATTGAGCACCGGCAGCCCGGCTTTGAGATAATCGAGCGATTTCATCGACAGGCCGATGACGACTTCCTGCTTCATGAAGTTCAAGCCAAAGTGGCAGGCGTCGAAAATATCCTGCTTGGTCTGCGGATCATAAACCAGGCCATGATCGATGACATTCACGACCTGGCCTAAGCGCTCTATCATTTCCGCTTTCTTTTCCCCATTGGCAATGACATGCAGGTCCACGGGAATTTTTTGGGAAAGCCCGGTCATGAAGGCTTCGATGGCATCCAGGTCAATGATGTTGTTGACGGATCCAAGATAACAGAAGGAAAGCCGGTCTGGTGGAAGATTCAAAGCCGAGTGCGTTTGGGCCTCCGCAATCGTCCAATACAATACGTCCGGCTGAATTCCCGTCTGGCTTGCAATGCGTTTGGCAAACAAGCCACACTCCGCAAAAACATGGTCCGCGGCAGGCAGGTGGGCATTGCGCAGATGCTTCCAGATCCAGGCTGGCGGCGTTTTTTCGAAATGAGCGACCGGCAAGGATTCCGGCCACAAGTCAATCAGGTCAAAATAGAGCTGCACATCGGGATGGTCCTTTTTATAGTGATCCATCTCTTTGGCAATCGTATTGGCCGGCACCAGCGCATGAATGCGCCCAGGCTTCCAGGCTTCCAGATACTTGCGGCATGCTTTTGCAAATTCAGCATGGCCGACTAAGCGCTGCCAGGAAAGATTTTTGTGATAGGGCCGGTGATGCAGGTATTCAATTCCATCTTTGCGCTCTTTGGATGGAATGAGGGCTTTATGGCGATGCGAAAAATCCGGTGTCAAAATGAGCACTTCATCTCCCCTGGCCTCATAAAAAGCTTTGAGCTGTAAGCCACGGGAGAGATAGACGTCACTGATACACAGGATCGCAGTTTTGATCGGGCTTCTTTGAGTTGTCATAGGCAGCTTATCCTTTCAAGTAGACCAAAATGCCGACTAGAAAACTGATCAGGATAAACAGCGAAATCCATAAGAAGTATTTTAATTTGCTTAAAAAGGCCTTTTTTGTCATATCAAACTTCATTATAGGCATCAGCCGGCGCTTTTCCAAACTCAGGCCGTCCTGCAGGGCAGAGGAAATCTTCCTGCCATTAAAAAACAAGGAGAAAGTACCGCATGCAAACGGTTTTTTCTCCTTGATTACAAAACCAGCTGCTTAAAAAGCATTTGAGTTGAAGCTGGAAATGGCCATCTGTTTGCTTTATTTCCAATACGCCCAGACGATGGCCGTTTCGGGCAGCACATCCTCATAGCTCCACAACTGCTTGGTGCGGGAGATGTTGTTGGGATCATGAATGACTAACTGCCCATTTTCTTCGCCTGCCGCGACCATGAAGTGGCCGACCTGGGTAAATTTGCCGGGAACCATATTGAAGATCAGTTTTTTGCCTTCTTTTAATGCCTGCGAGATCGATTCCTGGTCAACCGGAATGGTCTCGACGTTGACACCATAGTTATAGGCCGCTGAATTGAGCAGCTCATGGGCACTGCCCGCCCCGCTGACATAAAAGCCATTGTTCTCGGCGTACGTTTTGAGGGCATATGGCGTGAGGCTTGGATCCTGGTTAAGGTAGCTCAAGACCATGCTCAAGCTGGTCGGGGCGCAGCCCGCATAATACATCGTGCTGTCTCCATAGGGTAAATAGCCCCAGTCCAGCGACCATTGATATAAGGTTGGAACCTCATTGAGCGACTCGCTTAATTCAGCCGGCGCGTTTTGTTCATACTGGGCCCGCTCAGGATAGGCTTTAACGAATTCATAGCGTTCCGGGTTGTTGAGATAGAACAGCAGGATATCGTTGTCGTACTGGCCGATATGATCCAGAAAATATTTGGCTTGCAGTGCATCCGTATTGTTCGTTTCACTGATATTGCCAGCACTGTCCGTCGAATAGCCTTGCAGGGCACTGGCTTTGAGCGCATCCAGCGTTTCCTGGGCAATGTCACCGCTTGGTGCCATCGTTTGAATGGTGCTGATTTCATTTTGCAGCTGTTGCTGGTGCTGGACGGACTGCTCATAGGCAATGCTTTCCTGCCTGGCAATTTCCGCTTTCTGTTTGGGGATAAAGTAAAACTGCTGGAGCAGGAAAGTGATCAAAGCGATCACGAAAAGCAAAACCACCAGTCCGCCGCCAAAGACAAGCATCAAGCGGCGGCGTCTTTTTTGGGCCAGACGGCGCTTTCTTGCCTGGCGCTGGGCCGGGGTTAGAGGTCTTCTTGGGGGTTGAGTAGAATTTGCCATTGCGTTTCCTCCTGTTGTTTTCTATTGTTGTCTATTGTTTTTACTTGTTTTAGATTCATTTCTTTTTGTTTTCTTGTCTATCGATTGGATTTCGACATTAAAAAAGGGGAAACGAATTCCCCTGTAGTGTATCAATTGAATGGTGATATTTTCTTAAAATCTCAAGATTCTTTTCTGAATGTCGGGGTTTTGGTTTTCAAAACGCTCCTCTTTCAAAAATCATCATGGCTGATCGCACTGCCCATGAGAGTCTGGCAGCTAGTAACCATACGATGAATCAGAACCATTGGGCAGGGTCAGCTGGCCATACGGGTCTTCATAAGACTGCTGTTGCGAATATGGATCGTATTCCGAATAGCCGCCACCTCCGTTGGGATCGTAGACACCTGGTGTATACGGATCATATACAGAATCCATCTGGCCATAGGGATCGGCTGCATCCGGCTGTGAAATCGCATCGCCGTTTGGATCATACAGATCACTGTGATCGACTTCATTGTCGATATAGTCATGGTTGACATTGGTTTCATATTCGGAAGTCTGGGCAGGCTGATCGGCTGAAGTTAAATCGATCGTCTGACCGGCTTCCACTTCATGAATCAAGCGGGCGGCATCCTGAATTTCCGATTCATACAGCATGGTGACCGACAGATTCTGGCCGGCGGAGGGCGACCATTGTTCCACAGGCTCGCCAACCAGGGCATACGATTGGAAGTTCCAGCGCGGGAATCTTGAAATTTCCAAGGTCAGCAGCGACTTGATCTCATTGGCACTCAGATTTGTATCAAACGCTGTCGATAAAGCCTTCATGACTTCCGGATAGCGGGTAACCATCGCGGGCGACAGCAAGGCTTTCAGCAGCGCTTTTAAAACCGTCGACTGGTTGCGGATGCGCTGCATATCGCCATCCACATACGCATGACGTTCCCGGGCAAAGGCCAATGCGCGTTCGCCATCGAGATGGTTTGTTCCGGCGTGGACCCCTTCAGTGCCATTGGCATAGAAAGTTTCCACTTCCTGTCCTGGCTCGACTTCCACATCAATGCCGCCCACCGCATCGACAATATTGATCAAGGAGGAGAAATTGACGCGGACATAGTAGTTGATTGTAATGCCAAAGGCATCTTCAATCGTGCTTTCTGTGGTGCCAATGCCAAATAAACCCGTATGGGTCAGCTTATCTTCCATCCCCGAAACCATCTCACATGCCGTCGGATTTTTTTTGCACGATACCGGCAAATACGCATCACGGGGAATGTTGATCATCAAGACCTGCGCGGTTTTCGGATTGACCGTCACCAGCATATTGACGTCCGAACGGGAGTTCGTTCCGATCGTTCCATAGCTGTCGTTGCCTGAAACAAAGACGGTGAATGGATCCGTCATGATGTTGGCCACTGGATCGGCCCGGTTGATCGAAGAAGGATCACGGTCCGTATAATACAAATAGGAATCCACCACGTTGGTAAACGTCGTCAAGGCATTGTACTTGTTATAGTCGTTGGCCTGCTCATACAGCGCATCGTGAGCGACCTCCGGAAAAGCAATGGCATCGACCTGGCCGTTGTATAGGGCATCAACCAGCTCATACATATTATCAAAGTTGACAATCTGCGGGGCAGCTCCTTCATTTTGCAGCTGCGTCAGCATGCCGGTGGTGCCTGTCATATCGACAGCCGAAGCGGTACCCAGCGTAGTCGATCCGTTCAGGTTGCCGGGAGCCTGAACCGCTGATTCTTTCATCGCATACACCGTCACAGAATTGACCTGCTTATCGGTGAGGTTGGTGACCTGTTCAAACATAGCATCCGTGCTTTGCAGCATGCGGCCGCCCCAGAAGCAGCCAAGGCCAATCACACACACCAGACCGCCCACGATAAATTTGGTAAAAGGCCTTCGGGTGTAGACCAGCCAGATCATGCTCAGCAACGTCGTCAACACAACAAGGATGCCGCAAAGAAGGAGCAGCAGCTGTCCTGGCAGAATATTGATCCGGATCAGCTGGTAGACAAACCAGACCACCCCGGCAACCGCTGCCAGCCAAAGCAGCCAGGAAATCGGCCCGGCGCGTCGTTTTCGATTTCGTTTCTTATTATTATGATTAGAGCCTGCAGGTCGCCTTCCCTGACTGGAAGGACGGCTTGAAGCAGAATAGGCATTCATTCCGGCAGCGCGTGAACGATTTGCGGCTGCCCCATTCGAGTAAGAAGGCGAAGAGCCAGACCTGGCATTTGGCCTTCTTGGTGTCTTTCCAGTAGCCATACGTACGTACCTCCAAAGAAATCCATGCTTTATGATAATGAACAGAAAGGCTAAAAGCAACGACTTCAGGATTAGGCTATACGTGCCAAAATCCCGCCGATGAGCTCTAAACTTGATTTTTGTATCTCTATTTTGCTTTGACTGAACCAAATTGGGTTCATTTTCTTTGCATTCTACGTTTTTAAAATTATAAACAAGCCAATCTCTTTCCGAAATTTCACATAAGATCTTCACTTCGCTTCAACAATTTTCTCTTTTCTTTGAATCAATCTGTCTGGATATGTAAACGCAGTCAGCTTTGAATCAAACACCTGTCTTTTTAAACGTCCTTCTTGAAAAGAGCCGGATAATTTGTTTTTCCTTCTTAAAAGCCCAAAGATTTTGTTTGAATTTTGCTTTCATTTTGCCGAGTTTTACGATCCAAATCTGCCCTAAAGATTCCTGAATTGATGCTTTGAAATCCATCGTTTGCGTTATATCTTTTTTATTAAGTAAAGCTATCTAATCACTAACTTAAAATATCGTATTAGAGTAATAGATCGTTTTATTTTTTAATAAACAAACAAAAAAGCATTTTGCTGACCTTAATATCAAGATTAACATCTTTAATTGTTAAATTTTATTTTTTAATATTGATGGATATTTTCCAAACCTAGATCGATGCGGCCGAAATTCGCTGCTTTTATCTTCTGTAATGCTTGGCTCTGATCTGCTTTCATACCGGCAAAAGAAGATGCAGTTGTATCCAGCCCTGTTCGGTTTGCATTCTTTTCAGTTGGCAATCTTGGTTCATCAACCATTTCTAGAAAGGTAAAAATATGGAAAAATTCCAAACAGATGTATTCAACTCAACCGATTCAGACTTAAAAAGTTCCCTGGCTCATCCCCTGAATGTTCAGGAATGTGAATCAGTTGCCATGGTCGAAACCGCTAAGGATAGACATGGAAACGATGTTTCAAAAAAGCATTTCGAGATCTACTTTCAGGCTGTGCAGGATATTACGCTTCAAATTTACGATTTTCTTAAGCATGGTTTTGAATACGGGCAGCCAGATCTGATTCTGACGTATTTTTTGATTTTCGACTCGAATGACGAACCGGATAGCTTTTTCGATCGCTGTCAAAAGCTCCATCAGAAAACCGATGAATCCTATCAAAGAATTGGTGATCCAAAAAACCTGCTTTCTACGCTCTATCTGGTTTATTTTGCCAATTCTCAAGAAAAAAGGATGAAAAGTATCTTTGAAGCGCCTCAATACCTGGTCTCTGATGCGGATCCCACATCGTCCTAAAACCGGTCAGTTCAGGCAGACATCAGCCCTTTCGGGTATGAGCCGGTGAACAGGCTCTGGGCTACTGAGACGTGATTACATTTTTGAACAGGAAATGTCCGTTTTTGAACTTCGGTTCACACGACCACATCCGTTTCGGCTCCTGAAGCCCCGTCCAAATGGACCACTTTAAAGGTTCTTTTTAGGACAGATGCTGACGCATTTGTCCGTTTGGGCGGGGAGGTTCACAGCTTCATGAACAGGCTCAGCCTCCTCCACTAAAAAACGGCTGCCCCGTGCAGAATAATCTGCTTGGGCAGCCGTTTTTTTTAACTTAATAACGAATATCCGGTTTCGTTCTGCTTCCAATTAGTTGCGGTTCTGGAAGAAGAAGTTAGGGATGGAATCGTCACTGTCGGATTCCGTTACAGATGTAGAAACACCGCTTGGTCTTGGAGCGGAGACTTTTGGCTGGGTGAACAGGCCTGGATTCGCTGTTGTCGTTCTGTTTTCAGCGGTTGTCTTTTTTGGAGCCGCTTTGCTGGCCTTTTTAGCTGTTGGCTGGTCATCTTCAAAGCCAGTTGCAATGACCGTAACGATGATCGCATCGCCAAGCTGTTCGTTGATGGCAATACCAAAAATGTTGTCCAGATCGCCGCCGGCAGCATCCTGAATGACGGCAACTGCGTTCTGGGCATCATACAGGGAGACTTTGTCGCCGCCAGTGATGTTGATGATTGCGGATTTAGCTCCAGCAATATCGGATTCAAGCAATGGCGACTGAATGGCTTTTTCAGCAGCGGCAATGGCTCTGTCTTCACCTTCAGCCATACCAATACCGATCAAAGCGCGGCCCTGGTTTTGCATGATGGAACGAACGTCCGCAAAGTCAAGGTTAACGAGGGCTTCAACGGAGATCAGATCCGAGATGGTCTGAACACCCTGGCGCAATACGTTATCGGCAGCCTGGAATGCTTCTTCGATTGGTTTGCGGCCGATGACTTCCAGCAGGTTGTCATTGGAAACTACGATTAAGGAGTCTACATATTTTCTCAGCTCTTCAATGCCTTCTTCCGCATTTTTCGCACGGCGCTTGCCTTCAAAAGAGAATGGACGGGTAACGACCGCGATCGTCAAAGCGCCTTCTTCTTTCGCCAGTTTGGCTACAAGCGGAGCAGCACCAGTTCCGGTTCCACCGCCCATGCCCGCGGTAACGAAAACCATGTCAGCCCCTTTTACAGCATCGCGGATGTCGCTTTCGCTTTCTTCAGCGGCTTTGCGGCCGACATCTGGGTTGCCGCCGGCACCAAGGCCTTTGGTGGCATCGTTGCCTAAAACAATTTTGTTTTCTGCTGCGGAGCTTTTTAAAACCTGAACATCGGTGTTGGCTACGTAGCATGTAATTCCCTGAACGTCATCATTGATCATGCGATTGACAGCGTTGCTTCCACCGCCGCCCACGCCAATGACACGGATATCTGCATTCTGATTCATTTCTGGCATATTGGTTTCTCCTCCTGGTTTTTGTCTGGATTTGTGGTTTACAGTCTTCGAATCTTTTCAAGAACCTGCGGTTCTTGCGTCTATATAAATCTTACGAAAATCTGTCGAATTTCAAGCTCATTTTGAGCCTATAAAGCTGTCTGATTGATCATCGATCCCTTTTCAAGCTGGAATTGAATTCTGTTTTCACAATTCTCTGCCTTGCATCTTTTCTCTTGCTTGATCGTCATGGCCCAAAGGCCATGAGCTGGCCACAGCACTCTGCCCTGACTTTGATGATCAAAAAAGTCATCTTTTGTCTGTCCCCGCAAACAAAACGATCCGCAAACAGATTGAGAACTCTGCTTTTGTGGGGACAGGCAAAAGGAAAAACAGAACGAAAGCAGGTTTGAGCGGCCTTTACCCGTCAGACTTGCCTGCGAACTCTTTTTGCTTTTACTTCGTTTTGACTGCTTCTCATTGACCGATACGCTCTGGATCTTTTCAATCTTGATCAAGAGGCTTCCGTCGGTCTGGGCCTCCTTGGCTGCCACTTCAGCAGCCTTGAAACCCCTTCGTTTTCAGATCTTTCGATCCCTTTTAAGCACGCCGCGCCGTCTTAAATTTTTAACCGGGCTTAGATCCCGCTCCATACAAAAGCACTTTTCCAAGCTCAGTTTTTTATCGTAAAACAAGCACAAACGGGAAATGCTTATTCCTTGTTGGCAAGCATTGCCTTTTTCAGTTTGCGGGTAAAGCCGCCTTCGGCGTCTTTAGCATACCGGGTGATGGATTCGATGCTTTCTTCCAGTTCGTTGTTGTTGACCGAGGTTTGATCCCCCCGGTTATTGAACTGTTTGGAATCCATCCAGCCATAAATCATGCCCAGATCCGTCACAAACGCGCCATTGCGGGCGCCGACAGTCGAAACGGAATAGACCGAAGCCGGGGCGTTGAACCCACTGCTGAAGTTTTTGAGCACCGGAATATTGGCTCCCTCGCCTGTGATCAGATAACGGGCGGGCATGTTTTCAAGAATCTTGGCACAGCCGGCATTGATATCCGCAATCCAGCTGCGGATCCTGGGCAGGACCGCTTCCGCAAGCTGGCGGGAGGTAATTTCAACCCGCCTATCCTCTTGCTGTTCAATATAGATCACGACATCCTGCGTATCCATTTCCCGCGATTCAAACAAGTTTTCCAAAAGCCGCCATGCGGTCTGGTCCGAAAGGCCGTATTCTTCTTGAAGGTTTTGAATAAAGGAGTGGTAGCCCTTATCCAGAGTTGTGGTAAACGCAATTTTATTGTCTGTCAAAAAAGCCAAGGTGGTATACTCGGCTTCCAGATCAATTAAAATCACCGGCTTATCGGCCGACTGGCTTAAAGCACCAGTTTCCTTGGCTGCGCCATAGACATCAAGCGCTAAATCCAGAATCTGCAGGCCCGCTTTTTCAACGGCTGCCGCATAGGAGTAGACAATCTCTTTATCGGCATAAAGCAGGTCAACTTCCATGTCAAATGCTTCAGTATCTTTACCAAGAGGAATTTTATCCTGACGGGTTCCATCAACGAAACATTCAATTCTGTTGACGTTTACAAGTTCTTCATTTTCAAACTTCTGAGCACCCAGCGCACTTTTGAGTCCTTGCTGGATATGGAAACGGCGGACGGTATGGGTGCCGTCTTCAATTTCCACGTGGACTTTATTGTTAACCGGTCTGACGTTTCTAGCAGGAATTGCCAGAAGAACACGTTCGATTCGATAGCCCAAGGCGGTCTGCGCCTGGCGGACCACGGTTTCAATGGCATCGGCCACTGCTTTTTCATCGGTAATCCGTCCATTGCGAATCCCCTTGTGCTCTGCACGTTCGACACGGAGAATATTGCTTCGATCATTAAAGATTTCTGATACAACCAGACGAACCTCGTGATCCGAGATTTCCAGGGCTGCATAGACACTTTTTTTGGCCATGCTGAATCTCCTTTGCTCTGCCTATCATTATAGCCTAATGGCGCATATTTTCAGTTCGTTTCTGTTGGAACCAAAGACGTTGGTCCAAATCAGGATCATACCATATTCGCCAGCAAAGAAAAGGACTGTCCTTTGGTCTGGCACTTTCTTCAACAAAACGGAAGATTTCACAAGCCGATGCCTGTTTAAACCCATAATTTGTGAAATATCCTTTATCTATCGTTTTGCTTGATTTCTTCCTTTGCATGCAGAACAGGCAGGCAGATTTCAGGCTTGCAGCCTTTGGCAGCTCCTGGCTTCCTTGATCTTTACCAGCCTTCAGACTGGGCTTTCTGCTTGGGATCAATCGGGTGAAGTGATCCTGGTGCTTGTCCTTTTTTGGTTCTGGCTTGAGGATGTGGCCTGGCTGCGCTCTTCACGGCACAGGCACGCTTCCCTTATTCGATCATACTATGACTACTTTCTATCTGATTCGGATTGGCCTCAATCCTTTGCAAAACGCAAAAAGTTCTCAGTATTTCTCTTTTGGACCGCAGCTTTCAAGCTGGATTGAGTGAATGATGTCACAGACAAATCCTGATGGTCTTACATTTTTCTTATTGATGGCAAACATCCCTGCAGATCTTGCCATCTGTCTGGCTGTCAATCAAAAAGCAGACGTTTGAAACCTGTTGTTTCAAACGTCTGCCTGGTTACCTGCTTTGAGTCTGCAGCCCGTTCTCTATTGGCCGCTGCTGATGATCGCTGCTGAATTTTGGTTTTTAAAAAGGCAAAGTCCGCTATTTGGAAACCATCTCTTTGTAGATGACGACAGCGCTGTCCAAGTCGGTGATGACCCCATCCACCCCCTGGGCCAGGTATTCACGGACTTTATCCACAGAGTCGACGGTCCAGACCCAGATTTCCTTGCCTGTCGAATGAACGAGATCGATGACATTCTGGTTGACCAGTTTCTGATCCAAAGCCAAAGAGTCAAGCCATTCCATCTGCAAGGCTTCATTCATTGTATTGCGGTCGTTGACCAGGTACTGAACAAACATATTGGGCAGCTGCGCTCGTATGTTTTCCAGAACCTCGGGATAGAAGGACTGGACCTGGATATTTTCAGCCAGCTTGGGATGGCCGCGTACAACATCCAGAAACGGTTCAGGGTCCGGATTGTCGTCTTTCAGCTCAACCAGATAAATTATCTGGTCCCGATAACGTTCAACAACTTCCGAAAGCCGATGCAGCTTTTCACCGTTTTTCATCAAGATGCCATCGAGTTCAGCACTGGTGTGGTCGGTGATGTTCCAGTTGGATCCGGAAATACTCGATAAGTTGTTGTCATGGCTGACATATAAAACCCCATCACTGCTCGCATGCACATCCAGCTCGATCTGCGGACATCCCGAAAGCAAAGCCAGATCATAAGAGGCATAGGAATTATCCAGGCTGTCTTTGACAAATCCCCGGTGGGCAAATACCGGAATGCGAAACAGCTGCTTGCTGGATTGGTTGAGCAGCCTTTCATTGGCCATTGCGATCATTTGCTCGGAAGTAAAGGTTCCATCCTGCAGCTGGGTATTGATGAGCCTTGGCAGGGCGAGCGTATGCATAAAAACAAGGCAGCACAAAACAGCCAGCACCCCGATCAATGTTTTGCGAACCGCACGCAAAATGGCTTTGTGGCGTCTTCGCTTGCGTACGGCAGCGGCGCGTGCTTTTCGCTGCCTGCTGACTTCAGGGTCCTGAATCTGGGTTGGATTAGAGCGCTCAGTTTGCGGCGCATGGTTTGAATTTGGATACCTTTGGGTCATAGTTTTATTATTCTAGCGAATCAGACACTAAGATCAAGCTGTCCGGATTCTTGAAAGTGGGCGCTTACATTTCCTGCTGTTAGAACTTTATTATCTTTCGTTTCCCTGCAATTTACCTTACCAAAGATCAAGCATAAAATCTGGACCCTTGATTTCTTTTGCATCTTGTTCCTTTCGCATTCCATCTGATTGAGTTGATTTTGGAGCGGGGGGGGGATCCTTTTTCTGCTTTTACCGGCCTGGCACTGCCCTTTGGGAATGCTTGATGGGATCAATCGGTATTATTTTAAAATTAAGCAAGCCTCATCAAAAACCGTAGACTTTAATCCTCTTTTCTTCCTTTCCCTTGACCAAAGCCGGATCCCTTTTGGAAATCCAGACCGAAAAAGAATAGGGACATGGTAGAATACTGGCATGAAACAGGATAAACAAGTAAACCAGACGCCAGAGAGCGCTGATGAAAAAAAAGATCTTTTCCGGGCTGACTGGAAAGATGACCTGGATGGGGACAGCCGCAAAAAGCTCTCCCGGGTCCAGCGAAACAAAAAACGAAATTTTTGGATCCCCTGTCTGGTGGTTGCCATCGCCTTAGGGGGGACGTCTCTTGGAGCTGCCTGGTATATGGGCCACAAAGAGTCGTCCAACCCGATTGTCCAGCTGCAAAAAGCAGAGCAGCAGCAATACAACGACTACGTTGCCTGGATTGATCATTTAACCAAGCCGGCCGATTGGGATGATGAAACCTTTGAAGCTCTGAAAACCGCTGCCCTCAATGCCTACAACACTTCCGATTTGGAAGAACTCAATAAGGCAGTTCAAGGCGATGGGGCTGCTGCTGCCAAATTTGAAGGCCAGACTGAAGCCAAAGTGCAGGAAAGCATCAAGCAATACCAGGATCTGTTCAACAACTCGGCCAATTATCCAGCCCAGATCGTAGCCCTGGCCAAGGACCCGGGCATGGTGGCGTTTGTTTTGGAATACCCAAACCACATCAATGATGCAGGCACGGAGGTTGTGCTTGGCGATGTCACGCAGGTGATGCCCGACTTAAAAACCTTTGATCCGGCCTGGGGTTATGTTCCCTACAACGGTTCGATCATGGCCATCAGCGGGGCTGCCCCTACCATTATTGCGGATGTCTTCAGCTATTGCCTGGATGATCCAACCCTGACCCCGCTTGTGGTAGCCAACTGGGCCAAAACAACTGGCTATGAGGCCGCTCCGGTCAGTGAAGCAGAGGATTCGATCTTCTCCGGTGCTGCTTTAACCTTCGGTGTCCCGATGCTGCCGCTGCCCATTTACAAAACCCAGATTTCCGATCAGGTCTCGCAAGGCTACCCAACCATTCTCGTGACGGGATCGTATGAAAACCCGAAATACTACGCGTTAGATGGTATTGATGAGAACGGCCAGTGGATTGCGTATGATCCAACCACCTCCAATTCACCCATTGCTTTAGACCCTGACACCACCATCGATACCGTTTTGAAAGCTTACTCCTTCTGGTAAAGCGACCAAGCTGACCAAATACCAGACGTACCTGAAAATTTCGAAACTCCGCCGGCCCCTGGCCGGCTGTTTTTTTGCTCTTGCTCTCCAAAGCGAGCCCTGCTCCCTTCAAGCTGGCCGGTTGGGGCTTGCCAATCGAGCACGAAAAAAGCTGCTCCTCTCCACTCTCTTTGTTTTGCAAAAGAGGCGAGAGGAACAGCTTTGGATGGGTGACTTGGCTGCTTTCAAGTTCAAGCCAGCCCAGCAAATCTCACTCGATCGCTATGACCGGGTTCTCTTATTGGGCAGGCTGCGGGTCGGCAGCTGCATCTGGATCATTGGTGCTTTGATCGGGTTCCGTTGGCTGGGTTACGCCATGGTCAGGATCAACCGGGGCGTCAGGACCAGGAACAAGATCCTGGGTTCCAGTGGTCAAGAAGTAGACTTTGTTGCCGCAGTCATCGGTTCCTTCCAAATAGAAGAAATAGTTGTTTGGCGACTGCTTGTTCCAGTTGGTTCCGGCATTATACAAATCCGAGAACGTTCGGTAGACTGAAGTACCCGCTGGCTGATTGGAAATCGCACAGGCCGATGGGTTGGCCGGATTGGAAGGCGCCGGCGAATCGGTCGGCTGGTTATCAACAACTGGCAGATCAGGTTCTGTGGGCGTTGTGGAATCCGATGGATTGTTCGGAACTGTCGTGTAGTTTTGCTGCTGATCGCTGGTGCTTGTTGAAGCCGATGGATCCTCGGAGTCATCTTCGGATGGAACGAGTTCGTTGTCGAATTGATCCGTGGATTTGATCGGAGTATTGTTGCCAACGACATTGATCGTCACTTCTAAAGAGTTGGAGTTGCCTGATTTATCGGTTGCGATCAGGGTAACAGGATAGGTGCCGACCTTATCCACATCAAAGTCACCATCCACGCTCAGAGTTACGCTGTCTTTATCCGTTGTCCGATAGACGCGTGAAAAATCAAAGTTTCGAGTTCCCTTTGGAATGGTCACAACTGCAGCCGGTGAAACGAATTCCGGCATGACGGTATCCTTCACCGAAAGGGTCACCGGATACTTCTGTCCTTTATAGTCCAAAGTCACTGTGTAGGTGCCCGTTTCGAGATAGTCTTTGTCTTTGCTGCTTACTGTTTGGGAAAACGAATTGTAGTTATATTTAGAATTGGTCATCAGATCGGAATCGACCGTGATTTCATCCAGAACAGACTGATCCGGCTGTTCTAGCATAAATTCTGATGCCTTTAAAGATACTGGTTCACCAAGCTCTACCGTCTTGGAGGAGACGACTTTCAGATCGCCTTTCGATCCGCCTGAGCAGCCAAATAAGCACTGGCTGAGCAGAACTGCTCCGGTCAGGCTGGAAAGCAATTTCTTCAGTTTCATGGATTAACCTCGTTTCAAAAGTTCAAAGCAGTATTGTACTCGTTTTTTCTTCTGAAGCAAAACACCTTAACAAACAGCGGTGCTTGAATCAGATAGAATCAGTTCCATCGTCTTCATCCTACACTAACATGGCAAGCCAAGCGATCTTCCAAAGTCGTAATCATTGACCCTGTTTTGCTTTTGCATGAAACTGGAATCAATGTAAATGGAAGTGGAGGGAGAAAAAACTTCGAGTATGAATATTTACCTTGATCTGTTCTGGACCTTTTTCAAAATCGGCCTGTTCACCTTTGGTGGTGGTCTGGCCATGCTTCCAATGCTGGAAAAAGAAGTCGTCACCAATAAGCATTGGGCAACCTATGATGAATTGGTAGACTACTATGCAATTGGACAGTGTACACCAGGTATCATCGCTGTCAATACTGCCACATTTGTCGGGTATTCGCAAAAAAAGATCTCAGGAGCCATCGTCGCAACAGCTGGCATCGTTGCTCCATCGATTGTCATCATTATCTTAATTGCTTCGCTGCTGACCTCATTTGCAGACCAGCCCATCGTCCAGCATGCCCTGGCAGGCATTCGCATCGCCGTCTGCGTTCTGATCGCCCAAGCGGTCATTAAACTCTATAAAAAGGGCGTCAAAGATGGATTCGGGATGATTCTGTTTGGCGTAATTCTGGTTTTGACTTATTTCAATCTTCTGCCTGTCTGGCTGGCGGTCGTCGCAGCAGCAGCAGCTGGCATTGCCTATTGCCAGATTGTCCTGAAAAAGACCGGCAAAGATCCGGCAGCCAAAGGCCCGGATGGGGATATTGAAAAGCTGAAGCAAAAACAAACCACATCGGCAAGTCAAGGAGGCCAAGCATGAGTGGCGTTGAGCTGTACTGGCTTTTATTCTGGGAATTCTTCAAAACCGGCCTGTTTTCTGTAGGAGGCGGACTGGCAACGATTCCATTTCTCTATGAAATGATGGAAAAGTATCACTGGTTTACCCAAAACGATCTTTTGAACATGATCGCCATCTCCGAATCCACTCCTGGACCGATTGGCGTCAATATGGCTACCTATGTCGGCTATCATGTCACCGGCGGCAGCATTTTGGGCTCACTGATTGCCACGATCGGCCTGGTGATGCCAAGCGTTATCATCATCTGCGTGATTGCGAAAGTCTTAAAAACCTACCGTGATAATGAATATGTCCAGCAAGCTTTCTATGGACTGCGGCCGGCTACGTGCGGATTGATTTTATCGGCCGCGATCGGCGTATTTGGAAGCGTTTTATTTCCTAATAATGTTTTTGCTTTCAACAGCTCCTTTTGGATCAATCTCGGCTTGATGGCTTTGGCAGCCGCCTTTGTCTGGAAATTTAAAACTCTCCACCCCATCGCTTTGATCTGCATCTGCGCTGTAGTGGGCATTGTCCTTCAACTTTAAAAAGATTCACCTTTCTTTTATTCTTTGCCTTATTTTGTAAGCGCATGAGAGATCCGGCCAAGTCCTGATTTTGGGGCTGCCCGGCTGGAATGAATATTTCTGAAAACGCCTGACAGGCGAAAGACCTTCTTACAAGTCGAGATCTTTCGCCTGTTTTTATTTTTCTTTTTAGTCTTTGAGATGGGCACTGGCATTGGCAATTGCATCGGCCTGGGCTTCAAACAAGGCTAAAGCCTGACCAAGCGAAACATTGTCTAACCGATGCAGATAGCCCAGATCCACATTGGCTCCCAGCACGCTTAAATCAGCACACTGCACGGCCACAAACAGCAGATCACTCTGGTTCACCCCATAAAAAACCGTACAGGGATCATCTGGCGAGCTTTGGGCAATCTGGCCTTTGATTTCCTCTAACAGATCATCTGCGGGCGCATAGAGCGCTGGATATTGGTTCAACGTATCCAAAACGATATTCCACTCTTCTTCGTCTGCCTGACTTGTTTTGATCATCTTTTCAATCTGGCCTGCGCTCAATCCGCTTTGATTGGCCAAATCCTGAACGTTAAAGCCGTTTTGTGAAAGTTTTTGTTCAATGAATTCACCTTTATTCTGCATGCTGACCTACCCGCCTTCTAAATCTGCTCTCTGGCTTTGTTAAGGCCAGTCTAGCACCAAATCCAAGCGCCGCTTTTGGTAAAGCCTGAAACAGGCAAAGGGAAAACAGCGGCCTTTAGGCTGGATATAAAACGGAATACAAAAACAGAGCCCGGTGCGGACTCTGTTTATTTTTACTTTCAATTTATATTGATGAAATTTACTTTAAGCTAGGCCGCAATCAGATTGTCAGCCAAAGTTTCCATTTCTGGAAGATCGGATTCTTTCATCATGGTCTTGATGGTGACAACCGGCTCAACATAGGTCAGGCCCTGCTGTTTAGCCAGGATCTCTTTCATAGTCTTGGCAGCACTTGGCGCCCAGGAACCATTCTGGATGATACCGATGATGCGGTTTTTGAAGGCTTTATGGGTCAGGATGGTAAGCATTCTTTCCATAGGGGCAAATACGCCGGCATCATACGAGCAGGCAACCATCAGGATTTTTGGATAGACAAAGCACTGGGCTACGGCTTCATGAACATCGCAGCGGGTTACGTCCATCAATTTGACAGTCTGGCCTTTGGCTTCAAGCATATCCTTCATCTTTTCAGCCACGACATTGGTATGGCCATGAATCGAAGCCACGAGAATCAGAATGCCTTCTTTTTCTGGCTTATAGCTGGACCAGGTATCGTACAAGGAGATGTAATGGCCCAGATTCTCCGTCAGCAATGGTCCATGCAGGGCTGCGATCTTTTCGATATCCAAGCCAGCTGCTTTTTTCAAAAGGGCCTGCACTTGCGGGCCGTACTTGCCAACAATGTTCAAATAGTAGCGGCGTGCTTCTTCATCCCAAGGTTCATCTGCATCACGGGTTCCGAATTTGCCAAAGCCGTCAGCTGCAAACAGGATTTTATCTTTGTCATCGTAGGTCACGATAACCTCTGGCCAGTGCACCATTGGAGCTGCCACAAAGTGCAGTTTGCGGTCTCCTAAATCCAGGATGTCGCCTTCTTTGACAGCAATTTTATTCTTTTCATCAATCGGGTGAACCTGGAAATTTGGCATCATCTGCCAGGCTTTGGTAGAAGCGATCACCTTAACATTCGGATGCTTTTCTAACAGGGCATCGATGCTTCCGGAATGGTCTGGTTCAAGATGCTGGATCAGCAGATAATCGAGAGGCTTGCCATCCAGCACTTCTTCAACGTGGTCGAGCCATTCGGCTGTTTTACGACGGTCCACCGTGTCAATCAGCACAGTTGGGCCGGCTTCACTTTTAATGAGGTAAGAATTGTAGGCCATTCCATTGGGGACCTTGTATTGACTTTCAAACAAGTCGATATCGTAATCGTCACAGCCTACGGAAAATACAGTATCAGATACTTTTTCCATAATAATCCTTTCTTGAAGCAAAGAAGATTCTTTGCACTTTACAGGTATCATTCTACCCTGAATCTATATATCCTCACAAATCGAATTGAGATTTCCTCTATGGCTTGAAGATGAACTTCCTGCGTCCGTGCCGGGAGCCTGGCGTCGTTTGAAACGGTTTGTCCAGATCCTCGTTGCTGATTGGGCCCGTTCCCTCCCGTAAAAATCAGGGTTTGGCTCCTTTCAACTTTCACGGCTGCCCATCATGGACCTTTTTGACTTTTTTCTTATTCGAAATCCAAGATATTTCTTCCAAAATTTCTCCGCAAGAAAACATAAATCTGCACTCCGCTTAAAAATGAATCCGATTTCGTTTTCGGTTGGTTCAAACTAACTTTCGTTGAATTTTCCTGAAAGCCATCCTCACTGGACTCTATCCATGATCCATTGAAAACTCGCCTGAAAACTCGCCATTTCAATGGGCCGGCGGGCTGGGCCTTCAGAACCTGAGTCCTCCTCCTTCTCTTGCCTTCCTGGTCTTCTCTTCTTTTTGATTCAGGCTTTATCTCTTTTCAACCCGGACAAAGTGGTTGCAGTCCGTTCTACTTGATGAGACAGCGACTGGATCTGCTCATCCGACAGTTCATCGAGATGCTCCAGCTGATAGACCATGCTGGTCACCGACCCAGTGCCGTTTTCCTTGACTTTTTCAAACAGCCAGCTGGCACCAACACCCGTAATAAAGCCGATGGCCAGAATGCCATAAAGACCCAGCAGTACGGTAAGCAGTTTTCCTAAAAGGGAAGAAACAGTCAGATCGCCAAAGCCGATCGTGGTGACCACCATAAAGCCAAGCCAGACCGCATCCGAGACGGTATTGATATTGGGATCGACCACCATGATCAACAACGAAAGGATCGTAAAGACAAAGATAAAAGAGACCAGAAAGTGGACGGTTTTGGTCTGCCGCAAAATAATCGCAAACAAATCAATATTTTTCATTTCGCAGCCTCCTGCTTGATCGTCCTAGCCAGCTGCTGCTTTTCTGTTTGCGACATCGAATTCAGCCGCCGCAGGTCGGAAAGATGGCCTTTGACAATCGCATCTCTTTTTTTCGACATCTTTTGCAAATAGTAAGACGCAATCAAGCCAGGAATATAGGCTTCAATGACTGCTCCATAGATTCCCAGCAAAATCGTAAAAAACCTGGCTGCAACCGTTGTCACCGTATAGTCACCCAATCCAATCGTAGTCGCTACGCTGAATCCCATCCATAATGCATTGCCATAGGTGTCCAGTCCGGGGTCACACCACAGAATGATCAGGCAGTCGATGAAGTAGAAAACCAAAAACGAAAGCAGCAGCTTATCGCCATGGGTCTGTTTCATCATCTGCCAATATTCTTTTAAAGTCTGCATCTGCAATTCCTCCTGTTGGTTTCATTGTATCGTCACCTTGAAAACCAACTTTTCAGGATGACTGCTTGATCCAACCCAGATGACTGTTAAAGAAAAAGGCCTGCACATTGGCAGACCAAAAGAAGACCGGAAGCGAAAGCCTTCTTGTTTCTTCCTTTGAAATCCAGCTTTATGAATCCACCTGGGATTGGCTGGCAAGTTCGGAATCCGTTAACTGGCGGACCGAATTGAGCTCCTCGTCTGAAACCTGGGTTTCAACCGATTCAATGATCCATTTCCCCTCCTGCAAGCGGATGGCAATCTGGTAGAAGACAGGCTCGACTTCTTTGTTTTTGATGTCATCTTTCAAGGTCACTAACAGCTCATTGACATAGCCGCCATAAAGCACTTTTTTCATTGCTTCTTCTCCTTGAAAAAGAGATCCGGCCGCATTGAGAAAATCATGGCCCAGATAGCTTAAAGCGGCCTTTCCTGCTGCCCCGGCAATCAGAGCCGCATTGATCTGGTCCATCGGCACTGCAACGCCTTGAACATTGATGATAATTTTATCTTCTTCATATTCTACTGATCGCACCGTGCAGTCTTTCATCGTCTTGACAAAGATCTGGGTCATCAGATCAGCACTGGCTTGCTCGCTTTCATTCAGGTCGCCATACTCCCGAAGCTGGCTGACCAGGGTTTGGTAAAAACTGGTTAAGGTCGACTCATCCGAAATTTCAATCGGGACATTTTCTGAGACTTGATAATCAGAAGCAATCGAGTGAATCGTATCGGTCAGCCGCCAGAACATAAAGCCCGCAAACCCGCCAATCGCAATCAGGATCACAAGCAGCGTGATCGCCAGAGTTTTCCAAATATTTTTCATGCTCCTATGGTATCAGACTGGTTCTTGACTCGATAGCCGTAAAACACAACCAATCATGAAACCGGGAGTATTCTTTAAAATCAATCATAGTTTTATGCAGGCGAAGCTTATCAAGCATCCTCTATAAAACTGCTATAAAACTGCATAAAAAAAGTGTGATCCATTGGATCACACGATGATATTCATATGGAGCAGGTGATGAGAATCGAACTCACGTAGTCAGCTTGGAAGGCTGAAGTTCTACCATTGAACTACACCTGCAGTGGTGGAGAGAGGCAGATTCGAACTGCCGAACCCGAAGGAACTGAGTTACAGTCAGCCGCGTTTAGCCACTTCGCTATCTCTCCAAATGATGGTGGAGGCTAACGGGCTCGAACCGCTGACCCTCTGCTTGTAAGGCAGACGCTCTCCCAACTGAGCTAAGCCTCCATCACTTGACTGCCTGATCATCATAACCGATTTCGTTTTCGAATGCAACTCTTTTTTGAAGAATTTTTTCGAAGAAATCGACCAGATCTCAAGCGGAAATCCGTTCCTCTCACAAGCGGTGTGCCTTAAGCTCATCCGTTTGAGAGGGGTTCGAACCTCACGAGCGATATAATGCCTGATTTCCCTCCAAAGGTCAAGCGTTTTTCAAAAACTTTTTTCGCCTGTTTGCATGCTATCATTGATGCGGCAAGACAAAGCACCAGAAATGATTCAGCCATCAAAGCGCATTGCGACCAGATTGACTATACCTTTCGGACATATAGCCTTTTGATTGAAAAGCGCTATGATGAAGGGCAGGATTTTGCCTTGCTGGCAAAGGATTGCTCCAATTGATTCGAAAAGGGCATAAATCTTTCTTGATTTATAGAATTGAATGTGGAATCCTGATTTGTCAGCCCAGAAAAATCTGGACCAGCAGATCCATCAAAACAGAAAAATGAAATGAGGAATACAGATATGGATATCGTTACTTTGACTCCAGCGCAGTTGGAAGCGTTTTTGGAGTCTTCCAATATGGGGTATAACTTTATGCAGAGTGCCCCTTTTTATACGTATCAGCGTGCTCATGACGAAGTCGAGATTTATGGCGGCATGGAAGAGGGCAAGCTGCTCTATGCCATCCAGGTCATCTACCGTCCAGCCATGAAATTATTCAAATACGCTGTCAGCCTGCGCGAATGGACCGCCGCTTCCCCTGCTTTGCTTCAGGATGAAACCAGGCTGAAAGCATTTGTCGATGGTGTAGCCAGGACGATCAAGCAAAAAAAAGCCATTGTCTGGCTGGTTGAAAGCAACGTGGAATACCAGCAGCATGCAGCCAATGGCGACGTCGTCGAGGGGTTTAACAATGAGAGCTACCGCAACCTGCTCGAACGTCTTGGTTTTGAAAAAGGCGATCTCTGGTGCGGCTATGACCAAGCCAGGCAATCTCGCTGGGTTTCCTGGATTGACCTGCAAAAAAACCTCCCCCAAGCCAGCCAGGGCTTTCCTATGGCTTTAGACAATGGACTGGAGGAATATACCTGGCCGGAGCTTTTAAAAGAAATGGCCGGCAATACGCGCCGCTCCTTCCAAAAAACAGATCTGCCTTATATTGTCACCGTCCGTAAAGATGGAACGGAAGACTTCGATCTGACCGACTTTGATGAACTGCTGGAATGCAGTGCTGAAAAGCACCACTTTGGTGTCGGTTCCAAGGAACATCGAGCCGATATGCTCCGTGCGTTTCAAAACCGCGGCTATGTTTCCACTTCTTATCTGGATGTCGATGCCTATGAGCGATACCTCAGCGAAAAGGAAGAAGAATTTACGCAAAAGGAAGCCGCTGCCCTGGAGGTGTGCGAAAAAATGCCGAACTCCAAAAAGAAGCGCAATCAGCTGCTCGAAATTCAGGAGCAGAAAAATCACAATGAAAAAGAAATGGAGGCACTGGCCAAGCTCAAAGAGAGCGAGCCTCGCAAGCTGATTCCTCTGGCCTCAGGAATTTTTTTTGAAACTCCTTCCGAAATGGTCTACCTCTATGGCGGAAGCAATCCTGCTTTAGCCCGTTATATGGGTCCGTATGCCAACCAAAAAGAAATGATCCGCCTGGCTTTGGAACACGGCTTGCAGCGCTACAACTTCTGGGGTATCAGCGGCAATTTCAAACCCGAGGAAGAAGGGTATGGCGTCTTCTTCTTCAAGAAAAATCTTGGAGCTACCGTAGGCGAATACTGTGGTGAATTTGCGATGGTGCTCAACGGACTGGTCGGCAAGCTGTTTTTAGACCAGATCCGTCCTGGCCGCAAACTTGGATAAGCCAAGGATTCCCTGTACAGTCAGCAGCTGTCGATCCGTTAAATGCACAATTTTGTATTACTGAATTTATTCATTTATTTCATACTCTTTAACAGTCTTTCGAAGCGGGTTTTATCCGTGGATTCGAACATTGAGCAATCAGAATTGAATCAAAAGCCGACGCTGGATATGGAATTATGTCCATATCCAGCGTCTTTTTTTCATAAAAAGCTTTCCATGATCGGCTGCGCAATTTATCGCTTCGCTCACAATGCGGTTTAGATGTATCCTAAACGATTTATTATCGTATATGGTAAGCTTGATTTATGCATCAAACCAATAGCCGAAAGCCATTTATTTGAATGGTCGATATGTTTCGCCCTTTTTTTCGGCTTGTTTGTGGTAAGCCCGTTTTAAAAATCGTCAAAATGATTTATTCTAAAGCTATGAAGAACCTTCATAGCGAAATCCGCCAGGAAATGGAACTTCTGCATTTTTCTAAGGCCCTGACCTTGCTGGATTCGATCCCGGAAGATGAAAAAAGTGCGGCAGACTGGTTTCATGCCGGTATTTGCCATAGCGCCGTCTATGCCTGGAAAAAGGCAGAACAAGAGTATAAGAAAGCGCTCGAGCTTTCGGATTCTCCTGCGTTCTCCAATAAAATCAGGCTGCGGCTGACCCATTCCCTTACCCAGACAGGCCGGCTGGATGAAGCCGCCTATTGGTACAATGAGGTTCTCGAGAACCCGATCAACGGTTCAGATGGCGACCGCCTCTTTTATGGCGCCCTGCTTGATTATGAAAGGGGCGATCTAGACGGCGCACTGGATCTGGCCCTTCGTCTGGCTCGGGGTGAGGAAAAAGCGTCTACGGGAAGAGTCCGCTGTGAAGCCTGGCTGCTTTGCGGGGATTTGTATTCCGCAAAAGGAGACTTAAAACAGGCAGTCCGTTCCTATGGGGAATCCTTACGGCTTTTAGATTCCTGTCCGCAAAACTGGCGTATGCTTAGAAAAGCATTAATACTCAACAATCTTGCGGACGTCTATGAACAGTTTGAACACTGGGATCAAGCTGCTTCTGTCTATCAGGCAGCCTGGAAGTGCATGGAAGAAATCCGTGATGATCAGATTTTCGATCTGGATGGCTACAAGCTGGAAATTCTGATGTCCATGGCTAATTTTTTCGCACTTCAGGATGAACTGGACAAAGCTGACAAAATTTTACGCAATGCCAAGCGGATTGCGCAAAAGATTGACTATCCGCTGCGGCTCTATTGGGAAAGCCGGATTGAATACATCGGCGGCCTTTGTGAGCTGTATTCAGAAAATCCGAAATACAATCCATTTATCAAGCTCTTTGATGCCTGGAAGCTTCAAAGCCGTTATTTATCGCTTTCCCCTGCTTCAACCAAAGAGTATTTGGCAAGAACCGCCTATTATGCGGCTTATTGTTATGATCCGGCGATCGCCAAAGCGGTCAGTCAAAGAGAGCTCTATGAGCAGGCCTTGGACGAATTTAAAAAATGCGTATTCAAAGATCCGAAGTTTTTCTTGTTTTGCATCGCATCCGTTCAAAATGAGCTGGCCAATTTAGAAGTCGAGCAGGATCCGCAAAAAGCTGCCGCCCTCTATGAGCAATCAGTTGCTGGATATCGGGCTTATTTAAAGCTTTGGCCAGAAGATTTACTGGCTCAAAGCTCGCTTTTGGCGGCGCTTCTCAATCTCTTTGGCGTTTACAGCGAACAAATGCTGCGCGAAAAAGGAATGGAGCTTTTGGATGTCTTTGAACACACCCTGATCCCTTTGTACCAGGATGAAGAAACCAAAGCCGCCGCCAATGATGCTTTGGCAAGGCTTCTGGACGATGACCGGCTCTATGCCTTATTTGCCAAACGGCTGGAAAGTATTCATTCTCACATCAAAAGCCAGACGCCGGCTTGAGTCTGGCTTTTTTGGATGCCGATTCAAGCGCAAAAGAAGATTGTTTTGTATCTCGAACTATAATAGAGACATGAGTACTCGTCCTGTATATCTGCCAAAGCTGACCAAGCCCTTTTATTCCGTTGAAAACTATGAATTCGATTGGACTTCGGGTCAGGCTGCAGCTCAAAAAAAGAAAAACTCCGCCACTTTGCAGGAACTGTGGCAAGAAAAGCATCCGGATGGGAAGATTTTGGAAGTTTCAACCAAGTCTGATAACGAAACCGGCGTCAAGCTTTCTCCCTTCAACCTGACCAAGCGGCTGGCTTCCCTGCGCAAGGAATTTCCCGTTGAAAATATTTACCAGGCCTCTAAAACTTTCCGCCACGGCGGCCCTTATTACGATCTGCTTGGGGGGGCGCCCAACAAAGCCCTGGCCGATCCAAGACTTCTGGATTCAGGCGACCTGGTTGCCTTTACGCTAGAAAAAGAACAGTATCCGGTCAATCCAAGCTTTCTGTTTTATCAGTGGCTCTATTTAAGCGCGCTGCTGGAAAATCCCGGTTTAGCCGCCAAAGTCAAACAGACCGATGCCTTTTGTGATATTGAATTCAATCCCGCCAAAGGCACCAACAACCAGGCAATGGCGTGTGCGGTGTTCAATTCCCTGGCCAAACTCAATCTGCTTGAAGAAGCCCGAACCTTTGAAGGATTCAAGAAAATCATGATGGCCCAGGATATCACGGAGATCAAAGAGCAGTCACAAAAAAAGGAAGCGCCTTTGCAGCTCAATGAACTGCGTTCGGATAAGCGCCGCCAGTCTTTTGCGGTGGGCAGTTTCGTCTCGCATCCAACCATTGGCGTTGGCGAAGTCATTCGCAAAACACCCGCCAGCTATATCATCCGCTTTAAAGTCTCGGGTCCTAAAACTCTTTCCAAGGATTTTGTCGAGTTCAACTGCAAGAAAGCTTAAGCATAGCCAAAAAACCAGCCGGATTTCCAAAATGGAAGCCTGGCTGGTTTTTTTGGCCGCAAACAGTATTGAACAAACCCAAAAGGCCGCCGATTGATACAATCAGCGGCTGAATGGATGGATTTAAAAATCAAAACAATGGAAGATTCGTGCGGCAGACTCTTGGCTTAAGCTTCTTTGACTTCTTCAACAACGACTTCTTCAACAGTTTCCGGCTTGTTTTTCTTATCCTTTTTGTCTTTCTTTTCTGAGACAAGCGGCTTCATGGTCGGGAATAGGAGAACTTCACGAATCGAAGACTGATCCGTCAAAAGCATCACGAAACGGTCTACCCCAAGTCCTACACCACCAGTTGGAGGCATGCCGTATTCAAGAGCTTCGACATAGTCGATGTCCATATCATTGGCTTCATCATCGCCCAGTTCACGCAATTCAAGCTGCTTGACAAAGCGTTCTTTCTGGTCGATTGGATCGTTTAATTCTGAGAAGGCATTGGCATATTCATGACCTTTGATAAACAGTTCATAACGGTCAGTGAAGCGCGGATCTTCGGCATTTTTCTTGGCCAGTGGTGAAATCTCGATTGGATAGTGGTAAACGAATGTCGGCTGTTCGATCGTTTCTTCCACGTATTTTTCAAAGAAAAGATCCAAAATATGGCCGACGGAGTTGTGTTTCTTTTCCAGTTCGATGTCATGTTCTTTGGCGAGTTGAACCGCTTCATCAAAATCAGTGATCTTTTCAAAATCGATGCCGGTCTTTTCAAAGACGGCCTCGCTCATTTTCACGCGCTTAAACGGCTTGGACAGATCAATTTCGGTTCCCTGATAAGTAATGGTCTGGGTGCCTAAAACCTCTTGGGCAACCGAGCGGAACAGACCTTCAATCAAGTCCATCATGCCTTGCAGATCCGAGTACGCTACATAGGCTTCAAAGGTTGTAAATTCTGGGTTATGGGTCTGGTCCATCCCTTCGTTGCGGAATAGTCTTCCGATTTCATAGACGCCTTCCATGCCGCCGACAATCAAGCGCTTGAGGTTCAATTCAGTGGCAATGCGCAGATACATATCGATATCTAAAGTATTGTGGTGAGTGACAAAGGGCTTGGCAGCCGCGCCACCAAGAATGGTGTTTAATACAGGGGTTTCGACTTCGATCAAGCCCTGGCCATCTAAATAATGCTGGATCGCCCGGATAATGCGAGGCCTGGTCACCGCAATGCGGCGGGCATCATCGTTCATAATCAAGTCGACGTAACGGCGGCGGAAGCGTTCTTCCACATCTGTCAAGCCATGATATTTTTCCGGCAGCGGGCGGAGCGCCTTGGTTAAGTGGGTATATTCTTTAGCACGAACAGCCAGGTCACCGTGGTCGGTTTTCATCAAGACACCTTCGATGCCGACGATATCCCCTAAATCGCTTTTCTTATACAGTTCGTATTGGTCATCGCCAACGGTATCCTTGCGCACGTAAATCTGGATCTGGCCATCCAGATCCTGGATGTGCATGAATCCAGCTTTTCCCATGCGGCGCTTGGTCATGATGCGCCCGGCAACTTTGACGGGAATCTGAAGTTCTTCTAATTCTTCTTTGGTTTTATCCTGGTAAACCGGCACAATGTCGCCGGTTTTATGGGTACGGTGGTATGCATGGCCAAATGGATCAACACCCATGGCCTGCAGATCCTGCATCTTCTGGCGTCTGACTTTTTCCTGCTCTGTCAGCTTCACGCCGCCAGTATTTTTCTGACTCATTTCGGGTCCCCTTTCTGTGTGCGTAAAACAACCAGATGCGAATCTGCTGATCTTATGCAGAATTCACAATCTGGCTGGAATTGACTTATCTGTTTTACATTAAGAAGTTTTGGTTCATCTGTCAAATCTGGCCCAAATCTGTGGCAAAAACCAGAACTTTCCTTCCTTACAGACTCATTTTGGCTGGATTGAAACCGATGCTTTTTGGGCCAGAGTCCAGACGGCATCAATCTCGTCCTTTGAAATCGGTCCTTGCCGAAGGATCACCGGCTCATCTTTGGTGCAGTCGATAATGGTCGAGGCCTGCAGATCGTGGCAGCTTCCATCCAAAATACCGTCTACATCCGGAAGCATATCGATCGCTTCCTGTTTGGTCAAGGCAGCCGGTTCTCCTGAAATGTTGGCCGACGTGACCATGAGTGGTACATCCAGCTGGTCCATTACGTTTAACAACACCGGCGCGTTGGGAATGCGGACAGCTGCGGTTTCTTTGCCATTGGTCCACGCTCGGTCCACACCTTCTTTTAACGGCATGACCAAAGTCAGGGCGCCGGGTAAAAAGGCATCCGCCAGCACCTGCGCCATGTCATTGACTTCCACGATGCTTTCAATCGCTTCCAGACGGGAAACCATCATCGGCACCGGCTTGGTTTCCGGGCGTCTTTTGATCTGTTTGAGCCGTTTTAAAGACTCTTCATTTCCGTAGATCGTTCCAACCCCGTACACTGTATCGGTTGGAAAGGCCAGAATCTGGCCCTCTTTTAAAGCTTTGGCCATTTCTGTAATCTGGTCTGCCTGATATTCTTTCATAGCTTGAGCCTCCTTAATAAACTTCAAATTGCATGGATTGTTCATTCAAGTCACTTCGTTTTTCCTGTTTGGTTCTTAACGCTTTCAGACTCTAACAGTCAAACTTATGCTACGCCTCTTTATACATTCTTTGGTGGATAATATAAATGGTAATTTATAGGTGAAGAATAGTATAAACTCTATATTTAATACAGTTTCCTATTTGAGAAAACGCCAACTGGAATCTTTCTCCAGTTTAGAAAGGATCCCCATGTTTGATGATACCATTGCAGCGATCGCCACTCCCCTTGCACAGTCTGCGATTTCGATTATCCGGCTTTCCGGACCGGATTCGATTGCGATTGCTGATTCTGTTTTCAGCCGTGATCTGACCAAAGCGGCCAGCCATACGATCAATTATGGCTATATTATTGATGGAAAGGACACAGTTGATGAAGTGCTGGTCAGTGTCTTTAAAGCTCCCAAATCGTATACCGCCGAAGACTGCGTTGAAATCAATGCTCACGGCGGACCACTCGTTACCCGCGAGATTTTAAAGCTGGTCTTAGCTCATGGCGCCCGCCTGGCCAGGCCGGGCGAGTTTACCCAGCGGGCCTTTTTAAACGGCCGGATTGATCTGTCTCAGGCTGAAGCCGTTGAAGATATGATCGAAGCTTCGACCGATCCCTCGCGCAAGCAGGCGATTTATTCGATCCGCGGCCAGATCAAGACTTTACTGGAGCCGCTGATCGATGATTTGATGGATTTGATTGCCAATATTGAAGTCAATATCGATTATCCCGAATATGAAGATGCCGAACAACTGACGGCCGAAACCCTCCTTCCCCGCTCTGCCGGACTTTTAGCCCGCATGGATGAACTGCTCAAGCGCTCCAAGCAGGGCGTAATGGTCCAGGATGGCATTCAGACGGTAATCGTCGGCAAACCCAATGTCGGCAAAAGTTCGCTGTTGAATGCTTTGCTTGATGAAGAAAAAGCCATTGTCACCGAGATTGCTGGTACAACCCGCGATTTGGTCGAAGGCCGAGTTCGCATCGGCGCGTTCACCCTCAACCTCGTGGACACCGCGGGCATTCGGGACAGTGCAGACCGCATTGAACAGATCGGTATCGATAAAAGCAAGCAGTCCCTTGAGCAGGCTGACCTGGTCCTGCTGGTGCTGGATGGATCCAGGCCGCTGGAGAAAGAAGATGATGACTTGTTAGAGCAGACCGCAAAGCGCAAGCGGATTGTCTTGATCAACAAGAGCGATCTGCCTGCCGCATTTGATCCCAAAGAAAGCGGCCTCGAAAATGCAGTCGTCATCTCTGCAAAACAAAACGATATGGAAAAGCTGGAAAACACTCTGGAGGCCTATTTTGATGGCGATTCAATGGTCTGGAAGCCAAGGCTTTCCAACGAAAGACAAATCGGGCTGCTCGAGCAGGCCCGCAGCGATCTGCTTCGAGCCAAACAGGCGATGGAAATGGGTATTGAGCCGGATTTGATTGAAATCGACCTGGAAGCCAGCCATAACCATCTCAAAGAGATCCTGGGAGAAGTCCATCGGGAGGATTTGCTGGATACTTTGTTTACCAATTTCTGCCTGGGTAAGTAAGCCATTTCCTCAGCCTTTTGACGATACAATCTAGGTAAGCTATCGTGTATGGAAATTTTAGATCCAATCGTCGTCATAGAAAGTCAGGAATTTGTATGAATCTTCAAACCTTATCCAGCGGCATTCTGGCCAGCGAATCCTATATGTCTTCCAATACGAAATTTCTTCATGAGCTGACCATGGATGTTGCCTCCTGGTCGATGTATATTCTTGAACTGCTTTCGATTTTCATCATCGTCTTTACGACTTTGGTTGCCTTCTTCAAGCTGTTCCGGCATGAACGATATGCGAAAGTTTACCTGCTTCACGGCCAGTCTCTCGGTCTTTCCTTTAAGCTGGGGGCCGAAATTTTACGGACCGTGACTGCGACCAGCCTGCTTGAGATCTTCGAAGTTTTACTGTTGATTTTAATCAAGGCTTGTATGGTTGCCCTGATCGAACGTGAGCTTCGTTCTGTCGATGAAGAAGACTTCGCCCATCCCGAAAACCCCGAACGAACGCTGCCTAAGCAGCATCTGGGTGTGAAAACCGAGCGCCGTACCAAGAAGGCTGCCCAAAGCAGCCAATCGGCTGAAAGCCCCAAAACGGATCACGGCTTGTTTGAGTAATTGGCATTCACTTTTCAAAAGAACCATCTACAAAGGCAAAAAGGGCAGAAACCTGATTGCATTCGCAAAACAGGATTCTGCCCTTTTTGATGTTTTCTTGTCAGATATGTAAAGCGTCTTGATTTTGTCTTTTGACTCCCTCAGGCCGTTTACAGACCTGGATCTGCTGGTGTTTCCTGCGGAATTCCCTGCTCCCCTGCTCCGGCATCTGTAGATGGATCGGTCTGGCCTTCTCCAATCTGGTCCTCTGGGCCGGCCGATGGATCTTCCTCAGCTCCATCGGGTCCAATGTATACAGGTTCGATATAAACCGGTTCTTGAATCGATGGATCTTGTGAAGGATCGACAGGGGCAGTGGAATCTTCCACAGAGGGTTCTTCGTTTTCTGCAATTTCAGTATCATCAACTGAAGGCTGCTCTTCTGGGGCAGCGGCAGCACTGGAATCTGTTTTTGAATCTTGCGCTTGATCCGGCTTGACTTGATCGTCTTTGGTCTTGATAACCAGCGCATCCCCATCCAGTTCTAAATCCGCCGCAGCACCAATAGTAGCTGCAGGAAAACCGTCAAGCTGGTACATCTTCTCTTCATTCCCATTTTTAACCGTAATAGTCAAAGTTAAATTATCAATCTTCTGGTCTTCTGGAGCAATGTACAGATCCGCCGGCTTGGACTGCGGCCACATCTGGTTATTCGCCAGCAGATTGACTTCTGTTTGCGTCGAACCACTTGGCTGCAAAACGGCTTTGACAATCGGATACCCAGTCTTATTGGTCAAAACCACTTTCTTGCTGGAAGCTGACTGAGTCCCCAAAGTCAGTCTGGATTGTGTCTGTTGGGTTGTATTGGAAGTAGAGTTCTGTTCTGGCTTGTTAGCGCCTTGGCAGCCAGCCAATACGCCTGCGGCAAGCATCGCCGCCAGAATCAGAGATCTGGATTTTATCATGAATCTTCCTCCTAAGAACGAGCAGAGTTTTTCGTTGCATCCTGGTTCTGCATCGATCTTTATCAGGATATCGAAACAAGTTCCTTCAAAATTAAGCTTTGAATTTTTGCATGTCCCGACTCGTGAGGATTGTAACATCTTGATTGGAAATAGAAACTTTCACTTTGTTTCGTTTTATTCGAAGCGGTTACATATTGAATGAGGTATTTCCAAGATTTCCAGCCAGAAAGCCTGAAATCGACGAATTTCAGTTTTTCTTTGTTATTTAGTATATGCTGATTAAACCATATTTACTTTATCTATCGGATAATTCATATTTTTTTGGTGATAAGGTGTAAGAATAAAACCGGTTTTTGGTGAACTACTCGGTCATTGAATGGCCGAGCATCTAAAGAAAAGCAGAAACTCGTACCATGAAAACCGCTATATTGGAAAGACAAACCGTTTAATCCGATATGGAAATCAACAGTATTGTTCTCCTCT